>DASUNQ010000082.1:0-16164 GCA_036277075.1 Thermoanaerobaculia bacterium
GGCCGCCCGCCGGTAGAGCGCCAGGGTGAGGTCGAGCAGCCGCGCCGCCAGCTCCGCGCCGGCCTCCGCCGCCATGCGCTCGAAGGGGACGTTCTCGTCGTGCCCCACGTCGGCCTTGGTCGCCGGGGTGAAGATCGGCTCCGGCAGCTTGCTCGCCCGCACCAGCCCCGGCGGCAGCGGGATGCCGCAGACGGCGCCGCCGGCCACGTACTCCCTGAAGCCGCTGCCGGCGAGGTAGCCGCGCGCCACGCACTCGAAGGGGACGACCCGCGCCTTGCGCACCAGCGCCGAGCGGCCGGCGAGGAGCGCCGCGTGCCGCGGCAGCGGCTCGGGGAAGGTGGCCGGCTCGGTGGCGAGCAGGTGGTGCGGGGCCGCGTCCGCCAGCCGCTCGAACCAGAAGGCGGAGAGCTGGTTGAGGATCTTCCCCTTGCCGGGGATGCCGGGCGTGAGCACGAAGTCGTAGGCCGAGAGCCGGTCGGTGGCGACGATCAACAGCCGCTCGCCGAGGTCGTAGACGTCGCGCACCTTGCCGCGCCGGGGGGGCGGCAGCCCCGGCAGCTCCGTCCGCGAGACCGCCTCCTCCAGCGCCGCGCCGCTCGTCCGCTCGCTCATCGTCCTCCCTCCGCCGCTCCTCGCGGCTCGTCCCAGCCGCTCCCCAGGCGGCCCGCGAGCTCCCGCTCGAGCGCCGCCAACAGGCCGTCGATCGTCACCTCCTCGAAGCTCGCCGGGTCGAGGTCGGCGCCGTCGACGACCTCGAAGACGTCGACGGTCTCGAGGCCCTTGAGGCGCGCCAGGCCGAGCTTGCGCACGCCGACGGCCAGGCTGCCGTCGAGCGGCAGCACGACGTAGGTCCGCCCGCTCCACGCGGTCCGCTGCAGGGCCGCCCCCGGGATCTCGCCGTCGAGCTGCGCCAGGAAGCGCGCGGTCGCCACGATGCCGTTGTTGACCAGCGTGCCGTCGCGGCTGATGTAAGCGTAGAAGGGGCGCGCCTCCTCCTGCTTGTCCACCACGTCGAGGTTGCGGCGCGCCAGCGGCTCGAAGAAGCGGTTCACCGTCTGCTCGGGGTAGCCCTGGTTGACCAGCAGGCTCTTGACCTCCTCGATCTCGCGCATCGTCTTGCCGGAGGTCAGGCGC
The DNA here is from genome assembly GCA_036277075.1 of Thermoanaerobaculia bacterium. Lineage (GTDB taxonomy): Bacteria > Acidobacteriota > Thermoanaerobaculia > Multivoradales > UBA5704 > DASUNQ01. The sequence continues at coordinate 1,135 of DASUNQ010000082.1, forward strand.
GACAGCTCGATCAGCCCGTGACCGAAGAACTCGTAATGCTCGCCGACCCCCTCCTGCCCCGCCCCCATCGGGATGAGCCGGTACTGGCCGTAGTTGAGGGCCAGGCGCAGCCCGCGGTCGAAGGGGAAGCCGTCGCGCAGCGCCTCGCGGTACTGGCGTTGCAATTCCACCGCCGCCCGCAGCATGCGGCGCGCCTCGCGGCCGGAGTAGAAGGCGCCGTCGCCGAGGTACTTCTCGAGCTTGATGCGGTGCGCCGCGGCCAGGCCGTTGACCCGCCGCTGGAAGCGGAACATGGCGCGGAAGCCGGCGTCCTGGATCTCGGCGCCGGAGCGGTGGAGGTACGAGACGGTTTCCGAGAACTCGCTGATGTCGTAGATCATGCCGCAGCGGTCGACCTTCGGGTCCAGGACCCAGGGCTCGAGGAAGTCGAGCGGCCGGGTGGCGGGGGAGAGGCGGATCTCGCCGCGCAGCCCGCCGCGCCCGCCGGACCCATCGCGGCAGATGAGCAGCGCGCCGCGGCGCTCGACGGTGAGCAGCAGCCGCCGCATCGCGTGCAGCGCCTCGAACTCCTGGAGCTTGACCAGGAGCCCCTCCCAGACCGACAGCAGCGGCGGCGGCAGCAGCTTCACCGGGCTGTAGCCGCGACGGGTGGCGAGGTAGGAGAGGTAGCCCGGTCGCTTGAGCGCCTCCTCGCGCGCATGCCAGGGCTCCACGCCCAGGAGGTGCGTCACCGCCTCGCGCAGCTCGCGGTCGGTCTCGAGCTGCTCGACGTGCCAGCGCACCGTCCGCTCCAGCCGCTCGCGGAAGTCGCGGCCGTCGATCCGCAGCATGCCGTGGAAGTAGCTGCCCAGCTCGGCGAGGTCGCGGCCGACGTGGTCCTCGCTGAAGATCAGGACGTTGTCGCGCATGCGCGTCAGGAGGCGCGGGAAGAGCACCTCCTCGGCCTCGTCGGTGGCGCTCGCCAGCCGCTGCGCCACGTCGTAGGCGGCGGACAGGAGTCGGTCCATCGCCCGCTCGTAGACCCGGTACTTGATCTGGTCGCCGGACCGGCGCCCGAGCTCGAGGTCGGCGCGCACCACACGCCGGGGCGTCTCCTTGAGCAGGCGCGCCAGGTCGAGCGAGTGGTGGAGCCAGAAGATCTCCGGGAACCGGCGGCCGTAGCTCGACAGGGTGGCGTTCTCGACCGCCCGCGCCAGCAGCTCGCGGTAGCGCTCCCAGGCGAGGTTGTAGGCGCGGATCTCGGGGGGCTCGCGGCGGAGGATCGCGAGCTGCAGCCGCTCCTCGTGCAGCACGTACTGCGCCAGCGCCTCGCGCAACTGCGCGAGCCCGTCGGAGAGGAGGACCGGAAACCCCTGCAGCGGCGTCGCCGTCTCGTCCTCCAGGAACACCGCCTTCGGCAGCGGCAGCGAGGAGGCGATCTCGGGCAGCAGTCTGCGCAGCTCCCCCTCTTCGGGGCGCAGAAAGTTGAAGGGCCCGGGGAGGATTTGGAGGAGCGAAGAGGGCATCCAGCGCGGTCGCCTGTGGGTCGTCTTTCGAGCCGGTGCCTGGAGAGGGTTACGTATAGCATAAGGACATGGGGCGGACCATTCCCGTCGCGATCGCCGCGCCCGGTGCGGCGGGTTGGGAGCTGCTCGCGGCCGCCTGCTTCGAGGGGGAGGCGCCCCCCCTGGACGGCCTGTCCGAGGCGCCCCGCCGCGCCCTCCAGGCGATCGCGTCCCGCGCCGGCTGGAAGGGGAAGGAGGAGCAGTGCGGCGAGACCGCCGCGGGCGACGGCGCCGGCGTCGTGCAGCTCCACGGGCTCGGCAAGCGCGTAGAGCTCACCGATCGCCGGCTCTCCGCCTGGCTCGGGGGGCTCGTCGACGCCGCCCGCGGCAACGGCTTCACCCGGCTGGCGGTGCTGCTGCCGCGGCACCCGGAGACCGTCGGGCCCGCCGCGGCGGCGCGGGTGCTGCGGGCGGCGGCCCTCGCCGGCTACAGCTACGAGCGACACCAGACGGAGAGGAAGTGCGGCGCGCTCGCGGCGCTCGAGGTGCTGCCGCCGAGCGGCGAAGAGGGGACCTACCGGGGCGCGGCGGAGGAGGCTTCCGCGGTCGCCGAGGCGGTCGGCTGGGCGCGCGACCTGGCGAACGCCCCGGCCAACGAGGGCACCCCCGACTGGCTCGAGGACCAGGCGCGCGGATTGGCGGAGCGAAACGGCTTCGCGATGACCGTGCTCGACGCCGCCGAGCTCGAGCGTCGCGGCATGGGCGGGGTGCTGGCGGTCGGCAGCGGCTCGGTCCACCCGCCCCGCCTCCTCCGCCTGGAGCGCGGCGGGAGCGGCCCGGTGGTGGCGCTGGTCGGCAAGGGGGTGACCTTCGACACCGGCGGCATCTCGATCAAGCCGGCGCTCGACATGGGCGACATGAAGTACGACAAGAGCGGAGCCTGCGCCGCGCTGGGCGCGGCGCGTGCCGCCGCCGCGCTGGAGCTGCCGGTCCGCCTCCGTCTCTACCTGCCGCTGGCCGAGAACATGCTCGACAGCCGCTCCTACCGGCCCGGCGACATCGTCCGCTGCTACAACGGCAAGACGGTCGAGATCACCAACACCGATGCCGAGGGGCGGATGATCCTGGCCGACGCGCTGGCGCTCGCCGCCGAGGAGCGCCCGGACGCCCTGCTCGAGCTCTCCACCCTGACGGGCGCCTGCGTCGTCGCCCTCGGCCACCTCGCCGCCGGCCTCTACACGCCCGACGACGCGCTGGCCGCCGAGCTCCTCGCCGCCTCGGCGCGCAGCGGCGAGCGCCTCTGGCGCCTCCCGCTCTGGCCCGAGTGGGTGGAGGAGATGAAGGGGACGCACGCGGACCTCAAGAACTCGGCCGGCCGCTGGGGGGGCGCCAACACCGCCGCCGCCTTCCTCTCGCAGTTCGTCGGCGGCCTCTCCCGCTGGGCGCACCTCGACATCGCCGGCGTGGCCTGGGTGGACCCCAAGGAGGAGGGCTACCGGGGCGCCACGGGCTTCGGCGTCGCCTGCACCATTGACTGGCTCCGGCACCTCGGGACCTGAGGCCTCCGCCCCGCTGCTGCGGGTCGAGGGGCTCACCATCGACTTCCCGGCCGGCGAAGGGCGGGTGGCCGTGGTGCGCGACGTCTCGCTCGCCGTCGGCCGGCGCGAGCTGGTCGGGCTGGTCGGCGAGTCCGGCTCGGGCAAGAGCCTCACCGCCCTGGCGCTCCTCAAGCTGGTGCCACCGCCCGGGCGGATCGCCGCCGGGCGTGTGCTGCTCGAGGGCGAGGACGTCCTCGCCCTCTCCGAGCCGCGCCTGCGCCGGGTGCGCGGGCGGCGCATCGCCATGGTCTTCCAGGAGCCGGCGACGGCGCTCAACCCGGTCTACTCGATCGGCTTCCAGGTGGCCGAGGCGGTGCGGGCGCACCGGCCGCTCTCGCGCCGCGCCGCGCGCGAGGAGGCCGTGCGCCTCCTCGACCTCGTCGCCCTCCCGGATCCCCGCCGCCGCCTCGCCGACTACCCGCACCAGCTCTCCGGGGGCCAGCGCCAGCGGGTGATGATCGCGATGGCCCTCGCCGCCGGCCCCGACCTGCTCCTCGCCGACGAGCCGACGACGGCGCTCGACGTCACCGTCCAGGCCCAGATCCTGGAGCTCCTCGAGCGGCTGCGCCAGGAGCTGGGGCTCTCCGTCCTCCTCATCACCCACGACCTCGCGGTGGTCGCCGAGACCTGCGAGCGCGTGATCGTCATGTACTGCGGCGAGGTCGTCGAGGAGGCCGCCGTCGGCGACCTCTTCGCGCGCCCGGCGCACCCCTACACCCGTGCCCTGCTCGCCGCCCTGCCGCGGCTGGGCGCGCCGGCGGCCCGCGGACGGCTGCCGGCCGTCCCCGGGCAGGTGCCCGACCCGGCGAACCGCCCGTCCGGCTGCGCCTTCCATCCGCGCTGCCCGGAGGTCTTCGCGCCCTGCCCGGCGGTCGTGCCCCCGCTCTACGCGCTGCCGGGCGGACGGACGGCGCGCTGCCTGCTGCACGACCCGGCCGTCGTCTCGGGAGCCACGGCGTGACCGCCGCGGTCGACGGCAAGGCGCCGGCGGGGCCGCTGCTCGAGGCCGAGCGCGTCAGCAAGGACTTCCCGGTCCGGCGCGGCCTCCTCCAGCGCCTGCACGGCGTCGTCCGCGCCGTCGACCACGTGGACCTCACGGTCGAGCGCGGCGAGTGCCTGGCCCTGGTGGGGGAGTCGGGGAGCGGCAAGACGACCCTCGGCCGCTGCCTCATCCGCCTCGTCGAGCCGACCGCCGGGCGGGTGCGCTTCGCCGGCGAGGACCTGCTGGCGCTGCCGCGCGAGGCGCTGCGCCGGAAGCGGCGGCACTTCCAGATGGTCTTCCAGGACCCCTACGGCTCGCTGAACCCCCGCCTGCGCGTGGGCGACGCGGTCGGCGAGCCGATCGAGGTCCACGAGGGGCTGCGGCGGCGCGAGCGGCAGGCGCGGGTCGCCGAGCTGCTCGAGACGGTCGGCCTGGCGTCGGGCCTGGCGGACCGCTACCCGCACGAGCTCTCCGGCGGCCAGCGCCAGCGGGTGGGCATCGCCCGCGCTCTCGCCACCCGCCCCCAGCTCCTGGTCGCCGACGAGCCGATCTCGGCGCTCGACGTGTCGGTGCGGGCGCAGGTGCTGAACCTCCTCGCCGACCTCCAGGCCCGCTTCGGCCTCACCCTCCTCTTCATCGCCCACGACCTGGCGGTGGTCGAGCAGATCGCCGACCGCGTCGCCGTCATGTACCTCGGCCGCATCGTCGAGCTGGCGCCCCGCGAGCGCCTCTTCGCCCGCCCGGCGCACCCCTACACCGCGAGCCTGCTCTCGGCGGTGCCCGAGCCGGTCCCCGGCGGCCGGAAGCAGCGCATCGTGCTGCCGGGGGAGCCGCCGAGCCCCACGAACCCGCCGGGCGGATGCCCGTTCCACCCGCGCTGCCCGATCGCGCGGCCGCGTTGCGCCGCCGAGACGCCGCCGCTCGCCGAAGTGGCCCCCGGCCAGCGGGCGGCATGTTTCTACCCCTTCGAGCTGTTGCCGGAAAGCCATGCCGCAGCGCGGAACTTTTCCGGGGCGGCGACGTAGGATGGGTGCGGGGGCAGTGCCCCCGCGCTCCGTCTCGGGACCACTTCATCACACGAGGGTGTTTGCGATGCGTAAGCTCTGTGCCTGCCTGCTCCTCTCGCTCGGCGCCGTCTTCCCGGCGGCGGGGCAAGAACCGGCGCCCGCGGCGACTCCGCCCGCGGCGGCTCCGCCTGCGGCGGCTCCGCCCGCGCCCGGCGCACGTCTCGAGGTGAGCGCCGATCCGGGCCAGCGGCCGCCGGCGCCGGAGCCGGTGCGCGGCGACGGCAAGCTCCTCCTCAGTCTCGACGACGCCGTCGCCATCGCCCTGCGCCAGAACCTGTCGATCGCGGTCCAGCGCCTGGAGCGCCAGCGGTCGCGCTACTCCGTCTTCCAGAACCTCGGCATCTACGACCTGCGGGCGGAGGCCTTCGCCCGCGCTCTCGACCGCACCGTCCCGACCGGCTCGCAGCTCGAAGCCTCGGCCTTCGACCAGCAGGTCGCCAACGTCGGGGTGTCGCAGCTCCTGCCGACCGGCGGCGACGTGAGCGTCTTCTGGAACAACGACCGGACGGGCACCAACAACCTCTTCCAGACCCTCAACCCGCAGTTCCGGAGCGAGGCCGGCTTCGAGTACAACCAGCCGCTGCTGCGCGACTTCGGCCGCGCCGCCACCGAGTACGGCCTCCGCCTCGCCCGGCTCGACAGCCGGGTGAGCGGCGCCGAGTTCGAGCGCCAGGTGGCGACGACGGTGCGCGACGTCGAGACCGCCTACTGGAACCTGGTCGAAGCGCGACAGCAGCTGGTGGTCGCCGAGGAGAGCCTCGGGCTCGCCCGCGAGCTGCACGAGCGCAACCGCATCCAGGTGGAGGTGGGGACGATGGCGCCGCTCGAGATGGTGCAGAGCGAGGCCGCGATCGCGCTGCGCGAGGAGGACATCATCCGCGCCGGCGCCGGGGTCGACGACGCCGCCGACCAGCTCCGGCGCCTGCTCAACCTTCCTGCGGGCGAGCTCTGGGAGCTGCCGATCGAGCCGCAGACCCCGCCGGAGAGCGTGCGCGTCGACATCGACCTCGACCAGGCGATCGCCACCGCGCTCGCCGAGCGCTGGGAGCTCGGCCAGCAGCAGCTCCTCATCCAGCGCCAGGAGATCGACGCCGGCTATCTGGCCAACCAGACCCAGCCCGACGTCGACCTGGCGATCCGCTACAACTACTCGGGCCTGGGCGGGGACCTCCTCGAGCGCGACCCGATCACCAACGAGCCGACCGGCCGCATCGTCCCCGGCGGCTTCGGCGACGCCTTCGAGCAGCTCACCGGCATCGACTTCGACACCTGGTCGGCGACCCTCACCTTCGCCTACCCGCTGCAGAACCGCGCGGCGCGCGCCCAGCGCACGAGCGCCGAGCTGGCGGTGCAGCGCGAGCGGGCCGAGCTCGAGGACCTGCGGACCGGCATCGTCACCGAGGTGCGGACCGCGGCCCGCGCCGTCGACACCGCCGCCAAACAGATCGAGGCGGCGCGCGCCTCGCGCGTCTTCCAGGAGCGCAACCTCGACGCCGAGCGCAAGCGCTACGAGAACGGCATGTCCACCAGCTACCGGATCAACGAGATCCAGGAGGATCTGGCCGAGGCGCGGAGCCGCGAGGTGACGGCGGTGACGACCTACCGACGGGCGCTGGCCGACTATTATCTGGCCACCGGCCGCCTGCTCGAGGAGAAGGGGATCGACGTCGCCGACCAGGAGGCGGAGGTGCAGCGCTTCACGTTCTGAGGGAGGGAGCCATGCACGAGTCGGCGTTCGGACGTCTGGTATCGGTGCTGATCGCCCCGGGGAAGACTTTCCGCTCGATCGCCGAGCGGCCGACGTGGGTGGTGGCCTTCGCGGTGCTCCTGGTGCTAGGGCTCGTCGCCTTCCTGCTGTTTGTCCAGAGGGCCGACTTCCTCGAGATCGCCCGCCAGCAGATGGAGGCGGAGGGACGGGAGATGCCGCCGGAGATGGAGCAGGCGGGCGGCATGATCCGCGGCTGCGGCATGGCCGTCGGGCTCATCGGGCCGATGTTCATCTACTTCGGCGTGCCGCTCGTTCTCTGGGGGGTGTTCGCGCTCCTCGGCGGCACCATCAACTACCGCACCAGCCTCGCCGTCTCGCTCCACGCCATGATGCCGAAGGCGGTGGAGGCGCTGCTCGAGATCCCGGTCGTGCTGTCGCGCGACTCGCTCGGCTACGAGGACTTGAAGACAGGCATGCTGATGTCCTCCCTCGGCGCCTTCGCCCCCGAGGACACCGGGCCGGTGCTCCTCGAGCTGCTTGCGAGCATGGAGTTCTTCACCATCTGGTGCGTCGTGCTGCTCATGATCGGCTACCGCATCGCCGCCAAGGTCTCGCTGGGCAAGGCGGCGGCCGCGGTCCTCGGACTGTGGGCCGTCGGGATCGCGATCAAAGTCGGCTTAGCGGCCCTCGGCGCGGCGCAGGGGGGCGGCGCGTGAAGAAGGTCCTCATCGCCGTGGCCGTCGTCCTGATGCTCGGGGCGATCGTCTTCGCGAGCGTCCGCGGCTCGCGCGGCGAGAAGGGGAAGAAGGTCTACACCGAGGCGGTGGAGCGCCGGGACATCTCCCGCCTGGTCAAGGCGAGCGGCGAGATCGACCCGCGCGAGAAGGTCAACATCTCGGCCCATGTCGTCGGCAAAATCGAGCGGCTGTACGTCGAGGAGGGGGACCGCATCGAGGCCGGCCGGCCGTTCCTCGACCTCGAGAGGGAGGCCTTCGTCGCCGAGCGCGACCAGTGGGCGGCGCAGGTGCGCAGCGCCCGCACCGCCGTCTCCCGCGCCGAGGTGGCCCTGGCCGACGCCCGCCGCAAGCTGGAGCGCGCCCGCACGCTGTCGGCTCAGGGGGTCGTGTCGCGCGAGCAGCTGGAGGCGGCGGAGCTCGAGGAGCGCTCCTTGCGCCTGCAGGTGCAGGGGGCGCGCGAGGCGGTGCAGCAGACCGAGGCGCAGCTCAGCCGGGCGCGCGACGATCTCGGCAAGACGACCATCTACGCCCCGCTCTCCGGCCGGGTGATCAAGCTCTCGGCCGAGGAGGGGGAGGTGGTGGTCTCGGGGACGATGAACAACCCGGCCTCGGTCATCGGCACCATCGCCGACCTCTCGGAGATCCTGGCGCGGGTGGACGTCGACGAGACCGAGATCGTCTACGTCCGCCCCGGCCAGACCGCGAGGCTCAAAGTGGACGCCATCCCCGACCGCGCCTACAGCGGCCGGGTGGTGGAGGTGGGGAGCTCCAGCATCACCAAGCCGCAGCAGCCGGACGTCACCTTCTTCGAGGTCAAGCTCCTCTTCGACAAGCCGGACGAGGACCTGCGCCCGGGGATGTCGGTGCGCGCCGAGATCGACACCGCGACCCACCAGGGCGCCCTGGTGATCCCGATCCAGGCGGTGGTCGACCGCCCGCCGCTCGACGCGAAGGGGGAGCCCGACGAGGACGCCGAGGAGATCAAGGTGGTCTTCGTCGTCGCCGACGGCAAGGCCCTGCAGCGGCCGGTCAAGACCGGGCTCTCGGACGAGACCCACGTCGAGATCGTCTCCGGCCTGAAGCCCGGCGAGGAGGTCGGCGCCGGACCCTACCGCGTCCTGCGGGACCTCCGGCACGACGACGCCGTGCGGATCAGCGAGACCAGCGAGGCCGAGGACCGGCGCAGCGCCCGCGACCGCCGCGAGGACGAGGACGAGGAGGACGACGACTGATGCCGCTGATCGAGCTGCGCGACCTGCACAAGGTCTACGACATGGGGGCGGAGAAGGTGCACGCCCTCAACGGCGTGGACCTCGACATCGAGCGCGGCGAGTACGTGGCGATCATGGGATCCTCGGGGAGCGGCAAGTCGACGCTGATGAACCTCATCGGCTGCCTCGACACCCCGAGCGGCGGCAAGTACCGCTTGAACGGCGTGGCGGTCGAGGAGCTGGACGACTCCGCCCTCGCCGGCATCCGCAACCGCGAGATCGGCTTCGTCTTCCAGACGTTCAATCTGCTCGCCCGCACCGACGCCCTGCACAACGTCGAGCTGCCGCTCATCTACGCCGGCCTGCCGCGGGCCGAGCGGCGGGCGCGGGCGCAGCGCACCCTCGAGCGCGTCGGGCTCGGCGACCGCATGCACCACCAGCCGAACGAGCTCTCGGGGGGGCAGCGGCAGCGGGTGGCGATCGCCCGCGCCCTGGTCAACGAGCCCTCGCTGCTGCTCGCCGACGAGCCGACCGGCAACCTCGACACGGCCACCTCGACCGAGATCATGCAGCTCTTCGACGAGCTCCACGCCGCGGGGAACACGGTGCTCCTGGTCACCCACGAGGCCGACATCGCGGCGCACGCCCACCGCCAGGTGGTGCTGCGCGACGGCAAGGTGCTCGAAGACCACCCGACCGCGCGCGCCTCCCGGCCGGCGGCGGTCGCGAGCCCCCCGGCGCCGGTCGCACCGCCCGCCTGAGCCGAGCCGGCGATGGTCTTCCTCGAGAACTTCCGCATCGCGCTCGGGGCGCTGCGCGCCAACAAGATGCGCTCGATCCTCACCACGCTCGGCATCGTCATCGGCGTGGCGGCGGTGGTGGCGGTGGTCTCGATCGTCCAGGGGCTGCAGTTCATGATCAGCAACGAGCTCGGCGGCCTCGGGGCGACCTTCGTCCTCATCGACCCGGACTTCGGGCGCGCCATCCCCGGCGTCGCGGCGCGGCAGATCAAGCTCACCTGGGAGGACGGCCTGGCGATCAAGGAGAAGGTCCCCGGCGTGCGCTACATCACGCCGGTCCTGATCGGCCAGGACAAGGTCAAGTACCGCGACCGCCAGCACCAGCCGGACTTCGTCTTCGGCACCAACCAGGACTGGCCCGAGGTCGCCAACTACGGCGTCGAGCACGGGCGCTTCTTCTCGCGGCTCGACCTCGAGACGCGCAAAAAGGTGACGGTGGTCGGCTCGGAGGTGGTGGAGGAGCTCAAGCTCGGCCGCGAGCCGCTGGGCAAGGAGATCTACATCGGCAAGTACCCGGCGACGGTCATCGGCGTCATGGAGGACAAGGGGCAGTCGCTGGGGATGAACTACAACGACCTGGTCTACCTGCCCTTCGACTCGGCGGTGGGCCTCTTCGGCCGCGAGAGCGCCAACCTGGTGCGGCTGCGGCTGCAGGCGGAGAGCCCCGAGGACGTCGAGCAGATCAAGGACCAGATCAAGGCCTTGCTGCGGCAGCGGCACAAGATCCCCGCCGGCGAGCCCGACGACTTCCAGATCGCCACCCAGGACGAGATCCTGGAGACGGCCGGCGCGATCCTGCGCGGCACGACGGCGGTGGTCGGGGGCGTGGTGGGGATCGCCCTGCTGGTCGGCGGCATCGGCATCATGAACATCATGCTGGTCTCGGTCACCGAGCGGACGCGCGAGATCGGCACCCGCAAGGCGGTGGGGGCGCGGCGCCAGGACGTGCTGCTGCAGTTCCTGATCGAGGCGGTGACGCTGTCGCTCCTCGGCGGGATCGTCGGCCTCCTCCTCGGCTGGGGCTTCGGCGTCCTCGCCGTCAAGCTCCTCCCCGGCGACCTCCCCCCCGCGCACGTCCCCCTCTGGGCAGTCATCCTCGCCTTCGGCTTCTCGACCCTCGTCGGCGTCTTCTTCGGCATCTACCCGGCGGCCAAGGCCGCCCGGCTGGACCCGATCGAGGCGCTGCGGTACGAATAGGGCAGCAGCGGGGGGTACCGCTCGGGCCGGTGAGGCCCGCGGGGCGCTCCCCCGGGGGACCGGCGCGAGCCTTGTGGAGTGCGAGAGGTGGGCTCCCGCCTGCGCTTCGCTTTGCGCGGGACCCACGAAGAACTGCGAAGGGTGTTGCCGGCGCTTGCGAAGAGCTCCCCCGGGGGAGTGCCCCGCGGGCCTCACCTCCTGTTGGTGGTTCTCCACCTGGCGTTTTGACGTCGGGGAGCCAAGGCGCCGGGGCAGTCTCCTCGCGCGTCGGGAAGGACTCCCGGCTTTCGGGGGGAACCTCCCGGGTCGTCCGGGCGGGGCGAGCGGGCGGCAGGGGAAGCGCGGAGAGCTCGAGGGAGATAGCTTCGCCCAGGCGGGAAGACGGCCGGGAGTCGAGGGGGAAGACGCTCCGCTCGTGGGGCGACGGCTCCCGCAGAAGCTCGGTCGTCCGCCCCGCGAGGGGCACCGCCCCTCCCGGCAGGGGCGACGTCGCCCTCTCGCGGGGAAGGGCCTCTTCCACGAGGGCGCATCTCAGCCCCTTGCGGGGGCGGCCGTCCCCCTCGCGCGGAGACCGCTCCCCCAAGTGCGGGCCCTGCCGAGGCTCTGTTCTCCTGATGTCGCGCAGGCGCCGCTTTCGCGTCCGCTCGCCGCCGGCAACACCGTGCTGCTGGTGACGCACGAGGCCGGCATCGCGGCCCGGGGAGCGCGGCGGCAGGACGTGCTCTGCAGTTCCTGATCGAGGCGGTGACCCTGTCCCTCCTCGGTGGCGTCGTCGGCTTCCTCCTCGGCTGGGGCTTCGGCGTCCTCGCCGCCAAGCTCCTCCCCGGCGACCTCCTCCCCGCGCACGTCCCCTCTGGGCGGTGATCCTCGCCTTCGGCTTCTCGACCCTGGTCTACGGCGGCGATCCAGATCTTGCGCCCAGGATTTCGCTTCGCTCCCGACCAATCGACCGCTATGACTTGTCTGACTGCGTGTTCGCGGTGGTGGTCCCTCGTTGGAGTCGCCATGGAGCCCAATGGCCGCCCAATGGCCGGTAGTAGTCGGTTCTAGACGCGCTCTCCCGCCCTCTCGAGCACCAAGGCGCGGAGCCTCGGCGAGCAGTAGATCCGGTTCTCGCCGAGCCGGTCGAGCAGGGGTGCAATCTCGCTGAGCAGGCCCACCTTCTTGGCTGCGAGGAGGACGCCCAAGGTGCCGGTGAGGTTGAGCCCCAGCCGGGTGGCGCGCCGGCGGGCGAGGCGATCGTCGAGAATCACCAGGCGGGCATCGCTCTGCACGGCGAGGGCGATGACTTCGGCCTCTCCGCGGTCGAGATCCGGGAAGAGTTCTGCCTGACCCGGCTCCGCGAGGGCGACCTCCCGAATGTACGGGGCCGTGGACAGGTCCTCGGAGCCGCCCGCTTTGAGACGCCCGCTCGCCAGCTCGTCCCACACGGCTGGGGGCACGAGGACCTCGCGGTAGATCTGCCCGAGAAGACTTAGATGCCCGAGGCCGGCGAGGGCGATGATCGGCGTCGAGTCGACGACGACCGGCCGCTCAGCTGAGGGCATTCGCGACGTCTCGATCGAGCTCGTTCGGGTCGTCGCTGAAGGGGGATACCTTGAAACGGTGTAGGGCGTGCAGGAACTCGGTCCGCGGAAGGCCAGCCAGCTCCGCCGCCCGGCCGGTAGAGATCCGGCCCATCTCGAGCAACTTAACGGCCAGTAGGATCCGGGCCTCGGCCTCGAATTCCTCCGGGGTCTCTTTGAGCGAGACGAGGAGATCGTCGGCGTAGGGGATCGTCAGGCTCCGCCGGTTCATCGCGGCGGCCATGATACCGCGCGGGACGGGGCGAGACGTCGGAGCGGACCTCGGGACATTCCGGCCAGGCCCCGGAGATCACTCCCGGGCCGCTACCCCAAGACCCCCCGGAACGTCCTCCACAGCCGCTCCGGGATCTCCCGCGGCCGCGGCGGCATTTCCCGGGGCGCCCGCGGAGTCTCCGCCGCCCGCCGCGGCATTTGGGGGCGCCGCCGCGGCATGCTCCGCGGCGGCCGGGGCATTGTCCCCGCCGCCCGCGGGGTCTTCCGGCGCGGTCGCGCCATTTCCCGCCCCAGCTCCGGGATTCCCACGGCGGGTGCGAAAACTGGCCCTTCGCCCTCTGGATCCCCACGGCTGGCCTGGTGCCGGAGGTGGGAGTCGAACCCACACGCCCTTGCGGGCGGGGGATTTTGAGTCCCCTGCGTCTGCCATTCCGCCACTCCGGCGCGCGCAGATCGTAACCCGGCCGTCGCCCGAACGTCTTCCCGCGCCTTGACGGAGGGTTCGTCCTGGTGTATAAATGCAGACGTAAGCGCAAGTCCGCCAGCGACTTGCTTGCTATACGCCGCTTCATCCTCAGCAGATCCAAGGGAGTCGGGAACGTGACATTCAAGGTCGGTCAGAAAGTGGTCTACCCCAACCACGGCGTGAGCGTGGTCGAGAAGATCGAGCCCGCCAAGATGGATGGGATCGAACAGATGTACTACCACCTGCGGCTGCTGTCCAACAACTCGAAGGTGATGATCCCGAAGACCAACCTCGAGCTGGTCGGCTTGCGGCCGCTCTGCCCCTCGCGGGAGATCCGCATCCTCCTGGACATCCTCGAGGACGGCAACATCGACACCTACAAGGACTGGAAGGGGCGCTACAAGCAGAACCTCGACAAGATGAAGACCGGCCGGCTGACCGAGGTCGCGGACGTGCTCAAGAACCTCCGCCTGGTCTCGCAGCGCAAGAGCCTCTCGTTCCGCGAGAAGAAGATGTACGAGCGCGCCAAGTACTTCATCGTCAGCGAGGTGGCGCACGTCAGGGACATCCCCGAGCGCGAGTCCGAGGCGATGGTGGAGCAGGCCTTGACCTCCAGCCTCGAGAAGCGGCTGAGCGCCCGGGCGAGCTGACGGCCCGCCCTCTCCCCGCCGACGCTTGAACAAGGACAACCTGCTGTTCATCGTGGCGGGGCTCTTCCTGGGCTTCGTCGCGGGGTACGTGACGTCCGAGGCGATCACCGCCCTCAAGCTCCAGCCGCCGCGGCGTCCCCCCGGAATGGCCCTGCCCGGGGACTCGCCGCCGTCCGCCGAGGCCGGAGGAGGGCCGGCGGCGGCGGGACCGCAGGCGGGGGGGGCGCCGGGAGGCGCCGGCGCGCCGCCGATGGAGGAGATCCGCAGGCTGCGCGACCACGTCGCCGCCAACCCGGACGACGCGGACGCCGTCATGCGTCTGGCCAATCTCAACTTCGACATCCAGAACTGGGCGCGGGCCCGCGAGCTCTACGAGCAGTATCTGAAGCTGCGCCCCGACCAGCCGGACGTCCTCTCCGACCTCGGCGTCACCTACCGCGAGCTGGGGGATCCGCGGGGGGCGATCTCGCTGTTCGACCGCGCCCAGCGGCTCGCGCCCGACCACTGGCAATCGCGCTTCAACGAGGTCGTGGTGCTCGCCTTCGACCTCCAGGACTACGCCGGCGCCGAGGCGGTCATCGCCGAGCTCCGGCGGCTGCAGCCCGGCAACCAGGACGTCGAGCGCCTGGCCGCCGAGGTCGGGCGTCGCAAGGCCAGTTGATCCCATCTACCCCCCACCTGGCCTCCCCCCGTCAACGGGGGGAGGGACGCCTGCCCCGCAGCAGCCCACGCCGGTGACCGAACCGCCGACGCCGGGCGGCACGGCCGGCACGGCGCTCTACGCCGACGTCGCCCTCCCCATCCCCCTCCCCGCGCCGCTCACCTACGAGGTCCCCGCGGCCTTCGCGCCGCTCGCCCGCCCCGGCGTGCGGGCGCGGACGCAGGTCGGCCGCCGGCGCCTGATCGGCGTCGTGGTGGCGGTCCACGAGGAGCGGCCGGAAGGCATCGAGCTGCGGCCGCTGGACGAGATCGTGGACCTCGAGCCGGTCCTCGGGCCGGAGCTGCTCGACCTGGCGCGCTTCGTCACCAGCTACTACCTGGCGCCGCCGGGCGAGGTCTTCCGCGCCATGCTGCCGCCGGACCTGCCGCCCTGGGGAGATCGCCGCGTCTGGCTGACCGACGCCGGCGCGCTCGCCCCGCCGAGAAGCCGCGAGGAGGCGGCGATCGTCGACGCGCTGCGCGCCGGCGGCCGGACGAGCGCCGCCGAGCTCCAGGCCCGCCTCGGGCTGCCGGACCTCGGCGCGGCCCTCGAGCGGCTGGCCGCCGGCGGGCGGATCGGTCAGGAGGAGCGGGAGCGGCGCGGCGCCCGCTACGTCACGGCGGTCGAGCTG
>DASUNQ010000083.1:0-35739 GCA_036277075.1 Thermoanaerobaculia bacterium
CGCGCTTGATGTTCTTGACGGTCTTGCTCGCCCGGCGCAGGCCGTCGCGGATGGCGTCCTCGAAGCTGACGGTTGAGTCGCTGCTGATCTCGATGATCTTGGCCACGGACATGGGGATTCTCCTTTCGCTGTGCCTCTCGCGGCCCCACAGTATCGTAGCGGCGAAGGGAGCCGAAGAGCG
Organism: Thermoanaerobaculia bacterium; assembly: GCA_036277075.1. Lineage (GTDB taxonomy): Bacteria > Acidobacteriota > Thermoanaerobaculia > Multivoradales > UBA5704 > DASUNQ01. The sequence goes on from DASUNQ010000083.1 coordinate 182, forward strand.
TGCGAGGGAGCGCCGAGCCGGTCCGCGCCTACTACCACCGCATCCTGCCGTTCTACGAGCGCGAGCTCGCCGGGCGCGGCGACGGGCCGTTCTGGAGCGCGGCGGCGGAGGAGCCGCCGGGATGCCGGGTGCTGGAGATCGGCTGCGGCACCGGGCGGGCGACCGCCTTCCTCGCCCGGACCGCCGGCGCGGTGACGGCCTTCGACGTCGCGCCCGAGCTGCTGGCCGTGGCGCGGAGCCGGCTGGCGGGGCTCGCCAACGCGCGGCTCTTCGCGGCCGACGTCCGCCATCTTCGGCTGCGCGCCGCCTTCGACCTCGTCGCCGCCGTGGACGACCCCTTCGTCCACCTGATCGCGGACGCCGACCGCGACCGGGCGCTGCGCGCCGCGGCCCGCCACCTGGCGCCGGACGGGCGCTTCGTCCTCGACGCCGCCTGGCTCTCGCCGCGCCGGCGTCGGGCGGCCGCATCGCGCGCCGGGCTCGTCATCGCCCACCGCGGCGCCGGCGGCCTGGCGGTGGAGGAGGTCTTGCGCTGCGAGCCGGGGAGCCGCGTCTGCGCCGTGCGCTTCACCTACGAGGCGCCCGGCGCGCCTCCCGTCGCCGCCAGCTTCCGCGGCCGCCTCTGGTCCCTCGCCGAGCTGCAGCGCCGCGCCCGCGCCGCCGGCCTCACCGTCACCAACCTCTGGGGCGACTACGATCGCTCTCCCTGGCACCGCGCCACCTCCCCCCGCCTCATCGCCGAGCTGCGAACTCTCAACTGAGGGTTTGCTGTAATATCGGGTCTATCGGATCGCCAATCGGAGAGCCTTCCCGGGCTCAGGGAAGGGAGAGAGCCACGATGCCGACCATTCGTCCCCCACGAAATCAACGGGCCCCACCCAGGACGAGATCGCCGCCGCCATGGGCGCGGGCGCCGGCCGTGACCCACACCAACCTCATCATCGTGCGCCATCGGAGCACCCCGCCTGCTCGTAGCGGCGGCGAACGAGAGGAGAACCCATGCCTACCGTGAAGGGGTCGAAGGAGTTCCGTCTGACCCTGGGCGTCGCGCTGAAAGGGGACCGGCGCCCGCAGCTCGGCGAACGGAAGCTGCCCCGCGCCGGGGCGGCCAAGCCCACGACCGACGCGCGGACCGTCCACCAGGCGCTCGCGCGGACAGCCGGCGCCGAGGCGATCCTGAAGGAGGTCCCGAGCCTCGACAGGTTCCAGCGCTGGCTGCCAGTCGCCACGTTTTCGGTCTGCCAGAAGACGGGCACCGCGACTTACCTCGACATCTGGGACGCCGACCATTTCGACGGCTTCACCGACATGCAGCGCTGCATCACCGACTGCCGGGCTTGGTTCAGCGCCGACGGCTACCAGTTCTGGGGCTCGGCGCAGACCAAGACCGGCCGCATCAACTGCTACTTCAGGGCGCCGACGGCAGGCGCCTACGTCTGCAATGCGCAGCTCCTGAGCCATGGCGGGCCGGCGCAGGTGGAGTGTCTGATCGACGATTTCAACTATGGGCCCCTCCCCTTCAACGGTCCGATCAACCAGCCGCATCCGGCGAACCTGAGCGCCGGCTATCACAGTTTCCGGATTCGTCAGAGATCCGGATCGCTCTTCTTCATCTCGCTGACCGTGTGGCGGGCCTGAGAGGAACGGTCTTTCCAAGGAGGTGAATCGCGATGAACGGATGCACCCGAGTCCTGAGAGCCTGTGCTTGCGCGGCCGTCGTCATCGGTCTCGCCGGCTGCTGCAGCCCGGGCCCGATCACAGGCCTGCCGGTCACCTCGCACCCGCAAGAAACGGGCATGTGGTGCTGGGCCGGGAGCGGCCAAATGGTCATGCACTACCTAGGCAACAACGTCGACCAGTGCACCCAGGCCAACAACCGCTTCGGCCGCACCGACTGTCCCTGCGCCCAGTGCGGGCCGAACCCAGTGGCCAACCCGCCGTGCGTCGAGGGGGGCTGGCCGCAGTTCGAGAAGTACGGTTTTACCTCGGTACACACCACCGACGCGCCGCTCTCCTGGAGCACCTTGCGCCGCGAGCTGTCGCAGAACAGCCGTTGCGGCAAGCGGCCGTTCGCCTACACCTGGCACTGGAACGGCGGCGGCGGGCACATGATGGCCGCCACCGGCTACGTGACGCTCGGCGGAGAGAACTACGTGTCGATTCTCGACCCCTGGGCGCCGTGCGTCGGCGATGCGCGCATCCTGACCTATGCCGCGTACGTCGGTGGCAGCGGCTACACGCACTGGGACGACTATTACCGGGTTCGCAAGCAATGACGGCGGGCCCGCGCCCGTCCGTGGAGGGTTCGACGATGAGACGACTCCTTTCCTTCCTGCTCTGTGCAAGCTGCGCCGCGGCGGCCACCGCCCAGCGCCCGACGGTCTATGGCGACGACGAGAGGAAGTCGGCCGCCGCGGTCGCCGGGGAAGCGCTGCAGACCTTCGGTCGCCTGGTCAACGAGCGGAACTACGCGGAGCTGGGATTCGTCAGCCCGGACGAGCCCCGTTCGGCGACCCTGGGAGAGCCGATCCAGGAGTTCATGATCCGCCTCGACCGGCTGCGCGAGTACGGGAGCGGTCAGGACACCGCGGGGATCCTCACCGCCACCGATCGGCTGACCTACCCGGTGCTGGTCGGCGAGGAGACCCGCTCTTCCTTGACGGTCGGCGGCGGGGAGCGGGGATGGGCCGCCCTTTCGTTCGGCGCCCCGAAGTATTCGCGGCTGCTCACCGAGGTCAGAGATCGGCTCAGCCGCGAGGAAAAGCGGCCGGCCGCCGATTACTTCGAGGTCCGCGTCCCGGCGCTCAACGTGAGCTTCGTGGCCCGACAGGCGGGCCAGAGCCTGGCGCTCACCCCGATCCTCGATGATCCCAGGTTCGGCTTCGTCCGCGGCCAGACCCTGCCGGCCGAGCGAGCTCTCGCGGCGATGCAACAGGCGGCCCGGGAACACAACGGTCTGCCGACTTGAAGTCCAGGGCGTCCGCGGCGAGCGATGATCAAGGCTCGACACACGCGCGAGTTGGCGGGCCGGCAGATCGCCGCCGGCCCGGCCGCACGCGCCCCCCCGGTTCGCCGCCCGGCTCGGGTTTCTGATCACCGCGCGGAAGAACGCACCGCGGCGGCTGGTTACAATAGCCTCCTATGCCGGACTTCCGCCTCGTCTCGCCGTTCACGCCGCAGGGGGACCAGCCCGAGGCGATCCAGCAGCTCGTCGAGGGGGTGCGCGACGGGACCAAGGAGCAGGTGCTCCTCGGAGTCACCGGCTCGGGGAAGACCTTCACGATCGCCAAGATGATCGAGGAGGTCAATCGGCCGACCCTCGTCCTGTCGCACAACAAGACCCTGGCGGCGCAGCTCTTCCAGGAGTTCCGCAGCTTCTTCCCCGAAAACACCGTCGAGTACTTCGTCTCCTACTACGACTACTACCAGCCCGAGGCCTACGTCCCGCAGACCGACACCTACATCGAGAAGGAGACGACGATCAACGAGGAGATCGAGCGCCTCCGCCTGCGCGCCACCAAGGCGCTCTTCGAGCGCCGCGACGTGGTCATCGTCGCCTCGGTCTCCTGCATCTACGGCCTCGGCTCCCCCGAGGCCTTCTCCAGCATGCTGCAGTTCTTCCGCCGCGGCGACGTCTTCGCGATGGACGGCGCCCTCCGCCGCCTCGTCGAGATGCAGTACGAGAGGACGCAGCTCGACCTCTACCACGGCAGCTTCCGGGTGCGCGGCGACGTGCTCGAGATCCTCACCCCGTACGAGGAGGTGGGCCTGCGCGTGGAGTACTGGGGCGACGAGGTGGAGCGGATCAGCCGCTTCGACCCTTTGCGCGGCGACGTCCTGCAAGAGGTCGAGCAGGTCGCCATCTACCCGAAGACCCACTACGTCACCCCGCGCGATCGGCTGGAGAGGGCGATCGAAGGGATCGAGGTCGAGATGGTGGAGCACCTGGCGCGGCTCGAAGCCGAGGGCAAGCTCCTCGAGCGCCAGCGCCTCGAGCAGCGCACCCGCTTCGACCTCGAGATGCTGCGCGAGATCGGCTACTGCCACGGCATCGAGAACTACTCGCGCCACCTCTCCGGTCGCGCGCCGGGGGAGCCGCCGCCGACCCTCATCGACTACTTCCCCGACGACTTCCTGCTCGTCGTCGACGAGAGCCACCAGACGATCCCGCAGGTGCGCGGCATGTTCCACGGCGACCGCTCGCGCAAGCAGACGCTCGTCGACTTCGGCTTCCGCCTGCCCTCGGCGCTCGACAACCGGCCGCTCACCTTCGAGGAGTTCGACGCGCGGGTGGGGCAGCGCATCTACGTCTCGGCGACGCCGGCGGCCTGGGAGCTGGAGCGGGCCGGCGGCATCGTCGCCGAGCAGGTGATCCGCCCGACGGGGCTGCTCGACCCGGTGATCGAGGTGCGCCCGGCGCACGGGCAGGTGGACGACCTGGTAGGGGAGATCCGCAAGGTCACGGCCGCCGGCGAGCGGGTGCTGGTGACGACCCTGACCAAGCGCATGGCCGAGGAGCTCACCCACGACCTCGCCGAGCTGGGCTTCAAGGTGCGCTACATGCACAGCGACGTCGAGACCTTGGAGCGGGTGGAGATCGTCACCGCCCTGCGCCGCGGCGAGTTCGACGTGCTGGTGGGGATCAACCTCCTGCGCGAGGGGCTCGACCTGCCGGAGGTGTCGCTCGTCGCGGTCCTCGACGCCGACAAGGAGGGCTTCCTGCGCAGCGGCACCTCACTGATCCAGACCGCGGGGCGGGCGGCGCGCAACCTCAACGGTCGCGTCCTCTTCTACGCCGACCAGGTGACCGACTCGATGAGCCGGGCGATCGACGAGACGACGCGCCGGCGAGTGCGCCAGGAGAGCTACAACGTGGAGATGGGGATCGAGCCGCGGTCGATCCTCAAGGACATCCACAGCCCGCTGGTGCAGATGAGCAGCCTCGACTATTACGCGGTCGGCGCTCCCGCCCGCCTCTCCGAGCTCGCCGACCGCTCCGAGCTCCCCCTCACCGAGCGCATCGCCCGCCTGGAGAAAGAGATGCGCGCCGCCGCGAAGCGATTGGAGTTCGAGGAGGCCGCCGAGCTCCGCGACAAGCTCAAGGAGCTGCGGGAGATCCAGATCTACGCGGGGTAGGAGACGACCCGACGGCAGCACGCACGGCGTTCGCCTCCGGAGGGCCATAGAAGCTAAAGTTAGGTTGTCAGTGAAACGTTGGCTCCCACCACAATGGCCCTAGCAACACAGCAGATCGCCGCCTCCCTCGACACCATTGCCGCAAACATCGGCGAGGCCGACAAAGCCTTGGACACGTATGTTGGGTCCGGTTGCGAGGACGAATGGTACGCAAGCAGCGTGAAATGGTATCTGGAACTCGCGTACGCCCAGCTCTTGACCCTAGCCGAAGCACTTCAACTTCCGCTACTGCGCGCGGACATTGCCAGGGATCTCGAGGCTGCCAAGGCGGAGAGGCTCACAGCCATCGATCGCGATCCCGACGGCGACGCACATTTGAAGTGGGCGGCGCCTGCTCGTCGGCACGTCAGAACCATTCAGAGCACGTTTGCGGCGGAGCCCTCGCGAACGGTCACAAAGGATCTGGAGTCCATACTACGCGCCGCAACGTACTCCATCACAGATCGAAAGGTCTTCGGCAACCATCCACAAGACGAACGCGCCGTTCACTTGCGGCTTGAAGCAGTGCTCAAATGCGTCTTCCCAGACCTCAAGCCCAAGCCGACCCTGACAAAGCCAATCAAGAACTTTGTGCCAGACACCGGGATTCCTTCGATACAAACACTGATTGAGTACAAGTTCCTCGCCAGTGAAGAGGCGGCAGCACAGATCGCAGACGAGCTCCTCGCTGACTCTCGGGGCTACACGTCTCGGGAGTGGACTTCATTCGTATACGTGATTTACGAGACCCAGCGATTCAGGCCCGAATCGCAGTGGAGGCAGTTCCTCCGCGACTGCGGCATCGATGAGCGAACAATCGTAATTGTCATCTCAGGTGAGCCATTGGATGACAATAGAACTTGCGAGAGCGCGCGCCAAGGCGGGATGAGCCCGGTCGCAGCGATGGCGGGGTGGGTTCACGCTAGGAGCTTCGGCCGTCGGGAGCCAATCGTCGACGGCGGCCTCGAGAGGACCACCCGGGTTATCAGCTTCTCCCCAGCCGCTGGTCTTGCCGATTAACCAAGGCGACGGTGAGCTAGAGTCGGAGCTAGCCACTTACACGTAAGCGGGAGGCACCGCATGCTCTACAAAGTTCCCCTTCTCCTCTCACCGCAACCCGAGGGCGGCTTTACGGTCACCTCCCCATTACTTCCGGAGCTGGTAACGGAAGGTGACTCCATTGAGGAGGCGCTGGCGAACGTCCGCGATGCTCTGGCTGCCGTCATCGAAGCCTACGAAGATCTAGGCCGGCCGCTTCCCGCCAGCACTCAGCTAAGTGACCCCGATAGCCCGTTCTGGCTGGAGACCGTTGTGGCGGCTCGATGACCTACCGTGAAACCCGCCGGAAGCTGCAGGTGCTGGGGTGCCACGAGCTTCCGCGACGCGGTGGCGGTTCCCACCGGAAATGGCTCAATCCCATGGCAAAACGAGTCACCGTCGTTCCTGACTGGGGGAGCCGCGACCTGAAACTAGGAACGCTGCGAGCGGCCGTGCGTCAGTTGGGGATCGCCTGGGAAGACTTCGAGCAGGCCTGAGCTGGTTGCGTCGACAGGCTGCCTTCGAGATGGCCGGCGGCGTAAGCGTGTCGATCCGCGGTCGACCCCGCGGCGGCCGTCCTTACCGCTCGGCGAGCGCTCGCTCGCGCTGCGCCTCCGGCGATGGATCCCCTCCGCGAACTCATCGATCATCTTGCGGTTGAGGCCGGGATGGCGTCCGGCTTGCGGCTGGTGACCAGGCCATTGTCGACCACCACCTCCTGATCCACCCAGCGGGCCCCGGCGTTGCGCAGGTCGGTCTTGATCGAAGGCTAGGAGGTCGCGGTGCGGCCGCGGAGCACGTCGGCCTCGACCAGGAGCCAGGGGCCGTGGCAGATCGCCGCCACCGGCTTGCCGGCGGCGAAGAAGGCCAAGCACGCGGGTCGACGAGGCGACGAGCCCTCTCTGGCTGGAGACCCTCGTCACCGCTTCGTGAACTATCGCGAGGTGGCCCGGCGGCTGACGGCGCTCGGCTGCGCCCTCAGCGCACCTTGATCGACACCGGCCCGTTGACCGTCGAAAGGCGCACGCGGACCGGGCCTTCGCCGAGCTCGAAGCGGCGGCCTTCGTCTTGCCAGGTGCGGCGGGCGGCGGCGCAGCCGGAGCAGCTCCAGGGGGAGTTGCCGGAAGCCTCGACGACGACGCCGGAGCGGAAGGACTCGCCGACCGAGAGGCTGAGCGGGCCGTTGACGGCGCGGGCGTCGAGGCCCTCGCCGTCCCAGTCGCCGTCGGCGAGGCGCACCGAGATGGGGCCGTTGTTGGCGCGCACCTTCACGTCGCCGCCGCCGCCGGAGATCGAGACCGGACCGTTCTGCACCGCGACGTCGTAGGCGCCTTCGGTGCCGCGCAGCGCGATCGGTCCGTTCTCGGCGCGCAGCCGGAAGTCGCCGGCGGTGTCGCGCACGGCGAGCGGACCGTTGCTCACCGCGACGTCCATGGCCGCGTCGCGCGGTGCCGCGATCAGGAAGTAGACCAGCCAGTCGCCGCCGCCCGGGCCGCCGCCGGCGAGCCGGCCGTCGGCGGACTCGACGCGGATGCGCCCGAGCTGCCGCTCCGCGCCCTCCTGGGTGCTCGCCGCGGCCGCCTTGCAGACCCGCACGTCGTAGTCCCGCCCGGCGCCGCCGGTGACGTAGACGCCGCCGTGGCGCGATCCCTCGACGACCAGGCGCGCGCCGCGGGGCGACGGCAGGGTGAAGGACTCCTCGGCCCGCGCCACCCGCCGGCCGTGGGCGGTGACCTCGAGGTCGGAGCAGTCGCGGATGTGGTCCTCCCGCGTCGTGACGTTGAGGCCGTCGGCGGCGGCGGGGGCGGCCGCCAGCAGCAGGGCCGCGATCGTGAGACAGAGGCGATATGTGCGCATCGGATGCTCCTCCCGACCCCTTAGACGCGCGGTCGCGCTCCTGGTTGGCGAGAAAAAGAAAGGCGGCGGACCGCGTCGCCGCGACCCGCCGCCAGCTTACCGCAGGATCCCTCCTCCGCTTACTTGACCTTCAGCCTCCAGATGCCCTGGCCGTGCGTGCCGGCCAAGAGAGCGTCCCTCTCCGGCATGTAGACCAAGTCGGCCACGTTGACATTGGGCAGACCGGCCGGCGAGGGCTTCCACTTGTCGGTGCCGGCCTTCTTCACCGCGACTCCGAAGCTGTTGCCGACGTAGATGGAGCCCGCGTTGGTGACGATGATCGCGTTGGCCGGGATGTCCGGGTAGTTATTTTCCGGGTCCAGCGAGTCGAGCATCGTGAACGTCGCCGTTCCCGCCCCGGGGTTGTAAGTCACCTCGAAGATGTGGCCCGGCGTGAGCGGCGTTTTGGCGGTGAAGCCGCTGTAGCTGATCCAGGCGTGGTTCGGGTTGGTGCGGTCGACGAAGATCGCCGTCGGGTAGCGCGGCGGGTCGTTGCCGGCCAAGGTGTCGAGCCGGGTGAAGGTGACGGTCGTGGGGTCCGCGTTGTCGACGTTCTTGGAAATGAAGACGCGGCCGGTGCTCGTCGTCGCCCACAGCGTGCTGGTGTCGCTGTAGGCGCGCTCCACCGTGGAGATGTGCCCGCCGGCGCGGTCGCCGTAGACCGCGTTGGTCAGCCTGCCGGCCACGGACGGATTGCCCAGCGCCTTCCAGTCGTCGCAGAGGTCGGTGAGCGGCTCGTAGGTGCCGTCCTCGTCGATGTCGCCGTCGCCGGTCCAGATGTTGCAGTGCTGCCGGTGCTTGGCCTTGGTCAGCCCGACGGCGCGGCCCCAGTTCTTCGAGCGGAACACGTGCTCGCGGCCGGTGAAGAGGGTGCCCGGTGTCACCGGGTCGGTGATCGCGCTGGTGATGAACGGCGAGGCCTCGTTGAAGAGGATGAACAGGGTGTCCGAGATCCAGTTGACGTCGGACTGGTCGAGCGAGTTGTAGCGCACCGAGAGCTGGCCGACCTGGAAGGAGGTCAGCGCGAACTCCGGATCGTGGCCCGGCCCCGGCGCGTCGAAGGCGTTGTGGCCGCCGTCGGCGACGTTGACGTTGACCCAGGTGTCCTTGTCGCCCAGCGTCTCCCACGAGCCGTTGTCCTGGGTGCCGCCGGCGAGCCGGTCCGGGTTCGTCCGGTCGTACTCGACCTGGTAGAAGTGCAGGGTCCGCAGGCCCTTGTTGATCGCCTTGAGCTCCTGTGGCACCCGCGACAGCACCAGCTCGCAGAACGTGCGGTTCCCGCCGGTGTAGGACTTCGGCGGGGCCGCGCAGTCGGCCGACTCGTCGACGAAGACGCCGTCCGAGCGGTTGACGCCGCCGTCCCCGAAGTCGAAGAACTGCATCCAGTTCGTCGGGTTGACCACCACCGCGTGGTGGTCCGGGTGCAGCGCGCCCGGCTGGGTGTTGCTGCGGCTGTCCTCGGTCAGGTCGGTGAACGTCGCCCCGGCGTCGGTGGAGACCAGGACGGCGCGGCCGTTCGACCGCCCGCTGGGGCTGGGGGCGTAGTTGTTCTCGTTGTACTGGTTGGCGCCGGAGAGGTAGACGGTGTCGACCGTGGCCCCCGACGACGCCGGCGGGACGTACACGTAGCTGTCGTAGGAGCACTGCCCGTCGCAGAAGCCGAAGCTGGAGTAGCCCGGCGAGTTCACGACCGAGCTCGTCAGGTCGATCCAGCTCGCGGCGACGGCCGCGGCCGTGGGCGTGCGGACGCTGTCGTTGCGGCGGAACCGCGCGAACACGCCGCCGCCGCCGACGCCGACGTACATCCGCGTCTCGCCGTTCGGCAGCTCGACGACGTCGAACTCGGCGCGCTCGGTCGTGGACGTGGCGAGCCCGATTCGCGGCATGATCTGCTCCCACGTTCCCGGATCGCCGTTCGACTTCGAGCGCCAGATGCCGCGGGAGAAGAAGGAGGCGTAGACCGTGTTGGGATCGACCGGGTCGAACTTCACGCGGCGGGCGCCGCGCGGCGAGCACGGGGTGCCGTTCAAGGACACCTGATCGGGGGTGAACGCGGTGCAGAGCGCGGCGTCGCCCTGGTTGACCAGCTCCCAGGTCTGGCCGCGGTCCTGCGACCGCCAGACCCCGAAGTGCGGCGCGCCCGGAATCAGCGCGTCGGCGCCGCCGCAGCAGGTGTTGCTGACGCCCATGACGCCGCGGCCGGAGCCGACGAAGATGGTGTTGGGGTCGCCCGGCTTGACCTCGACCGAGCCGGCGGCGCGGCCGAAGAAGGCCTCCACGCCGAGCGGACCGCTCCAGGAGTTGCCGCCGTTGGTCGACAGGTAGACGCCGACCCCGGCCTCGCAGCCGCTGCCGCAGGCGTTGGGCTCGCCGGTGCCGGCCACGAGCGTCTGGTGGCTCGGGTCGTTGGGGTCGAGCGCGAGCGCCGAGACGTTGTTCTGCTCGAAGCTGTGCGAGATGTACTGCCACGCCGGCTCGGGAGCGAGCGCGTCGGCGGTCCGCCAGACGCCGCCGTTGGCGTTGGCGATCCAGAGGGTGCAATCGCCCGCCGTGCAGTCCGGCGAGATCACGGCGTGGACCGTGCGGCCGCTGAAGTTCTCGGTCCCGGCGTTGTACACGGAGCGGTCGCGGTACGGGTTGGCCAGGTCGTTGATGCCGTTGGTGGGGCCGTACGGCTGCCACGCCCCGCCGCCCTCGGCCGGCCGCGCCTTGAACCCCTTCCAGCCGGCGAGCGCCCCGCTGAGGGCGCTGAGCGGAGTGGGCCCGTTCCCCTGACCGTCCGTGTTCTTCTCCAGCCAGTCCTGCTCGGCGAAGCTGGCGGGGCCGGCGTCCTGCAGCCGCGTTTCGTCCCAGGGCGCGAACTTCTGCGCCTGCGCCATCTTGTTGGCCAGCGCGGCCGGAGCCTTCTTCCCCCCGCCCGCGCGCTTGGGCTCGATCCTCGCGTGCTGGGTCGCGCATGAAGCGGCGAGCAGCGGGATGAGAAAGGCGGCGAAAATCACCACGTGCCGACGAAACAGCATGCTCTTCATTCTTCCCCCTTCGTTGAAGTCGATTGTGGACGGACGCCGTATTTCTGACACGCTTCGCGGGGAAGGTCAACTCTACGCGCAAAGACGCGATATCGCTCTTTGGCATTTCAAGCGCCTGCTGGTGCCGAAGGCGCATGCTACGCTGCGACGACTCCACAAACGAGCGGCGAGGCCCTCCGCGGGAGATCGCGAGGATGGAGAGACGAGCGCTGCTCATCGGCATCGACCGCTACCCCGAGGTTCCCAACGCGGACCTCCAGGGGTGCGTCAACGACATGGAACTGATGCGCTCGCTGCTCGTCGAGCGCTTCGGCTTCCCGGCGGCCAACACCCGCGCGCTGCGCGACGGCGAGGCGACCCGCGCCGGCGTCCTCGCCGCCCTCGATGAGCTGGCCGCCGCGGTGGGGGAGGACGACGTCGTCGTCCTCTTCTACGCCGGCCACGGCTCCCGCATGGCCGATCCGCGCCAGCCCGGCCGCATGCTCGAGTCGATGGTCACCCACGACAGCGGCCGCGGCAGCAAGCCCAACCGCGACCTGATCGACGAGGAGATCGACGCCTGGGTGCGGCGAATCAACGAGAAGACGCCCTACCTCACGCTGCTCTTCGACTGCTGCCACTCCGGCTCGGTGACCCGCGATCTCTTCGGCGAGGCGACGCGCGAGGCGGAAGCCGACCTGCGCGCGCCCGCCGAGATGTTCGCCGGCGGCCCCGTGCCGGAGGTCCTCGCGGCGACCCGCAGCCTCGGCGAGGCGGACGCGGCGGGGCGGGCGGGCTGGCTCCCCGGCCGGCGGCGCGCCGTGATGGTGGCCGCCTGCCGCGCCGACGAGCTCGCCAACGAGCACCGCACCTTCGACGGCACGAAGGTCGTGCGGCACGGCGCCTTGACCTTCTTCCTCGGCCGGGCGCTGGCCCAGCTCGAGGCGCCGGCCACCTGGCGCGACGTCTTCGAGCAGGTCGCGCCCGCGATCACCGCGCACTACGGCCGCCAGCACCCCCAGGCCGAAGGCAAGCTCGACGAGCTGCTCTTCGGTACCGGGGAGGTGCGGCCCGGCTCCTACCTGCGGGTGCTGCCGCGCGCGGGCGGCGCCGTTGACGAGGTGGAGCTCTCCGGGGGCGCCGCCCACGGCGTCGCGCCGGGCTCGCTGTGGACGATCCGCTCCTTCGCCACTCGCGAGCGCGACGCGGGCGAGGAAGTGGCGGCCGTGCGCGTCGCGTCGGTGGGGGCCGCGACCTCCCGCGGGCGCGTCGAGGCGGCGCGGAGCGGCGGCAAGCTCGAGCCCGGCATGCGCGCCTTCCTCGCCGAGCAGCCGCTTCCGGCGCCCGGGCTGCGGGTCGCGCTCGCGGTGCCGGAAGAGAGGGCGGCGGAGGCCGGACGCCTCTCCGGCCTCCTCGACGCCGACGACCTCGTCGAGCGGGTGGCGGACGCCGCCGCGGCCGACGTCCTGGTCCGCTGCATCGCGCCGCGCGCCGCGGCCGCGCCCGGAGATCCCTGCCCGGGCCTCGGGCCGGTCGCCGCGTGGACCTGGGCCGCGGTGGGCCGGGACGGCCGCCTGGCGGCCCACCTGCGAGAGGAGCGCGCCGCCGAGCCCGCCGATCTCGATGCCCTGATCCGGGACCTCCGGGGCGCCGCCCGCTACCGGCCGCTCCTCGAGCTCGCCAACCCCGACCCCGCGAGCCGGCTGCGCGGTCACGTCACGCTGCGGGCCGCCCGCCCGCGCGGCGAGGAGCTCGCCGCCGCCGCGCCGGAGCCCGGCGACGGCGTGCCGGTCTTCCGGGGGGGTGAAGCGGCCGAGTTCGAGATCGCGAACGGCTTCGACGCGCCGGTGCGGGTGAGCCTCGTGGAGTTCGGCTGCGACGGCAAGATCCAGCTCCTCGTCCCCTTCCAGGGCGATGTCGACGTCGCGGGCGGGATGGAGCTCGCCCCGGGGGAGGTGAAGCGCGTCGGCCGCGACTACTTCAAGCTGCCCGCAGGCCTCCCCCTGCGGCTCCCCGAAGGCTTCCCGTGGGCGGCCGAGCCGGGCGAGGCCGAGGACCTCGGGCTCGTCCACCTCAAGCTCCTGGTCACCCGCTGCCCGGTCGATTTCGGCTTCCTCGAGCAGGAGGCGACGCGGGCCGCCGGGGACGACCACCCGCTGGAGCGGCTGGCCGCCCTCTACCACTCGGGCCAGGGGACGCGGAGCTTCGTCCCACCGCGGGTCGCCGACGAGCCGGAGCGCGACTGGGCGACCGTCACCCTGGCGATCGGGGTGCGGCGCTAACCTGCGGAGGCGGCCGGCGTGGAGTACCTGGAGCTCGAGCTGAAGATCAGCCCTCGCGGCGAGGGCGTCTACGCCGTCTCCGTCCTGGGCTCGCCGGCGGGGGAGACGAACGCCACCCTCGAGCTGACGCCTTCCGACCCGATCTTCCGCGACCGCCTGCGGCTGGTGGAGGCCGCCCGTGGCGCTGGCGGATCGGGCCGCAGCTTCGCCCCGCCCCGGCCGGAGGAGACCCCGCTCGACCGGATGCGAAGCGCCCAGGAGCTGGGCCGTGACCTCTTCGCCGCCCTGACCCGCGAGAAGGTCCTCTACGCCTGCTATCACACCAGCCTCGTGCAGGCCCGCGAGCAGGGCAAGGGCCTGCGGCTCCGGCTGCGCATCGACGCCCCCGATCTCGCCGCCCTGCCCTGGGAGTACCTCTTCGATCCCGACTTCAAGCACGACCACCTGAGCCTCTCGCGCGAGACCCCCATCGTGCGCCATCTCGAGGTGGCGCTGCCGGTCGAGGCGCTGACCTTGGAGCCGCCGATCCGGATCCTCGGCATGGTGGGCGCGCGGCACGGTCTGGACGTGGCGCGCGAGCGGGAGCAGATGGAGCTCGCCATCGAGCACCTGACGGACAAGGGCGTCGTACGCCTGCAGTGGGTGGGCGGCCACACCTGGCGGCACCTCAGCGAGGCCTTGGAGGAAGGGCCCTGGCACATCTTTCATTTCATCGGCCACGGCGGCTTCGACGAGGCGACGGGCGAGGGGCTGGTGCTGCTCGACGCGGAGGCTGGCGACGAGCTCCACCGGCTTCCGGCCCGCGATCTGGGGACGCTGCTGGCCGACCATGCGCCGCTCAAGCTCGCGGTCCTCAACTCCTGCGAAGGCGCCCGCAGCAGCGAGACCAGCCTCTGCTCGAGCGCCGGGGCGATCCTGGCGAGCCGGGGGCTCCCCGCGGTGGTCTCGATGCAGTACGAGATCAGCGACCGCGCCGCCATCGAGTTCGCCCGGACGTTCTACGACTCCCTGGCCGACGGCGACGCGGTGGACACGGCGGTTTCCGAGGCCCGCCAGGCGATCAAGATGGCTCTAGGAGACAACGTCGAGTGGGGCACGCCGGTGCTGCACCTGCGCGCCCGCGACGGAACGCTCTTTCGCGTCGACGTGGCGGGCACCCTCTTCCGCCCGCCGACGGCCACGCCGTCGGCGCCGGCCCCGGCGCGGCCGTCTCCGGCGCCGGCCGCAGGCGCCACCGATGCCCGCAAGGGCCTGCTGATCCTGCTGCGCAAGGTGCGCCAGTTCTGGATCGAGGGGGTGCTCGAGCGTGCGCTCGAGCGCAGCGCGCGCCTGGACCTGGCGATGGAGGTCGTGGGGGGGGCGACGGCCAGCCCTTTCGGAGAGGTGGCGGAGGCCTCGGCCGCGGGCGCCGCGGCGGTGCCCGCCGGCCGGCCCATCCCCGAGGTCTTCGAAGAGCTGGGCGGCTCGCTGCTCGTGCTCGGCGAGCCCGGGTCGGGCAAGACGATCACTCTCCTGGAGCTGGCGCGGGACCTCCTCGTGCGGGCCGAGAAGGATCCTGCCTGCCCGGTGCCGGTCCTCTTCGACCTCGCCTCCTGGAGCGTCTCCGGGCAGGCCTTCGCCGACTGGCTGGTGGACCGCCTGGCGGTCCGCTACCTGATCCCGAAGAAGGTGGGCCGTGCCTGGATCGACGAGGGCCGGCTGCTGCCGCTGCTCGACGGCCTGGACGAGGTGCCGGAGCCGGCGAGGAAAGGCTGCGTCGAGGCGATCAACGCCTTCACCGAGGCCGCCCTGCAGCCGAGCCTCGCGGTCTGCTGCCGCCTCAAGGAGTACCTGGAGCTGCCGGTGCGCCTCGGTTTGAACGGCGCCATCCGCCTGCAGCCGTTCACGCGCGATCAGGTCCTCGCCTTCCTGGAGCGGGCCGGCCCCCGGCTGGCGGCCCTCCAGGGCCTCCTGGAGCGCGATTCCGGGATGCTCATCGAGGCCCGCTCGCCCCTGATGCTGAGCCTGATGGTCCAGGCCTATCAGGACCTGCCGGTGACGGCTCTCGAGACCGCGGGAACGGAAACCCTCGCCGCCCGGCGCCAGAAGCTGATGGAGGCCTTCGTCGCCCGCATGTTCCGCCGGGCGGAGGCGGCAGGGTCGCATGCCTGAGCGCAAGGGAGGACCCCCCTACAGCGAGCGCCAGGCCACCGCCTGGCTGGCCTGGCTCGCCAGGGGCATGCAACAGCACGGGCAGACGGTCTTCCTGATCGAGCAGCTCCAGCCGAGCTGGCTCTCGGGGCGCAGGCAGCTCGCCCTCTACCTCCTGGTCTCACGGCTGGCGGTGGGCGTGCTCTTGGGGGTGCTGTGGGCCGCCATCGTCGGACCGAGCGCCATGCTCCTCCTGCTCCAGGTCGGAACGATGGAGGACGGCGACGGGTCGATCATCGACTTCCTTACCCGTGAGGGAGCCTCGTTGGAGAAGGTAGTCGAGGAGGGTCTGCTGCAGTTCTTCGCGGTGGCGGGGATCGGTACCCTCTTCCTAGGGCTGCTCGCCGGCCTGGTGGTGAGCCCGAGCGGAGCAGTGCTCGAGCTGTGGCGGCTTCGCGCCGGCCGCTTCTGGAGGATGGCCGACGAGGCCCCGGCGCGATGGCGATTTCTCACCTTCGCGGTTTTCTATTTCGTGGTCTTGACGCTGCTCTGCTCCCTCTTCACCGTCGTCGTCGCCGGGGGTCTTTTCACCGTCCTCATCCTGATCGACGAAGGCGGCGACTTGGCGGTCGCGCCGATCATGGGGGTGCTGGCCGCGGTCTTCCTCGGCCCGACCTTCGCCGTGGTGGCCGCGCCGCTCTGGGGGTCGAGGGCCGCCCGCCAGAGCGGGGCACGGGAGATCCAGACGGTGGAGACCCTGCGCTGGTCCTGGGAAGGCGTCGGGAGGGGAGCCCTGATCGGGCTGCTCGCCGGGTTGGCGACCGCCCTGCTCCTGAAATTGGGGCCGTACCTCATGCTCTGGTTGTTCCTCATGCTGCTGCTCGCGACGGTGGGCGCCGTGGTCGGCGCCGCGGTCAACCTGTTGGCGCGGGCCGGCGTCGGCAAGGCTCTCCGCCGCGGCGGGACCGCGGGTCTGGGTTGCGGGCTGGGGTGCAGCGTCCTGTTGGGTGCCTTCGTGCTGTTCGGCGCCGGTGCGAGCACGATCTCGCTCGGCCTCCCCTGGTTCGCGTGGTTGGCGGCGGCGGTGGTGGGCGGGCTCGCCGGCACCGTCTTCAGCGGGCTCCAGACCCGCGTCGTGGCGCTGAAGACCGTGCCCAACCAGGGCATCCGCCTGTCGCTGCGCAACGCCTTCGTGGGCGGCGGCCTCGTGGGTCTGGTCTTCGGCCTCGCCGGCGCCGCCGCCGGATACGGGTTCGGGCACTGGGCGAGCTCTCGGGCACCAGTAGGTGCGGATCTCGGGCCGATCTACGGCATCTTCTTCGGCCTCGTCGGGGCGCTCGGTGCGGGCCTCTACGCCGGTCTCTGGTACGGCGGCGCCGACGTGATCTACCACTGGGTCTTGCGCCTGATCCTGTCGGCCAAGCGCCTCCTGCCGATGCGGCTCCCGCGCTTCCTCGACTACGCCGCCGAGGAGCTCGGCTTCCTGCAGAAGGTGGGCGGCGGCTACATGTTCATCCACCGCTACCTGCTGGAGCACTTCGCGGCGAAGGCGGGGGAGGGCGAGTCCGGCGCTGATAGAGCGCGAGCGCCTGGTTCTCCAGTCCCTCCGCTTCTTGCAGGCGACCTTGCGCCCGATAGACGCCTGCCAGGTGGTTCATCGTGGTGAGCGTGTCGATGTGTTGCTCGCCCAGGGTGCGGCGCTGGAGCGCGAGGAGCTCGAGGTACAGGGCCTCGGCCTCCGTGAGGCGGCCTTGCTCGCGCACCACGGCGGCCAGGTTGCTCAGCGACCAGATGGTGTCCGGGTGCTCCTCGCCCAGCCCGCGGCGAAAGCGCGCCAGGGTCTGACGGTACAGACCTTCGGCTTCTCCCAGGCGGCCGTCCCCTCGCACCACGCCGGCCAGGTGGTTCATCGCCCGGAGAGCGTCCGGGTGCTCCTCGCCCAGTCCGCTGCGCAGGAGCGCGAGAGCCTGGCGGAGCAGGCCCTCCGCTTCTTTGGCACGACCCCGCGCGCCGACGATGGCCGCCAGGTTGTTGATCGATCGGAGAGCGTCCGGATGATGCTCGTCGAGAACACGGCGTTGCAGCGCCAGGGTCCGGCGTTGCAGGTCTTCAGCGGCCGCGAGGCGATCCTGCATGGCGTACGCAACGGCCAGGTTGGCCATCGAGGTGAGAGTGGCCGGATGCTCCGGTCCCAGCACGCGGCGGTGGATCTCGAGGCCGCGGCGGAGCAGCTCTTCCGCTTCGTTCGGGCGGTTGCGGTCCTTCGCCACGACCGCCAGGTTGTTCATCGAAGCGATCGTGTCCGGATGCTCCGCGCCCTGCAGGCGGCGGCGGAGCGCGAGGACCTGGCGGTAGAGCGTTTCCGCCTCGTCCAGGCGCCCTTGCTCATACCGGGCATTCGCCAGGTTTTCCAGATACATGAGCGTGTCCGGATGCTCCTTCCCCAGGACCCCGCGGGAGATCTCGAAGGCGCGGCGGTGCAGCTCCTCCGCCTCCTGCGGGCGCCCGCGCGCCGACACCACGTTCGCCAGGCTGGTCATCGACGCAAGCGTGTCCGGGTGCCCCGGACGCAGCAGACCGCGACGGATCTGGAGGACCCGGCGGTGCAGGTCCTCCGCTTTGCGAAGGCGGCCCTGGACAGCGTAGAGATTGGCCAGGTTGGTCATCGCCTTGAGCGTGTCCGGGTGCCGGTCCCCCTGCACGCGGCGGAAGAGCTCGACGACCTGAGCGTTCAGGCCCTCCGCTTCCTTCAGGCGACCTCGATGCCGAGACACGTTCGCCAGGTTGCCCATCGACTTGATCGTGTCCGCGTGCTCCTCGCCCAACACGCGGCGGCGGCCCGCGAGGACCTCGCGGTACAGCTTCTCGGCTTCCTGGTAGCGCGCGGCCGCGGAGTACACGTTGGCCAGATCGCTCTTCGCCTGGAGCGTCTCCCGGTGCTCTTCGCCGAGCGCGCGGCGGCGGAAGGCGACGACCTGCTCGAGGAGCTTTCGCGCGGGACGGACCAGGCCGAGGTTGCTGTAGACGACACCGATCGTCGCCCGCAGCTCGTCCTGCGCCGCCGGCTCGCCGGCGAGGTCCGTATCGATTCTTTTCTGGCTGCGCTCGAGAATGTGCGGCAAGGAGTTCTCGTCCAGCGCCACCTGGTACGGGTCGAGCTCCTGGAACATGCCGGCCAGGAAATCAGTGACCCGCCCGGCGGTCCTGGCTTCCTTCTCGGCCCTGGCGCGCTGCCACCAGGCCGCGGCGGCGGACGTCGCGATCACCAGGACGGCCAGCGTCGCCGCCCACCGCAGGTTGCGCCGCAGCCGCCGGCGCCGCGTCCGCTGGTCGCGACTCCTCTCGACCAACCGCTTCTCGTCGGCCGTCCAGGCGCGCATGCCGTCCGCCCCCTGCTCGACGATCGTCAGGTCCATCTCGTCGAGCGGCGCGCCCTCCTTGCCGCCCGCCCACTCGACGGCGCGCTGCTCGAGGATGCGCGACGCCCGCTGGCCGGGGAGGTCCGAGGCCTCGAGGCGCCGCCGCACCAGGGGAGCCAGGGTGTCGTGGGCGAGGCGGGTGGCGCCCTCGGCCACGGAGAGGAGATAGCGGTCGTTGCACTGCCCGAGCAGGTCCTTCACCTCGGCGCGGCCGCCGTAGCGCTCCGCCACGGCGGCGGCCTGGCGCGTCTCGGCGGTGCCCACGGCCGTGGTGTGGTGGCCGAGCAGGTCGAGGGCCAGACCCGAGTCCACCGCCTGCGACCGCCATCGCCGCAGATCCGCGTGCTGCTCGCCGACGAAGTCGTCGAGCAGGATGCCGCCGCGCTTGAGGCGCTGGTAGAGCGCGACGGTGAAGCGCGGCGCGCCGGGGCTCTCTTGTGCCGCCAGGGTCCACATCTTGGTCAGCAGGATCTGCAGCGCCGGGGCGACGGCGGCGCCGGGGTCTTCCAGCAGGTCGTCGGCGACGATCCCCGGCAGCTCCGGCTCGACCTCCAGACCGTAGTGCCGCCGCAGGCGCTCGCTGCTCGCCGGACCGGCGACGGCCTCCGCGATGGCGTCGCAGCCCAGGTGGGTGACCTCCACGCGCAGGCGGGGCAGCGCCTCGCCGTCGACCAGCCGCAGCACCTCGGCCAGCCACTCCTTGCGGAAGCCGAGCAACAGGCGCCCGCGGGGCCGGGTCTCCCGCACCGCGAAGATCGAGCGCAGCGCCGCCGCCAGCTCCTCGGCTTCACGCCCGCCGGCCAGCGGGCGGGTCCAGACCTCCTCGGCCTGGTCGAGGATCACCACCAGGGGCTTCCCGGACGCTTTCTCCCGCGCCCGCCACGCCGCGCCGAGGTCGGCCGGAGCGCCGGCGCCGCCTGCGGCCCCGAGCGCCCGCGCCAGCGTGGCGGCGAGACCGCCGGCGCCGTCGCGCCGCGCGTAGACCACCTCGTGCGTCGCTTCCAGCCGCGGCGCGAGGCCCGCCGCCAGCAGCGACGACTTGCCCACCCCGGTGGCGCCGAAGAGGAGCACGATGGGGGCGGCCTCGGGCAGAGTGACCGCCTCGTAGAGGTCGCGGATCTCTTGCCCGCGGCCGAAGAACACCTCGGCGTCTTCGCGGGTGAACCAGGCGAGGTGCTTGAACGGCGAGGACGGCAGGTCCAGCGCCGGCGGCGGCGGCAGCCCGAAGAGAGGATCGCGGGCGGCGAGCGGCAGGCTCCAGCGCGCGACGCGCTCCTCGGCGCCGGGGGCGACGTGGAGGTCCCACGGCCAGCGCTCTTCCGCCATCGCCTCGGGCACGAAGGAGCGATAGGTGTCGCGCGCCAGGCCGCCGCGCCGGGTCTGCACCGCGCCCTGCGCCTCGGCATAGGCGGTGCGGAGCGAGGCGCCGCCGGCGAGGGCCTGGTAGAAGCGGGCGGCGAACTCCGTCGCCACCGCATCGTCGATGGCCTGCGAGGTGGCGACGACCGCCGGCACTCCGGCGTCGAGCAGGCCCTGCACCTGGCCGCGAGAAGAGCAGCCGTTGAGGAACACCAGCGCGAGGCCGCGCTGCTCGCCGAGGAAGCGCGCCAGCCCGCCGGCGTGGGCCGGCTCGGCGGCGCCTTGCGGAGTCTCCAGCACCAGCTCGCCGCCGCCGGCGTGGCCGCCGTAGTGGAACACCGCCACCCGGTCGCGGTAGTCGGGGTCTTGCAGCACGTCGAAGATGTCGTCGGCCGTGGCGTTGTTGCGCTCGACCACCTCGCAGTGGCCGGCCTTCACCGCCTCCGCGACCGCTTCGCGCACCCGCCGCTGCTCCTCGGGGAGATTGCGCAGGTAGCGGGCGCGATCGTCCCGGTCGTTGGCGAAGGCGAAGAAGAAGACGACGGGGCGGTTCATGCGGCCTCCGCGAGCTCAGGGATTCATGCACTGCCGCCAGGCGGCCCACGCCTTCTCCGGCGCCGCGCGAATGGCGCGATTGTCGAACTGGGATCGCCAGTCTCCGACGCAGCGGCGGCAGCGCTGGTAGACCGCCTTCGCTTCATCCTTGGTTTCGCCGAGATAACCGAAGCGGAACTCGGGCTCGAGGCAGGCCTTGGTCGCCTTTCGGCTGAGGGCGCGCAGGAGCCTTTCCCCGGCCGCCCAGACGCGCGCGGTGCCATCTTCGGAGGCGGTGACGATCCGCGTTCCGTCGGGACTCCAGGCGGCGCTCAACACCGGGCCTTCATGGCCGCGAAGGACGACGGACTCGCCGATGCCGTCAGCCGCCCAGACCCGCGCGGTGCCGTCGTCCGAGACCGTCAGGACGTATTTGCCGCTCGGGCTGAAGGTGGCGCTCCCCACCCGCTCTTGGTGGCCACGAAGCACCACGGGCTCACCTGAGCCGTCAGCCGACCACACCCGCGCCGTACTG
Source organism: Thermoanaerobaculia bacterium (assembly GCA_036277075.1). GTDB lineage: Bacteria > Acidobacteriota > Thermoanaerobaculia > Multivoradales > UBA5704 > DASUNQ01. Next base: position 21,558 of record DASUNQ010000083.1, read on the forward strand.
TCGTCCGAGGCCGTCAAAACCTGCTTGCCGTCAAGGCTGAAGACGGCGCTCGACACCAACCTGTAATGGCCGCGAAGGACCACGGGATCGCCTGAGCCGTCGGCCATCCACACCCGCGCGGTGCGGTCTGACGAGGCGGTGACGATGCGCTTTCCATCGGGACTGAAGGCGGCACTCACCACCTGATCTTCATGACCGCGGAGAATCAAGGGCTTGCCGGAGCCGGCGGCCGACCAGACGCGCGCGGTATGGTCCGCCGAAGCGGTGACGATGCGAGTGCCATCGGGGCTGAAGGCGGGGCTCGACACGAAATCTTCATGGCCACGCAGGATCTTGGGCTTACCCGAGCCGTCGGCCGCCCACACGTGCGCCCTGCCGTCCCAGGAGGTGGTCACAACGCGGCTTCCATCCGGACTGAAGACGGCGCTCGACACCGTTCCTTGGGGGCGAAGGATCACCGGCTCTCCGGTGCCGTCCGCCGCCCACACGCGCACTGTGTCGTCGTTCGCGTTGGTCAAGACGTGCTTTCCGTCAGGGCTGAAGGTGGCGCTCCACACCTCGCTTTCATGGCCGCGGAGGACCACGGGCTCGCCTGAGCCATCGGCAGCCCACACCCGCGCCATCTCGTCGTGGGAAGAGGTGACGACGCGGCCGCCGTCCGGACTGAAGGCCGCGCTTGACACCGATCCTTGACCTTGCGGGGGACTGAGGATCACGGGCTCGCCCATGCCGCCGGCCGCCCACACTCGCGCCGTGCCATCGTCCGAAGCGGTGACGATGCGAGTCCCGCCGCGGCTGAAGGCCGCGCTTCGCACCTTGCCTCCATGACCGCGGAGAACCATGGGCTCGCCCGAGCCATTGGCCGCCCAAAGCCGCGCCGTGCCGTCTGCCGAAGTGGTGACCACGCGCCGGCCGTCAGGACTGAAAGCGGCGCTCAAGACCGGACCTGCATGGCCGCGGAGGACCACCGGCTCGCCTGACCCATCGGCCGCCCATACTCGCGCCGTGCCGTCGTAGGAAGCGGTGACGATGCGCTTGCCGTCGGGGCTGAAGGCCGCGTTCAAGACCAAATTTCGATGGCCGCGGAGGACCAGGGGCTCGCTGGAGCCGTCGGCCGGCCACACCGATGCCGTGTCGTCGGACGCGGTGGCGAGGATAAGCCTTCCGTCGGGGCTAAAAGCCACGCTCGACGCCGTATTGCGAAGTTCGCGAAGGATCACGGGCTCGCCAGAGCCGTCGGCCGCCCATATCCGTACCATGCCTTCGTAGGAGCTGGTGACGATGCGCTTCCCCTCGGGACTGAAGGCCGCGCTCAAGCCGTCGAGGACCGTGGGCTCACCCGAGCCGTCGGCCGCCCAGATCCGTACCATGCCTTCGTAGGAGCCGGTGACGATGCGCTTCCCCTCGGGACTGAAGGCCGCGCTCAAGCCATCGAGGACCGTGGGCTCACCCGAGCCGTCGGCGCTCCAAACCCGCGCCGTGCTGTCCTCTGAGGCGGTCACGATCCGCTTTCCGTCAGGGCTGAAGGACGCGCTCAGCACTCCGCCTTGATGGCCCCGCAGGATCACCGGCTCGCCGGAGCCGTCAGCGGCCCAGACCCGCGCCGTGCCGTCTTTCGAGGCGGTGACGATGCGGGTCCCGTCGGGGCTGAACGCGGCGCTCGACACCTCGCGCTCATGGCCGCGGAGGATGGCTTCGGACAACGGTCGGTCGAGAATCTCCCGCATCTGATAGACGGCACCCGCCGTCTCGTCGGGCTTGGCCACCTCCAACATGACCAGCGCAGCTCGCGTCGGGTCCCTTTCCACCCATTGCCCTGCGACGGCGACGCGGGCGGTATCCTGGGCCTTCAATTTCTCTTCGAGGGCGGTATCGCGCGCGTCGACAGCTCTCCGCCGGTACCCCTCGGCCACCCCCGCGACCGCCGAGAGAACCAGGATGACGGCCGCGGTGAGCCCCACCACGAGCTTGCGCCGGCCGCGCTTCCTGGCGACGCTCGCGGCGGCGAACTCACCTTCGAGCCGGTTCAGCTCGCCGGGTCGTTGCCGCAGATAGCGGTCCTGCACCAGCGGCAGCCGCGGGTCCTGGTTCCACAGCAGCCCGGCGGCTCGCTTCTGGCCCCTTTCTCGCCGTGCCCCCTCCCATGCCGAGGCTGCCGCCCAGAGCTGGCGGAGCAGCTCCTGCGAGCCGCCCGCGGCGAGCCAGTCGAGGAGCTTCTCCCAGGCGAGCACCAGAGTGTCGTGGGCGGGCTCGACGGAGCTCTCGTCGGCGACCAGGAGGCGGGCGGCCACGTAGTCGTCGAGCACACGCCGCACCCGCGCCTGCTCCTCGGGATCGGCGGCGTCGAGCTCGCGCTGCTCGACGCGCCGGCGGGCCAGGCGCCCACCCTCCTGGGAGACCAGGCGCAGGAAGGCCCGGCGGATGGTCTCCCGCCGCGCCGGGTCGGCCGCCTCGTAGAGCTCGTTGGCGCGGCGGTGGAGGGCGCCGACCACGCCGCCCGCGGCGTCGTCGTCGGCGCGCGTCAAGGCGCGGTCGAGGGCGCCGGTGGCGCGCCGTCGGAGCTGCGCCTGCCGGTACATCTCGGCGAGGGCGAAGGAGAGGAGCGGCAGCCCGCCGGGCATCGCCATCACCTCGTCCACCAGCTCGCCGATCAGCGCTTCGGGCTCGAAGTACAGGGCCTTCGCCTTGGCCGGCTCCTCGACGACGTCGCGGTAGTCCTCGGAGGTCATCGCCGGCACGAGGTAACGCCCGGTCGCGAGGAGAGCCCCCAACGCCACCGAGGCGGCGAGGCGCGGCTCGAAGTCAGAGCGCAGCGTCAGCACCACGTGCACGGGGTGCTCGCCGCTCACCAGCTCGCGCAGCCGGCGCAGGAACTCTTCCCGGACCGCGCCGTCCGGGCACTGGGTGTACAGCTCCTCGAACTGGTCGACGAAGAGGAGCTTGCGGTGCCCGGCGGGGGCCGCGGCGAGCTGGCGCAGCGCCTCCTCGAGCTGCGGCCGCGGGTCGCCCTGGAGGCGGGGAAGGCGCGCCACCGTCCAGGCGCCGATCCTCTCGGCGAGCTCTTCGGGGGGCTGCTCGAGGCGGGCCAGCACGCCGGCGCGCACCACGCTCGACTTGCCCGTGCCCGAGGCCCCGACCACGGCCAGCAGCGGCGACCGCGCCGGATCGAGGAGCCGGCCGAGAATCTCCGCGACCACCCGCTCGCGGCCGAAGAAGAGCGCGGCGTCCTTGCGGCCGTACGCCTGGAGTCCGAGCCAGGGGTTGTTGGCGTCGTCGAGTGGCGGGTCGGGCCGCGTCCTCACCTCCCGGCCCGGGGCCACGAAGATGAACTCGCCCGTGTTCTCGCCCTTGAGCGGCCAGATGCCGGGCGTCTGCGCGGCCCGCCCGCCGCGCGGCACCAGCTCCTCGAAGATGTACTGGTGCAGCTCGGTGGCGCTGATCACGCCGTCGGAGTCGTGGCGCCCGCGCGTGGAGTCCGCTTCGCCGGCAAGGCCCCGCAGCAGGGCGGCGGCAAACGGCGAGTGGCTCGCAACGCTTCCGTCGCCGCGCGTGTTGCGGCAGCCCGGCGCCACGTCCAGGGCCCGCTCCTGGTGCGAGGCCGAGGTCAGGACCTGCCAGGCGATGCCGGCGAGGAAGCGCTGGTACTGGCTGTCGTAGAGGGGCCGGCCCACCGGCACGAAGCTGCGGCTCGAGGCCCAGCGGAAGCTGCCGGCGAAGCAGCAGTCGAGGACCACCAAGAGGTGCCGGCAGGGGAGCCGCGCGAGCGCCTTGCGCACCCGCTCCATCGGCAGCCAGGTGGACTCGTCGCCCGCCCGCGCGTCCTGCGGCAGCAGGAAGCCCTCCGGCCCTTCGCTGCCGTCGCCCAGGGCGACGCCGTGGCCGGCGTAGTAGAGGACCGCGGCACCATCGGGCGCGACGGCGGCGGGCAGCGTCTCCTCGAGCAGGCGCAGGATCGTCGCGCCGGTGGCCTCGCCGTCGAGCAGCAGGTCGGGACGGCCGTAGCCGTGTTCGCGCTCGAGAGCGGCGGCGACCGCGCGGGCGTCGGCGACCGCGCTCTGCAGCGCGGCGATGCCGTTCCCGTAGGCGTCGATGCCGATGATCGCGGCGTGGCGTGCCGAGGGCATGAGGGCTTCGTCGGCGTGCGAGGTTCGGTGGACCGATAGTAGATCACTGGCAGCCGGCCAGCCGCGCGGTCGCATTGACACGGTCCCGGAAGCGGCATAGGTTGGCCGCCGTTTCCTGCACATTCCGTCACTTTCCATCGGGAGAGCCCGCGAGCCCCCAGAGGAGGAAGCCATGAGTGAAAAAGCCGCGAGTCAAGAGAATCGCCTCGGACGCTTCATCGCCGAGCTGGCGGTGAACCCCCGGAAGCTGCAGGACTACAAGGACAATCCCGAAGCCGCCATGTCCGCCGCCAACCTCTCCGACGAGGAGAAGGCCGTGTTGCGCACCGGCGACTTCCGGGTCATCTGCGACTATCTCGGCGACGGCGGACCGCGGCCAATCCAGATGGGCGACGGCGGCACCGGCGGCTAGCCGGTGCCCGACCGCAAGCGGGGCTCGCTGACCGTCGTCGGCACCGGCTACTCCGTCGGCGGGCAGACGACGGCCGAGGCTCGGGCCCATCTCGAGATCGCGGAGCGTCTCGTCTATGCCACCGGCGATCCGGTGAGCCGGCTCTGGGTCGAAGGGATCAACCCGCGCGCCGAGACGTTGACCGACGCCTATGCCGCGGGGAAGCTCCGCCGCGAGACCTACCGCGAGATGGTGGAGCGGATCCTGGCTCCGGTGCGGCGGGGGGAACGGGTCTGCGCCGCCTTTTACGGCCATCCCGGCGTGGGGGTCGAGCCTTCCCACGCCGCGATCCGGCGAGCCCGCGACGAGGGCTTCGAGGCGCGCATGCTGCCGGGGGTCTCGGCCGAGGACTGTCTGTTCGCCGACCTGGGGCTCAACCCCCTGTCCGACGGTTGCCAGAGCTTCGAGGCCACGGACTTCCTCCTGCGCGGTCGCACGCCCGACACCGCCGTGCCGCTCATCCTGTGGCAGATCGGCATCATCGGCGTCGAGGTCTACCGCGAGGAGCAGCTCTGGAGCCGCGAGGGGCTCGCGCTGCTGGCGGAGGTGCTCGGCCGCCACTACCCTCCGGAGCACGAGTGCACGGTCTACGAAGCGGCGATGCTCCCGGTGTGCGCGCCGGTCATCGAGCGGGTGGTGTTGCGCGACCTGCCGGAGACGCCCGTGACGACGGCCTCGACTCTCTACGTGCCCCTCCGGGAGCGCGCTCCGGTGGACCCGGCGATGCGCGAGCGCCTCGGCCTAGGCCGCGGGATGTAGCCGCGCCGCCGCGTCCCCGACCCGCTGGCGGTCGAGGTCGCCGGCCTGCCAGAAGCCCAGGAAGCGCTGGAGGCTCCTGCGGGCCGCCTCAGTGGCGCCGCGCTCGCGGTCGATCCGGCCCAGGAAGTAGAAGCTGCGGACGTAGGGAAGCGGGAACTCGATGTGCTCGGCGCCGCTCCGCGCCACCCGCTCGAACCAGCCTCGGGCCGCGGCCGGATCCCCGGCCGCCAGCTCGGCCTGGCCGAGGGCGTACCAGACCGGCACGTGGTCGGGCCGGGTGTGCCAGTGGAACTCGACCCCGCGGGGCTGCAACAGCGCCGCCGCCCGGGTCAGGTGGCGGACAGCCGTCGCGGCGTCGCCCCGCGCCAGGGCGAGGAGCCCGGTGAGGTGGAGGATCTGCCGCTCCTCGACGGCGTTCGGATAGGCCGCCGCCCGCCGCCGGAGCTCGGCGACGGTGCGGTCGGCCGCCGCCGCCCGGCCGAGCTGCTGCTCGGCGAGGGCCGCGAAGAACAGGCCCTCCAGCTCGGGCCACTCGCCGCGCCCCTGCTGCTGCGCGAGCCGTGCCTCGGCGAGAGCGCGGGCGGCGTCGCCTCGCGCCAGGTGGACCTCCGCCGCCCAGACGCGGGCGAGGGCGGCGAAGGCATCGGGCTCGGGGGAGGCGCGCGCCGCGGCGGCCAGCTCGCGCAACGCGCCCGAGGACTCGCCCCGGTAGAGGAGGTTGCGCGCCCGGGAGGCCGCGCCGCGCCAGCCGGCGTAGGAATCGGCGAGGCCGGCGAGCCGCTCCGACTCGCGCTGCGCCGCGTCCCAGTCCTCGCGCAGCACCTCGAGCCGCCAGCGGGCGTGGTGGACGAACCCGTCGCCGGGACGCAGCTCCGCCGCCCGGTCGAGGTGGCGCCGGGCGTCGTCGAGCCGTCCCCACTGCGTCAGGTGCCAGCCCAGGCCGACCTCGGCGAGCCAACTCTCCGGGTCCCTCGCCGCGAGCTCCGAGAGGAGCCGATGGCCGCGCTCGAAGCGGCCGAGCGCGGCGTAGGCGTTGGCCGCCGACAGGTAGGTCGGGGAGAACGGCGTGTCCTCGGCGATGAGCCCCTCGTACTCGCGGACGGCGTCGTCGTAACGCTCGAGGAAGCCGTAGAGCTCGGCGAGGTTGTTGCGGCTCGTCTCCTCGCCGGGGTAGAGCCGCACAGCCTCCTGGAAGGCGGCGACGGCCTGGCCGTAGGTCGCCCACTTGGCGGCGAAGTGGCGGCCCTGCAGGAAGAAACGCTGGCGCACCGGGAGCCGATCGGCCAGCTCGACCGCGCGCCGCGTGTACTCGTTCCCGGCGGCGGCGTGGCCGAGGTTGACGTGGAACCTCCCCAGGCTGGCCAGTGCCAGGGCGAAGGTCGGATCGAGCTCCACGGCCCGTTCCAGCAGGAGAATGGCCTCCCGGTCCTTGCCCTGGTTATGGAAGTCGAGGGCCTCGGTGTACAGACGCCAGGCGTCGACCGAGGAGGTGGAGATCTCCTCCATCCGCGCCGGCGCGGCGGCGAGCCGTGACACCTTGAGGTGCCGGCGGACGGCGGCGGTGAGCTCGTCGACCGCCGGCAGGAGGCCGGCCTCGCCCTTGCCCAGGACCGTGTCGCTGGCCAGGATGGCGCCGGTCGCCGGGTCCTCGATCTTGAAGGCGATGCGGAGGTCGCTCGCCAAGCGGGCATAGTTGCCGAGAACGACCTTCTCGGCAGCGGCGCGGCGGGCGACCTCCTGCAAGGTGTCAAAGGCGAGAGGCTCGGGTCCGAGGCCCTCGACGTCGGCGAGGATCTGATAGAGGCGGTCGGTGCCCAGGACCTCGAGCTCGGGCGACTGCGCCAGGTCGGTGACCAGCATCTCGGTGAGGCCGGTGCGCAGCCAGTCGAGCTCGCGGTCCCCGGTGAGGTTCTGGAAATGGAGCACCGCCAGCGCGGTCCGCGGCGGTGCGCCCGCCGGCGCGGGCGCGGCGGACGGTCCCGCGTCCGCCCCGCGGCGCGGCAGCCAGTAGAGCGCACCCGCCCCGGCCAGGGCCACGACCGCCGCCAGCACCGGCAGCAGCAGCCGGCGCCGCCGCGGCGGCGGAGGGATCTCGATCTCGACGCTCCGGCTGCCGCGGATCTCCGCCTCCTCGAGCTCGCGCGCGAGGCCCCGGAGGTCGTTGCGAAGATCCTTGGCGCTCTGATAGCGGTGTTCGGGGTTCTTCTCCAGGCAGCGGCCGATGATCCGGCCGAGGTGGTTGGGGAGCGCGGCGTTGCGCTCGGTCACCGGCGGCGGCTTGTCCCGGAGAATCGCCGAAACGATCTCCGCCGCGGAAGCCCCGGCGAAGGGGTGCCTGCCGGCCGCCATCTCGAAGAGCACGATGCCCAGCGAAAAGATGTCGGAGCGGGCGTCCACCTCCCGCCCCATCGCCTGCTCCGGTGAGAGGTAGGCGGCGGTCCCCATCACCGTTCCCACCTCGGTGAGGAAGGTCGCGGCCTGGCTGTCGACCGCGCGGTCTCGGAGCCGGGCGAGGCCGAAGTCGAGCACCTTCACCCGGCCGTCCCGGGTCACCATCACGTTCTCCGGCTTGAGGTCGCGGTGGGTGATGCCGCGCTCGTGCGCCGCTCCGACCGCGTCGGCGAGCGGCACCGCCAGCTCCAAGAGCTCGGCGAGCGGCAGACCCCCCGGGCGCAGCCGCTGCCGCAGAGTCTCCCCTTCCACCAGCTCCATGGTGAGAAAGTGGATCCCGCGGTCCTCCTCGACCGAATGGATGGTGATGATGTTGGGGTGGTTGAGGGCGGCCACGGCCCGGGCCTCCCGGCGGAACCTCTCGAGCCGCAGCGGGTCGCCGGCGAGGTCGGGCGGCAGGATCTTCAGGGCGATCCGGCGCCCGAGCTTGGTGTCCTCGGCGGCATAGACCTCGCCCATGCCGCCGGCGCCGAGCCGGTTTTCCAGGCGATAGTGGGCGAAGGTGGCGCCGGCGAGCGGCGGCTGGGGCTCCGGCATCAGCCGGTGGTCTGGCTCGTTGGAGTGATGCTGGAGACTAGCGAGGCCGCCGGGGGAATTCAATCGGGCCCGGCGAGCACCTCGCGCACTTTCGAAAGCACCGCCTCGCCGTAGCGGGCGAGCTTGGCCTCGCCGATGCCCGAGACCTGCGCCAGGTCGGGGAGCGTGCGCGGGGCGCGGGCGGCGATGGCGCGCAGCGTCGCGTCGTGGAAGACGACGTAGGCCGGCACCCCTTGCGCCAGCGCGAGGTCGCGGCGCAGGGCGCGCAACGCCTCGAACAGCCGCTCGGCGGCGGGATCGAGGGGCGCGGCGGCGAAAAGGCCCGGCGCCGCGCCGGCGGCGCTCCGCTCGCCGCGCCGGCGGGCGCGCGCCGACGGCTTCCGCTCCTCGCGCAGGAGCAGGCTGCGCTCGCCGCGCAGCACCGGCCAGGCGTCGGGCTCGAGGCGCAGCGTCTGGAGACCCTCGACCTCCGCGGCGAGGAGGCCGCGCACCAGGAGCTGGCGCAGCAGCGTCCGCCAGGCCTTGGGCTCGAGGTCGGCGCCGACGCCGAAGGTGGGAAGCCGATCGTGGGCGTGGCGCAGCACCTTCTCCGTCCGCTCGCCGCGCAGCACGTCGATGACGTGCATCATCCCGAAGCGCTGGCCGGTGCGGTAGACCGCCGAGAGCGCCTTCTGCGCCGGCACCGTGGCGTCCCAGGTGGCGGCCGGCTCGAGACAGCTGTCGCAGTTGCCGCAGGGGCCGGGAGGCTCCTCGCCGAAGTAGCGCAGCAGGACGCGCCGCCGGCATTCGGTCGTCTCGCAGTAGCCGAGCAGCGAGTCGAGCTTGCGCCGCTCGACCTGCTTGCGCGCCTCTTCCGCCGCGCCGGCGTCGATGCGCCGGCGCAGCGCCAGCACGTCGCCCAGGCCGTAGGTCATCCAGGCGTCGGCCGGCTCGCCGTCGCGGCCGGCGCGCCCGGTCTCCTGGTGGTAGGCCTCGAGGCTGCTGGGCAGGTCGAGGTGGGCGACGAAGCGGACGTCCGGGCGGTCGATGCCGAGACCGAAGGCGACCGTCGCCACGACGACCAGCCCCTCGCCGGACCGGAAGCGGTCGAGCGTCGCCCGCCGCTCGGCGGGGCTCAGGCCGGCGTGGTAGGGGAGCGCGGCCACCCCCTGCTCGGCGAGCCAGCTCGCCGTCGCCTCCACCTTGGCGCGCGACAGGCGGTAGACGATGCCGCAGTCGCCGGAGTGCTCCTCGCGCAGGAAGGTCAGGAGCTGGCGCGCGGGGTCCTCACGCTTGTCGACGACGCGGTAACGCACGTTCGGGCGGTCGAAGCTCGCGAGGAAGAGGCGCGCCCGCGGCAGCTCGAGCCGCTCGACGATCTCGCGGCGCGTCGGCGGGTCGGCGGTGGCGGTGAGGGCGAGCCGCGGCACCCCCGGGAAGCGGCGGCCGAGGACGCCCAGGCCCAGGTACTCGGGGCGGAAATCGTGCCCCCACTGCGAGACGCAGTGCGCCTCGTCGATGGCGAGGAGCGCCAGGGGCGTCTGGTCGAGGAGGGCGAGGAAGCGATCGGTGAGCAGGCGCTCGGGCGCGACGTAGAGGAGGTCCAGCTCGCCCGCCGCGAGCCGACGCTCGACGGCGGAGAGCTCACCCGGCGCGAGCCCCGAGTGGGCGGCGGCGGCGGCGACCCCGAGCTGCCGCAGCGCCGCCACCTGGTCCTGCATCAGCGCGACGAGCGGCGAGACGACGACCCCGGTCCCCGGCCGCAGGATCGCCGGGAGCTGGTAGCAGAGCGACTTGCCGCCTCCCGTCGGCCAGACGACGAACGCGTCGTCCCCGGCCAGGAGCGAAGCCACCACCGCCTCCTGCGCGCCGCGGAAGGAGTCGAAGCCGAAGATCCGCCGGAGGCTGGCAAGGGCGTTAGCGAGCGTGGGAGGCGGCGCGGTGGTCACCATGGAGAGAATGACGGAAAACAGGCACGCGGTGTGAGAAAGCGCCGAGGTGCGAGCTACGGAGCCGCCGGCAGTGGCGGCGCGGGGAGGGGCTGGACGCCCGCCGTCGCCGGGGCGGCCTCGAGGGTGCCAATAAGGAACCAGATGAAACCCTCTTGATACCGGAGCAGGTTGCGGACGCCGGCGACGACGAGGAAGGCGATGCAGCCGGCCACGAGGACCAAGGGAAGCCCGAGGTGCAGCAGCCAGTCGACCTGGACGAACCAGGCATTCGCCAACCAGATGAAGGTGAGGAGATAGCTCAGAAGGGTGAGCAGTAGCGCCGCCGCCGAGTTGAGCTGGAACTCGAACCAGGAGAAGTAGCTCTCGTTGAGATAGGTGAACTTCTCAAGATCCATCCGAGACAAATAGAAATCGGCGAGACGCACTCGCGGAGGAACTGGGCCGTCGTGGTACCGGCGGAGGCTCTCGGCCGCCCTGCGTTCGAGCTCTTTCCGTGCCGCCATCAGAGTGGCGTGGACTCGGTTGTTGCACCAGCGCCGGCAGGACTCGTTGACGAATAGCCAGAGCAAGGTGTTGAGAAGGAAGCCGAGGGTCAGGGCGAGCGGCACCAGGGCCGCGCCAAAAGCTGCGGTGCGGGCGCCGTCGCTGAGCGCCACGGTCCAGATGAACGACTCTTCGAAGAAGCATCGCCAGAGACCGGTGCCCGGCGAGCATGTTTGCCCGAGCGCAGAGCGATACACCAGCTCGAGGAGGAGCAGAGCCGCCCCGGCCGCGATGAGGCCGGGGATGAAGGTCTTGATGATCTTGCCGAACGAGAACGAGCTGAGCGGGTTCATCCGCCCTCCGTCCGCTCAGGCGGGAGCGTGGCTCAGGCGTCGCCTGGCACAGCGCACAAAGCTCTGCACCGCCGCGGCGGACTTCACGCCCCGTCTGGCGCTCACCCCGGAGTTCACGTCGACGGCCCAGGGTTGTACCTGCTCGATCGCGGCGGCGACGTTGTCCGGGTTGAGCCCGCCGGCCAGGATCACCGGCCTTTTGCCCAGCGCCTCACGGATGCGCCGGCTGATCTCCCAATCGTGGGTCAAGCCGGTGCCGCCGAGGCGCGTCGCCGTCTTGGTGTCGAGCAGCACGGCGTCGGCGAACTGCGCCGCTCGCCGCGCGCGCTCGATCGCCTCGGCGCCTTCGACGTGCACTGCCTTGATCACTTTCAGGTGACGGAAATCAACGCGGAGGGGCGGGATGTCATCCAACGAGAAGCCGCCGTGGAGCTGGAGGACGTGGGGGTGAACCGTCCGCACTAGCTCGCGCACGCGGGCCGGCTCGACCGCGTGGGTGACAAGCGTCGGGCTGACGAAAGGGGGCAGCGCCGCGACGATCTCGGCTGCCGCCTCGGGCGCCAGCTCGTCCTCTGAGGGGTAGAGGAGGTCGACCAGGAAACCCAGAGCGTCCGCCCCGGCACGGATCGCAACGTGGGCGTCCTCGAGGGTCGTGATTCCACAGATCTTGATTCGCACGACGGGGTAGTTCACGCGAGGGAACAGTAACAGAAGCCTCGATGCCGGCTCCTTGACGAGTGTTACGAGGCGAACCGCTCCTCCAGCCACTTCTCGACCTCTTCGGGATGGAAGCCGTAGGGCCGGGTTCGCCCTTGTAGACGATCTTGCAGTTCTCGTCGATGACGTAGAAGCGCTCGGGCCGGGCCACTGACGGCGCCGCCGAGGAGGAGCCAATTCCTCGTTCTGGGCTTCATCCCTTGCCCGCGGTCAGCTCGTGGTACTGACCCGCACGGAGTGCAGTGTCCAGCCCGCGGCCTCCTCGACGGAGTTGCGCTGCTGGACCGCCGCGCCCAGCTCGAGGTCCCCGCTGATCTCGTCGACCGGCGGCGCCAGGGCGGTCAGGATCTTCGAGCCTCCTCCAGGGATGGCGACGTCCTGAAACTCGGCCAGGGGGTAGGTGAAGATGCGGAACTTGTACGTGACCGAGGAGTGCAGGACGACGTGGAACTCGACGAGGTGCAGCCTGCCCTTCTTGATGCGCATGAACTCGACCTGGCAGCCCGGGAACACGGCTCCCTGGAAAAGCGAGCTGAACAGCGCCATCCCGGTAGCGGCCGGCTGCACCGGATAGCTCATCATGCAGGAATGGAGCGTGAGGGCGCTCTTCCCCTTCTTGGGCTGCGCCGGCGTGAGGGTGACCGGGGCGCGCAGCAGACTCACGGTGGCGCCGAGGGCGCTCGCGCGTTGGGCGTCGCTGAGGACGCGGGGCTTGATCCTCCGCAGCTTTCCCTCGGTCGTGCCGATGGCCTCGATGGCCTTCCTGCGGTCGGCGGCGGCTCGCGTCAGGTCTTGTCTGGGCATGTGCTCCTCCCTCGGTTGGTCGCGAGTATACGGAGTCGTGGAGGGCGGCGCTGTGGCATCCTGAGCGGGCATGGCCGCCGACCCGCTCGCCGAGCGCATCCGCGCGCTGCCCGACCGCCCCGGCATCTACATCTTCAAGGACGCGGCGGGCAAGGCGCTCTACGTCGGCAAGGCGACCTCGCTGCGCAAGCGGGCGGCCTCCTACCTCGGGCGCGAGCACGAGCCGCGGCTGGCCGCGATGCTCGCCGAGGCGGTGGACGTCGACTGCGTCACCACGGACTCCACGGCCGAAGCGCTCCTGCTCGAGAACACCTGGATCAAGCGGCGCAAGCCGCGCTACTACATCCTGCTGCGCGACGACAAGACCTACCCCTACCTCAAGCTCACCGCCGACCCTTACCCGCGGCTCGCCTTCACCCGCCGCATCCGCGAGGACGGCGCCGAGTACTTCGGACCCTTCCTCCCCGGCGGCCTGGCGCGCAAGGCGATCAAGCTGGTGCAGAAGATCTTCCAGGTGCGGGTCTGCGACCTGGAGATCGACGGCTCTCTGCCGCGCCCTTGCCTCTACTACGACATGCACCGTTGCCTCGGCCCCTGCGTCGCCGGGCTGACGACGAAGGAGGCCTACGACTCGGCGGTCGAGCAGGCGCGCCTGTTCCTCGGCGGGCGCAGCGACCAGCTCGTACGCCGGCTCAAGCGCGAGATGTGGGAGGCCGCCGAGGGGCTCGACTACGAGCGCGCCGCCCGCCTGCGCGACGCCCTGGGCGAGGTCGAGGCGATCTCGCAGCGGCGCAAGCTCTCCTCGGTCGAGGGGGAGGACGTGGACGTCTACGGCGTCTTCGTGGCGGGAGGCAACGCCGCGGTTGTCGTCCTCGTCATGCGCGGCGGCCAGGTGCTCGACCGCCGTGAGCTGTTCTGGGAAGGGGTAGGACCGATCGCCCCGGAGCGGCTCCTCTCCGAGATCCTGCCGCAGATCTACGACCGCACGAGCTTCGTCCCCAAGGAGATCCACCTGCCGCTGCCGATCGAGGGGGAGGAGGCGCTCGGCGAGTGGCTGGCGGAGAAGAAGGGGGAGCGGGTCTACGTGCGGATGCCGGCGCGCGGGGCCAAGGCCGAGCGGGTGGCGCTCGCCATGCGCAACGCGGACCTGGCGCACAAGCGCCGCTTCCGCGGCGGCGACACGCTCGCCCCGGGCGCCGAGGCCCTGTTGCGCCACCTCGACCTCGGGGAGCCGCCGCGGCGGATCGAGGGCTTCGATGTCTCCAACTTCCAGGGCAGCGAGACGGTGGCGTCGCTGGTCGTCTGGGAGGAGGGGAAGATGCGCAAGGGGGAGTACCGGAGCTTCAACGTCCGCGGCCAGCCGGGGCACCTGGGGCCGGACGACTTCGCCTCGATGCGCGAGGCCGTCGAGCGGCGCTACCGGCGGCGGCTCGAAGAGGTCGGCGCGATGCCCGACCTGATCCTCGTCGACGGCGGCCGCGGCCAGCTCAACGCCGCGCTCGAGGGGCTGGCGGCGCTCGGCGTCGAGGAGACGCCGGTCGTCTCGCTGGCCAAGCGCGAGGAGGAGGTCTA
>DASUNQ010000084.1:0-6521 GCA_036277075.1 Thermoanaerobaculia bacterium
CGCGGCTTGCCGTTCCTCGCGCGGCGCGCGTGCCGCCTCTGCCGCGGCGGCCGCCTCTTCGCTCGCCTCGCGCCCGAGCGGCGGCACCGGCGGGAAGAGGGCCATCCACCCGAGGTAGACCGCCATCGAGAGGAGGAAGGCGACGAGGAGACGGCGGTAGTCCAATGGGAAGACTTCCTTTCTCAGGGCAGGTCGACGCCGCCGGCGCCGAACGGCTGGCAGCGGCAGAGCCGCCAGGCGGCGAGCGCGCCGCCGCGCCAGAAGCCGTGCTTGCGCAGCGCCAGGACGGCGTACTCCGAGCAGGTCGGCGCGAAGCGGCAGGAGCGGGGCAGCAGCGGCGAGAGCCAGCGCTTGTAGGCGCCGAGCAGCGCCACCGCGCCGCCGACCGCCGCGCCGCTCATCGCGCCTCCCGCGGCAGGAGACCGGCGAAGAGTGCCAGCAGCTCCTCGCAGTAGCTGCGGAAGTCCGCCTCCCGCGCCTCCGGCTTGAGGTGCACCACCAGGTCGAGCGCGGGGAGCCTGGCGCGCTGCGGCCATCGCCGGTAGACCTCGCGCGTCCGCCGCTTCAAGCGCTGCCGCGCCACCGCCTTGCCGACCTTGCGGCTGGCGGTGATGCCGAGTCGAGCGTGCCCGAGGTCGTTGGGGACGTGGTAGAGGATCGCCAGGCTGCCGTGCCGGCGGCGGCCCGTCCGGTAGCACCTGAGGTAGTCGGTCCGGCGCCGCAGTGTTTCCCGCTCGCGCAGGCGCTCCCCCGCGGGCGGGGGGTCCTGCCGCTCGGCCATCAGACGCCCAGGCGCTTGCGCCCCTTGCTCCGCCGGCGGGAGATCACCGCGCGACCGCTGCGCGTGCGCATCCGCACCAGGAAGCCGTGCGTTCGCTTGCGACGACGGTTGTTCGGCTGAAAAGTCCGTTTCACGTTCGAACCGCCTTCTGTCGAGGGTTGACGGTACTGGCCGGACGGCGCGCGTCGG
Organism: Thermoanaerobaculia bacterium; assembly: GCA_036277075.1. Taxonomy (GTDB): domain Bacteria; phylum Acidobacteriota; class Thermoanaerobaculia; order Multivoradales; family UBA5704; genus DASUNQ01. Next base: position 971 of record DASUNQ010000084.1, read on the forward strand.
GCGGACGTTCCCGCGCCGGCGAAGGCGGGAACTTACCGCAGGTCAGGGCGATGGGTCAAGGCGCGGCATCGGGAGCGAGGTGGCGGAGAGGGTGGGATTCGAACCCACGGACCGGTTGCCCGGTCAACGGTTTTCGAGACCGCCCCATTCGACCGCTCTGGCACCTCTCCGGGGGTCTCTCGCTCGATTGTCGGATCGTGGCGGAGAGGGTGGGATTCGAACCCACGGTAGAGTTTCCCCTACACACGCTTTCCAAGCGTGCTCCTTAAGCCGCTCGGACACCTCTCCTCGAAGTCCAAAGAACCTTTACAGAACCGTCTGCCCCGCACGGGGATTCCGCCGCAGGGCGGCGAAAAATCCGCTGAGCAGGGCGCCGCACTTCTCGGCCAGGACGCCCGGCTCGACCTCCAGACGGTGGTTCAGCCGCGGGTCCTGGACGACGTTGCCCAGGGTCCCGCAGTAGCCCGCCTTGGGGTCGGCGGCGCCGTAGACCAGCCGCTCGACCCGCGCAGCGACCAGGGCGCCGGCGCACATCGGGCAGGGCTCCAGGGTGACGTAGAGGGTGCCGCCCAGCCGCCACCCCCCGGTCCGCTCCGCCGCCTGGCGGAGGACCAGGAGCTCGGCGTGGGCCAGCGGGTCGCGGTCGATCTCGCGCCGGTTGTGCGCGCGGCCGAGCAGCTCGCCTTCGCGCACGAACACGGCGCCGATCGGCACCTCCCCGATCGCGGCGCCCCGCTCCGCCTCGGCGATCGCTTCCCGCATCCAGTCCCGGTCGTCCATCGGTCGCCCGGTGCCGGAAGCGCCGGCAGCCTCGGCCGCGGCCGGCTATGTTAGCGGATTCGGGCCGGCCGCCGTTTCACTGCCGTTCGAGGACGAAGGGGGGCGGCGGCGGGAGACTCGGGCGGGAATCCGCGCTGGACGGCGGTGTTATCCTAGGCGCCGGCAGCGACCCACGAAGGGCTCGGGTCCTGTGCATCGGCCGCTATCGAACCTCGTCAGGCCCGGAAGGGAGCAGCGATAAGATATGCGCGCCGAGTGCCGCAGACAAACCGGAGTCCTTCGTGGGGCGCTGCCTCTTTTGTCCCCCTGAGGTCCCATGAGCTACCAGGTCCTCGCCCGCAAGTGGCGGCCGCAGACCTTCGCCAGTCTGGTCGGCCAGGAGCCGATCGTCACCGCGTTGCGCAACGCCCTGACCGAGGGGCGGATCGCGCAGGCCTATCTCTTCTCCGGCATCCGCGGCGTGGGCAAGACGACGGCCGCGCGCGTCCTCGCCAAGGCGCTCAACTGCGAGAAGGGCCCCGCCGCCGACCCCTGCGACGACTGCCTCTCCTGCCGTGAGATCACCAAGGGCGCCGACCTCGACGTGATCGAGGTGGACGCCGCCACCTACTCGAAGGTCGAGCAGGTGCGCGACCTGACCGAGAGCCTGCGCTACGGCCCGGCGCGCGACCGCTACAAGGTGGTGGTGATCGACGAGATCCACCGCCTGTCGCGGCAGGCCTTCGACGCCCTGCTCAAGATCGTCGAGGAGCCGCCGCCGCACCTGGTCTTCATCTTCGCCACGACCGAGATCGAGGCGGTGCCGGCGACGGTGCTCTCGCGCTGTCAGGAGTTCCACTTCCGGCGGGTCTCGTCGCAGGAGGTGGCGGCGCTGCTGCGCCGGATCTGCACCGCCGAGTCGATCGCGGCGAGCGACGCCGCGCTGCGCCTGGTCGCGCGCGCCGGCGAGGGGAGCGTGCGCGACGCGGTGGCGCTGCTCGACCAGCTCGCCACCTTCGGCTCCGGCACGATCGCCGACGACGAGGCGGTGCGGCTCCTGGGCGGGCTCGACACGGCGCTCTTCGCGCGCCTCCTCGAAGCCATTCTCGCCGGCGACCCTCCCGGCGTGCGCGCGGCGGTGGAGCGCATCGAGGACGAGGGCTGGGACCCGCGGCACGTCTACTGCCAGTTCCTCGCCTACTGCCGCGACGCGCTCCACCTGGCGATGGGGGGAGCCGAGACGCAGGTGGACCTGCCCGCGGAGGAGGCCGCGGCGCTTGCCGGCCGCGCCCGCGTCGCCGGCTACGAGAACCTCCTCCGGCTCCTCCAGCAGCTCCTCGCCAGCGAGCAGATCGTGCGCCGCAGCGAGGCCGGCGTCCTGGCGGTCGAGATCGCATGGCTGCGGGCGGCGGAGCTGCCGAAGCTGGTGCGGGTGGAGGAGCTGCTGGCGGGGCAGAAGAGAGAAGAACAGCCTTCGGGTGGGAGAACGCCGGCGACAAAGGGTGCCGACAGGTCCAAGCCGGCGACGGCCGCCGAGACGCCGGCGCCGCTGCTCCCTACCCAGCAGCCTCCGCAAGACCCCGCCGGCGAGGTGGCGGGGACGGCTCGGGGAGATGTCGGTCCCGACGTCGTCGGCGTCCTCATCGCCGAGCTGGAGAAGCGGCGCCCCTCGCTCGCCGCCGTCTTTCACGAGCACCGGCCTCGTCTCGAGGACGACGTCCTGCTCGTCCCGCGCGACGCTCACCTGGAAACGGAATTGCGGCGCGGCAACAACCGGCAAATACTGGAGATGGTGATGACGGCGGTCTGCGGCAGCGGCACGCGCTGGCAAGAGGACGACGGCGACGGCGTGTCGCCGTCGCGGCCCGAAGCGCCGCCTGCTCCCCAGGTGCTCAGCCACCCCGTCGTCCAGACGGTGCTCGAGATCTTCAACGGTCGGGTCGAACGGGTCGAGCCCCACGCCCGCGCGAGAGAGGACTGACGATGAGCAGCATGCAACAGCTCATGAAGAAGGCGCAGGAGATGCAGGAGCGGCTGCAGCGCGAGCTCGAGGAGCTGGTTGTCGAGGCAGCTGTCGGCGGCGGCATGGTGACCGTCCGCATGACGGGGCACAAGCAGCTCGTGGGCTGCAAGATCGATCCCGAGGCGATGGACCGGGAGGACCCCTCGATGCTCGAGGACCTGATCGTGGCGGCGGTCAACGAGGCCGGCCGCCGGATCGAGGAGACGATGCGCAGCCGGATGGGGGCGCTCGCCTCGGGGCTGCCGGGTCTGTTCTGAACCGCTCTCCCGCTCCCGCCGACCCGCTGGCGCGCCTGGTCGGGGAGCTCTCCCGCCTCCCTTCGATCGGACCCAAGACCGCCACCCGCCTCGCCCACTACCTGCTCAAGGTCCCCGCCGCCGAGGCGCTGGCGCTCGCCCGCGCCATCGCCGACGTCAAGGAGAAGCTCTTCCACTGCTCCTCCTGCAACGCCATCACCGCCGTCGACCCTTGCCGCTACTGCTCCGACCCGCAGCGCGAGCGCCGGCAGATCTGCGTCGTCGAGGAGCCGTTCAACATCGAGCCGATCGAGCGCACCGGCGAGTACCACGGCCTCTACCACGTGCTGCTCGGAGCGCTCTCTCCCCACCGCGGCATCGGACCCGACCGGCTCGCCATCCCGCGCCTCCTCGAGCGTCTGGAAGGGATCGAGGAGGTCGTCCTCGCCACCAACCCCAACGTCGAGGGGGAGGCGACGGCGCTCTTCCTCGCGCGCCTGCTCAAGGCGCGCGGTGTGCGCGTCACCCGTCTCGCCTTCGGCATGCCTGTGGGCGGCGACATCGAGTACACCGACGAGGTCACGCTCGGCCGCTCACTGGCAGGGCGCCGCGAGGTGTGACCGCACGGGAATGGAGCCCGCGAAAGCCTTCGCGCCTCGGGCGCGGGGACCTCCTCCCGCGCATGATGGGGGAGCCGCCGGGCGCGCGCTCGCGCGCTCTCTCGGCGCGCCTGGCCGCCGCCGAGGCGCCGGGAATCAACACCCTCTCCGGCGGCCGGCCGTCGCTGCTCTGGGACGAGGCGCGGGGCGCCAACGTCCTCGACGTCGACGGCAACCGCTACCTCGACCTGACCTCCGGCTTCGGGGTGGCGGCGGTGGGGCACCGCCACCCGCGCGTCGTGGCGGCGGTGCGCGCGCAGGCGGCGCGGCTGCTGCACGGGCTCGGCGACGTCCACGCCCACCCGCTGCGCGTCGAGCTGGCGGAGCGGCTCGGGGCGCTCGCCCCGGTCGACGATCCGCGGGTCTTCTTCGCCGTCTCGGGGGCGGAGGCGGTCGAGATCGCGGTCAAGACGGCGGTGGCCGCGACCGGCCGCGCCGGGGTGGTGGCGTTCGCGCCGAGCTACCACGGCGTGACCCTCGGCGCGCTCGCCGCCACCTCGCGGCCGGAGTTCCGGCGCCCCTTCCTCGCCCATCTGCATCCTCACGTCGTGCGGCTCCCCTTCGGCGGCGCGCCGGCGGGGGTGGACGCGGCGCTGGCCGGCGGCGGGATCGCCTGCGTGCTCGTCGAGCCGATCGTCGGGCGCGAGGGGGTGCTGCTGGCGCCCCCCGGCTGGCTGGCGGAGGTCGCCGCGCTCTGCCGCGCGCGCGGCGTGCCGCTCGCCGCCGACGAGGTCTTCACCGGACTGGGGCGCACGGGCGTTCTCTGGGCGGTCGAGGCCGAGGGGGTGCGTCCCGACCTCCTCTGCTGCGGCAAGGCGCTGGGCGGCGGGCTGCCGATCGCCGCCGTCGTCGGGCGGCGCGAGCTGATGGCCGCCTGGGAGACGCCGGGGGAGGCGCTGCACACCACGACCTTCGTCGCTCACCCGCTCGCCTGCGCGGCGGCGCTCGCGGCGCTGGACGTGATCGCGGAGGAGCGGCTCGCCGAACGCGCGGCGACCTTCGGGGAGACCCTCCTTCGGCCGCGAGTTGTCGGGTGGGAAAAAGGCTTTCCGGCCGTTGGCGAGGTGCGCGGGCGGGGGCTCCTGTGGGCCCTGGAGCTCGCCTCACGCGCGGCCGCGGCGGCGCTCGTCGAGGGGGCCCGGCGCCGCGGTGTCCTGCTGCTCGCCGGTGGCCCCGAGGGGCGCGTGGTGCAGCTCGTTCCCCCTCTGTCCATCACCCGGCGGCAGTTGTCCTGCGCCATGGACCTGCTCGAAGCCGCTCTCGCCGGGCTTCCCTGAGAGACAATCGTCGACATGCCCGACACGCCGCGCTTGAAGGTCGCCTTCATCGGCAGCCACGGCGTCGGCAAGACCACGCTCTGTTACGGCCTCGCGGCGCGGCTCAAGGAGCGCGACGTGGCGGTCGAGGTGGTGCACGAAGTGGCGCGGCGCTGCCCCCTGCCGATCAACGAGGAGACCTCCGTGGCCTCCGAGTCCTGGATCCTCCACGCCCAGGTCGCCGAGGAGCTGATCGCGCAGGTCCGCTATCCGATCGTGGTCTGCGACCGGAGCGTCCTCGACAACTACGTCTACCTGCTCCTCGCGGCCGGCCGGCAGGCGCACCTCGAGGGGCTGGTGGACGGCTGGATGCGCGGCTACGACCTGCTGGTCCACGTGCCGATCGTCGAGGAGCCGAGCCCGGACGGCGTGCGCTCGGCCGACCCGGCCTTCCAGACCGCGGTGGACCGGCGTCTCGACGAGGAGCTGGCCGGGCGGGGGCTCCTGGCGCTGCGCCTCGACCCGGCGCGGCGGCGCGAATGGCTGGAGCAGGTCGATCGCGAGGTCTGGGAGCGGCTGCGGCCGGCGCAGCTGCGGTTACTACCCTGAGCGATGTCG
>DASUNQ010000085.1:0-6159 GCA_036277075.1 Thermoanaerobaculia bacterium
GGCCGCGATCGCCTGCCGCCGCGGGTCCGGCTTGCGCTGCTCCTCGAGCCGCCGCTGCTTCGGCGAGAGCTTCGCCAGGCGCTCGGCCTCGGCCTTGCGCGCCGCCAGCGGCGCGAAGACCGGCACCTGCGCGAGCGTGGCCGCCGGGATGGCGGCCGCGACCCGCTCCTCGAAGGCGGCGCGCACCGGGGCCGGCACGTCGGCGCGCGCGTAGGCGCCGAAGCGCCCTTCCACTTCCACCACGCGGCGGAAGGTGTCGGCGAAGCCGTCGTCGTCGCCGGATTTCGCCTGCGCCGCGCCGAGACGGGTGAGGCAGCCGGCGAGCGCCAGCGGCTGGTCCAGGGAGCCGAAGCAGGCGAGCCGCAGGTCGCGCGCGGCGGCGGCGAAGTCGCCCCGGTCGTAGGCGTGCGCGCCGTCGAGGAGCAGCCCGGCGTAGAACGGATCGGCCTCCGGGGGAGGGGCGGTTTCCGCGCCGGCGACGGCCGCGAACAGGACGGCGGCCGCCCAGAGGGCGGCGGCGCGGCGGCGGGCGGCGGTGCGGGTCGCCATCAGGCGGTCCTCTCGCGCTGCGGCCGCGGCGCGGCGAGCGGCCGGTCGGCGAGCACGGCGCGCGGGTTCTCGTCGACGAGGCGAAGCGCCGCCTCCTCGCCCCATCGGGCGGCGATCGCGGCGCCGGCGCGCCGCAGCCCGGGCGGGCGGCGGTGGAGGTCGTGGGCGTCGCTCGCCACGAAGTGCGCCAGGCCCCCCTCGATCAGCCGGTGGGCGGCGGCCTCGGCGCGGCGGCCGAACTCGCCCGTGACGCTCATCGCCGTGACCTGGGTCGAGGCGCCGAGGTCCACCAGGCGCTCGACGAGCCCCTCGTCCTCGGCCAGCCAGGGGATCAGCTCGGGGTGGGCGACGACCGGTCGCCAGCCGGCGACCGTCAGCTCGTGCACCAGCTCGATGGCCTGCCGCGCCATGCCGGCGCCGTCGAACTCGACGAGCAGGTAGTGCGAGCCGGCGAGCGGCTGGAGGCCGCTCTCCGGCAGGCGCGCCAGCTCGGCGAGGAGCTGTGCGTCGACGCGGATCTCGCCGCCGAGCAGCAGCCGCGGCGTCGCACCCACCGCCTCCTGGAGGCGCGCGCGCGACCTCTCGAGCGCCGCGGCGTCGCAGTTCCACCACACGCCGCGCCGCTGGTGCGGTGTCGCGACCAGCGCCTCGCACCCCTCGGCCGCGGCCAGCCGGCACATCGCCACCGCCATCTCGAGGCTCCGCGCGCCGTCGTCGATGTTCGGCAAGATGTGGGTATGAAGGTCGATCATGCGGCCGAGCCCGCCTGCGGCTCGCTCTCGTAGGTCCCGTAGGACTCGTAGTAGCGGTAGCGCTTGCCGCTCTGCCCCTGGGCGCTGCGGTGGCGGTTGAGCACCGCGCCGAGCACCTTGACCTCCGCCTGGCGCAGCCGCTCGAGACAGGCGCGCGCGTCCTCGCGCGTCACCTTGCCGGCGCGCAGCGTCAGCACCACGCCGTCGGCCCAGGCGCCGGCGATCGTGGCGTCGGTCACCGGCAGCACCGGCGGCGTGTCGACGACCACGAAGTCGAAGCGCGACCGCGCCAGGCGCAGCCACTCGCGCATGCGGTCCGAGGCGAGGAGCTCCGAAGGGTTGGGCGGGATCGGCCCCGACGGCGTCAGCCAGAGGTTGGGGACCTCGGTGCGCAGGAAGACCGACTCCGGGTCGGCGCCGCCGGTGAGGTGGTTGACCAGCCCCAGCCGGTTCGAGGTCTTGAAGATCTGGTGCAGGCGCGGCTTGCGCAGGTCGCTGTCGACGATCAGCACCTGCCGACCGAGCTGCGCCAGGACGACGGCGAGGTTGGCGGCCGTCGCCGTCTTGCCCTCCGAGGCGCCCGCCGAGGTGACCGCCACCACCTTGAGCTCCTCGGCCGAGGCGAGCAGCAGCGCGGTGCGCAGCGCGCGGTAGGCCTCGGAGATCGGCGTGCGCGGCCGGTCGTGCGGCACGAGCTCGATCTGCGCCGGCTCGCCGCCGCCGCGCTTCTTCTCCAGCCAGGCCACCGGCGCGCCGGCCACGGGGCGCGCGCGGGGCGCCTCGTCCTTTTCCGCCGTCGGCCCGTCGCCGTAGCCGTAGCCATAGCCGGCCCCGTACTTCTTGCCCCCGTCCGCGAAGTCGGGGATGACCGCGAGCGTCGCCAGGCCAAGGCGCCGCTCGACCTGCTCGGGGGTCTTCAGCGAGCGGTCCAGGAACTCGATCAGGAAGGCGCAGCCGATGCCGAAGAGCAGCCCGATGAAGAGCCCGTAGGTGAGGTCCTGCCGCAGCGAGGGGCGGAACGGGCCGCTGGGCACCAGCGCCTGGTCGATGATGCGGACGTTCGAGTCGCGGGTGTCCTGCAGGCGCGCCGTGACCTCGGTCTCCGACTGCTTCTGCATGAGCTGGTCGAGCATCTCGCGGCGGCTCTCCACCTCCAGCTTGAGGTTGGTGAACTCGACCGCCGCCGAGTTCTGGTCGATGGCCTGCCCCTTGACCCGCTCGAGCTCGCCCGCCAGCGCCTGCTCCTGGCGCAGCGCCGTCTGGTACTCGGCGTAGGCGCTGCTCCGCGCCTTCGCCACCATCTCGTCGATCACCGCGTTGAGGTTCTGGCGCCCCTTGTCCACCTTGGCCTTGAGCTCCTGCATCGCCGGCCACTCGGGCTTGAAGGTCTTGAGCCGCCCGTCGTAGTCCCGCTCGGCGCGGATCTGCTCGGCCCGCAGCTCGCTGACCAGCCCGGCCGAGAGGCTGTCGGCCACCGTCTCCTTGGGCGCCGAGAGCACCTCCTGGTAGGCCGCCTCCTTCGCGAAGCGCTGCTTCTTGGCCTCCATGAAGTCGTTGCCCAGGGTTTCCAGGCGCTGCAGCAGGACGTTCGATTCCGGGTCGACGGCGACGATGCCGCTGTGCCGGCTGAAGGCCTGGAGCTGCGTCTCGCGGTCCTGGATCTCCTGCTTGAGGGTGCCGACCTGGGCGCCGAGGAAGCTCGACGCCTTGCCCACCGTGGTGTAGCGGTTCTCGATGCCGAGGTCGATGAACTCCTCGGCGAAGGCGTTGGCGGCGCGCGCCGCGAATTCCGGGTCGCCCGAGCGGTAGGAGACGCTGACCAGCTGGGTGTTGCCGAGCGGCTCGATCGAGAGCCCGCCGCGCAGCCCGTCGGCGAGCGCGCCGAGGACCGCCTCGTCGTCCGCGGCGGAGGGGGCGGCTCCCGGCGCCTTGCGGAGCCGGCTGGCGGCCGCCGGCTGGCGGCTCGGGTCGCTCATCAGGTCGAGGTGGCGCACCACCCGCTCGGCCAGGCCGCGGCTCTCCAGCAGCTTGTACTGGGTGGGGTAGAACTCGAGGTTCAGGTAGTTGTCGAGCCAGGGGTTCTGGTTGTTGCCCACCAGCGGCGTCAGGCTGCGGCGCTCGATCTGCAGCATCGCCGAGGCGCGGTACTCCTTGGGCGTGATCAGGTAGTGGATCACCGAGGCGGCGATGCAGGTGGCGCAGAGCGCGGCGACCAGCCGCCAGTGCCGGCGCACCATGCCGAGGTACTCGCCGAGGTTGAACTCCGACTCCTGGGCCGGCGCCGCCGATGCCTCCTCGAACGGGTTGAACGGGCTGCTCAAAAGAAGGACTCCTTGACCACCACGACGTCGCCGCCGCGCAGCTCGGGGTCCGGCTCCTTGCCGGCGAGGATGCGCTTGAAGTCCACGGCGAGCTCGCCGCCCGCGGCGCCCTGGGTCGAGCGCCGGATGAAGATGCGGCTGGCGGCGCGCTCGGAGAGCCCGCCGGCGCGGGCGATGGCGGCGAGCAGGGTGACCCGCTCGGTGCTCTTGAAGACCACGGCGCCGGGCGTCGCCACCTCGCCCAGGCAGTAGACGGTCACCTCGACGGTGGCGGGGACGTTGATCAGGTCATTGGCGACGATCGGCAGGTTGACCTTGGGGTCGGCTCGCACCAGCAGGTCCTCGGCGCTGACCACCACCTGGTCGGAGAGACCGTTGTCGGCCCGGCGCAGCACGTAGATGCTGCCGCCGTGCCCCTCTGCCAGCCCGCCGGCGGCGGTGATCGCCTCGAGCAGCGTCCAGCGGCCGGAGAAGGCCAGCGCGCCCGGCTGCCGCACCGCGCCGATGACGGTGATCGGCTTGGAGCGGAAGTCGAGCACCTCGACGTTGACGGTGGCGCGCTGCACGTAGCGCGAGAGCAGCTCGCGCAGCCGCTCCTCCAGCTCCTCGCCGGTCAGGCCGGCGGCCCCGACGTCGCCGAGCTGCGGCAGGTTGATCGCGCCGTTCTCGCCCACCCGCCGCTCGACGTTGAGCTCCGGCACCTCGTAGACCTGGATCTGCACCAGGTCCTTGGCGCCGATGCGGTAGCCGGCCGCCCGCGCGGCGGTCTGCGCGGCGGCTGGCCGGCCGGGGCCGAGACAGGCCAGGGCCAGCAGACAGAGGACGGCGGTTCTCGACGGCATCGGAGTTAGTCGCTGTGACGCCAGAGTTTACGTTGGGATCGGCGAGGCGTAAAGCCGCGGCTTGGCGCGGAGTTGCGGCGCTCTGGCCGCCTCACCACTCCGAGCGGCGGCCGCCGAGCGCGACGCCGGCGCCGAAGGAGGCGACCGAGCGGTCGAAGCCGGGAAGGCTCGAGGCGAGTTCGAGGCGGCGGGCCGAGAGGCTCAGGCGGGTGGAGCGGCCGAGCGCGAAGCCGACGCCGAGACCGTAGGCGGTGGCGTCGTCGCGCCGCGCCGCGACGCCGGCGCGGACCGCGGCGTAGTCGTGACGCGCCCGCTCGGCGAAGAGCTGGACGTCGCTGCGCCAGCCCAGCTCGAGCCGCGCCGAGAGTCCCAGCCGGTCGTCGGTGAAGTAGGCGTAGTCGCCGCTCAGCGCGTAGACCAGGCCGCGCCCGCCGTAGACCCAGACCGGCATGCGCCCGTCCGAGTTGAAGCCAGCCTCGAGGAGCGCGGTCGGCTCCTCGAAGGGGACGAAGCTCGACCCGCCGCGCGGCTCGAGCGAGCGGCGCGCCAGCTCGAGGCGTAGATAGCGCTCGGGGCGGTCCCAGCGCACCTCGGCGACCGGCGAGGTGCCGGCGTTCGAGCGGTCGGCGTCGGGGTCCTCGAAGTCCACCTGCGAGCGCTCGGCGCCGAGCCCGACCGACCAGCCGCGGGGCAGGTGCCAGCGCAGCCCGGCACGCAGGTAGCTGGCGTCGCGGTCGAGACGCTCGAGCGGCGCCGCCGCGTCGTCGGCCTCGTAGCGCACCCGCGCCAGCTCGGCCGAGCCGAAGACCGAGATGCGTCCTGTCGCCTTCACCTCGGCCGCCAGGCGCCCGCGCTCGCGCCGCTCGTGCGCCTGCTCCGGCACCTCCGCCGAGGCCAGCCGCTGCTGCTGGTCGCGCTCGGCGAGCGCCTCGAGCGTCAGGCGGTTGAAGAAGCCGAAGGCGCCCAGCCCGTAGCGGCCGTTGACGCTGCGCCGCTCCTCGAGGTCCTGCCAGGCCACGTACTCCGGCAGCAGGTGCGCGGCCCAGACCAGCTTCGGGCCGGTGCGGAGGTAGGCGCGCAGGCCGGCGCCGAAGGTGGCGGTGAGGTCGGAGACCTCCTCCTCCTCGTCCGCCGCGCCGAGCGCGTTGTCGACGTACTGCACGTCGTAGAGGCCGATCCAGGGCCTGAGCCGCACCACGCCCAGCCGCCAGGGAGCCTCCTCCATCGCCCCTTCGATCTGGTCCCGGCGCGAGAGCGGGCGGCCGGAGGGTCCGCCGGGCTCCGTATACTGGTCGAATTGAGCCAGGGCGAGGTCGGCGTCGAGCAGCAGGGCGGCGAGGAGGAGCAGGCGCCGCGCGAGGCGCACTCGCGCGGGGCGCGAGCTTCCGCCCGTGCCGGCGGGGTCGACGGGACTGCGCATCGGAGCGCGCGGATAGTACGCCATCGCGCGCTGGCCGCGGCGGCGCCGCTCGCTCTCCTCCTGCTCTGGGCGCCGCTCCCCTTCGGCAGCGTGACGCCGGCGGCCCTTGCGGCGCTCGAGGTCGCGGCGTTCCTCGCGCTCGCCCTGGCGGCGGCCGCGGCGCCGGACCTGCGCCCCCTCCGCCCGGCGGCCCCCGTTCTCGCCGCGCTCCTCGCGCTGGCGCTCTGGGGGCTCCTCCAGTCCGCGCCCTGGCCGGCCGCCGCGGCGGCGGCGAT
>DASUNQ010000086.1:0-2761 GCA_036277075.1 Thermoanaerobaculia bacterium
CGGCGGCTCCCGCGCCGACCGCCCCCGCGCCGGAAACGATCGCCGCCGCCGCACCCTCGCCGCCGCCGGCCGCCGCCCCCGAGGCACTCGACCTCGGCTCCCTGGGCGCCGCCGCGGCGGGGCGCGCCGCCACCCGCACCCTCCGCCGTCCCGGCTTCTGGATCGCGGTCGCCGCCCTCGCGGCGGCCGCCTGCTGGCTCTTCTTGCGCTAGGCCGCGGTCTTAGCCTCGTCGGCCGTCTCGCCGCCGAGGCGCACGCCGATCTTCTTGAGGAAGTCGAACGGCGGCACGCCGCCGGCGAAGACGAAGACGTAGTCGTTGGCGAGCTCGACCGTCTCGGCGCCGACCTTCAGCCGGACGCTGTCGGGAGTGATCTCGACCGGCTGCGAGGAGAAGAGCGGCCGCACACGGCCGGAGGCGAGGAGGGCGTCGAGGGCGTCCTGGTTCTTCTTCTTGAGGCGCACCAGCTTCTCGCGCCGGTAGGAGAGGGTGACCTCGTTGCCCGGCTGCCGGGCGAGGCCGATCGCCGCCTCGGCGGCGCTGTCGCCGCCGCCGACGACGAGGATCTTCTGGTCGCGGTACCCCTCGGCGTCGAGGAGGCGGTACATCACCTTCGGCAGCTCCTCGCCGGGGACGCCGAGCTTGCGCGGCGTGCCGCGGCGGCCCAGCGCCAGCACCACGGTGCGGGCCTGGAACGCGCCGCCGCCCGCGCGCACGGCGAAGTGCCCGTTCTCCCGCCGCACGTCGAGGACCGGCTGGCCGAAGCGGACGTCGAGCCCGTGCTCCTCGACGATCCCCTCGAACACCTGGAGCAGGTCCTCCTTGGCGTACTCCTCCCGGGTCAGGGCGCCCCACGGCGGCAGCTCGACCGGCTGGGTGAGCACCATCTTGCGGCGCGGGTAGTGCAGGAGGCTCCCGCCGAGGCTCTCCTCGCGCTCCAGCACGACGTGCGAGAGGCCGGCGGCGCGCGCGGTGAGGGCCGCGCTCAGCCCCGACGGGCCGGCGCCGACGACGAGGAGGTCGATCACCTCGCCGTCCGCCTTCGCGGCGGCCGCGGGCGCGACCTCGCGCGCGATGTGCTCCACCACCTTGCGCCCCTGGAGGACGGCGTTGCGCACCAGCGCGAGCCCGCCGAGCTCGCCGACGACGTAGATCCCCGGCACGGTCGTCTGGTGGCGGTCGTCGAGGAGCGGCACGTCCTGCCGCGACTTCAGGTCGCCGAGCCCGACGGTGATCGCGCCCACCGGGCAGGCCTCCTCGCAGCGCGCGTGGCCGACGCAGCGCAGGCCGTTGACGACGACCGCGGTGCCGCCGACGATGCCGAGCACGTCCCCCTCCGGGCAGGCGCGGACGCAGGCGCCGCAGCCGATGCAGTGGGTGGGATCGACGTAGGGGAACTGCGCCGCCGGCTTGTCGATGCCGAGCGCCGCGGCCTCCTCCTTGCGCTCGCGGTCGTGGCGCAGGCGGCGGCGGAAGCGCCAGAGGTAGGGCAGGACGACGAGCGCCACCACCAGCAGGGCGGCGCTCCAGAGCAGGACGGCCTCGGAGACGGCGGCGGGCAACGGCGTCAGAGGCGGTAGCCCAGCCCCACGCTCCAGCGCTGCCCCTCGACGTCGTCGCCGGTCAGCAGCTCGACGTCGGCGCGCCCGAAGAGGTCGTAGGGCAGCTCGAGCCAGAGTGAGGCGCGCCCCCAGGAGAGGACGCGCTCCTCGTCGAAGGCGGTGGTGCGGTTGAGGCTGCTGCCCAGGGTCAAGCTCACCTCGTGGCCGCGGCCCAGGCGGCGGGCGCCGCGCAGGCTGACGAGCACGCCGTCGGCCGACGAGCTGGTGAAGCCGAGCGCCTGCGCGCCGAACGAGATGCCGAGGCCGGGCACCCGCGGGTGGTTGACGCCGAGTCCGAGCGAGGTCGTCTCCTTGGAGTCGAAGATCGAGAGCACGCGGTCCTCCGGCGCGCTCTCGCGATTGCGGAAGCCGGCGGTCAACGACCAGCTCAGCGCCTCGGGCCGGCCGCTCTGCCAGCTGGCGCGGAAGCCCTGGCGCAGGAAGTCGTCGAACAGCTCCTCGGGCACGAAGCGGGTCTCCTCGGTCCAGTAGCGCTGGAAGCGCTCGTACGAGAGGCTCAGCCGGTTGCGGTCCGAGAGCCGGGCGAGCGCCGTCACCGCGACGTTCGAGAGCTGGACCGACTCGTCGGCGCGCTCCTCCCGCCAGTCCCGGTTGAGGTCCAGCTCGGCGTGCTCGTAGAACGACCACCGCCCGCCGCCGTCGTACCGCGTCTCGACCGTCAGGTAGTCGCGGCTGACCCCGATCTCCCCCTCTTCGCGGACCCCTGCGAGCAACAGCTCGAGACCGTCCGGGGATTCCCGGCCGGCAGGGGTGAAGGAGAGGAAGGCGCCGAGTTTGCTGCCCGAGTTTTCGAACCCCAGCTCCTCGAGCTCGGGACGGAGGCCGTAGAAGCCGCCGACGGCAAGAGTGTCGAGGGGGCGGAGCTCGGCCAGGACCCCGTCGAGGTAGCCGAGCCCGACGAAGGGGCTGGTGCCGAGGCGGCCGGCGCGCACCGCGAAGCGCCCCTCGGGGGGATCGTAGGTGAGAGACGCCTCGTAGAGCCGGTCGCGGCTCTCGCTCGCCGGCGCGCCGTTGCTCAGCCGCCGCTCGCGGTCGACGTCGAGGGTGCGCAGGCGGAGCCGGGCCTGGAGCGGCAGCCCGGCGATGTCGCGGGCCCGCAGGTTCAGTCGCAGGCCGGAGCGGTCGGCGTCGCGCCCCTCG
>DASUNQ010000087.1:0-11367 GCA_036277075.1 Thermoanaerobaculia bacterium
ATCGCGTGGCGCCGCTCGTCGCCACCAGCCTGGCCGCCTGCGGCGGCGCGCGGCTGGGCGTGGCGCCGGCCGTCGCCGCGCGGCTCGAGGCGGCGCTCTTCGAGAACGTCGCCGCGCGCGAGCTCCTGGCGCTGCGCCTCGCCGAGGTGCTCGCCGCCTTCGCGGCGCGCGGCCTGGAGGCGCTGCTGGTCAAGGGAGCGGCGCTCGAGGCGGTCGTCGAGGAGCGCCCCTGGCTGACCGTGGCGCGCGACCTCGACCTCGTGCTGCGCCCCGGACCCGCGGCGCCGCCCGGCGAGAGCGCGCGCGACCTGCGGCGGGCGCTCTACCCCGAGGGCATCGAGTGCGACTGGCTGGCGCACCACGACGTGACGATGAACGGCGTGCTGGCGATCGATTTCGAGCGCATCTGGGCGCGGGCGCGGCTTGTGCGCTGGCGCGGGCTCGAGCTGCGGCTGCCCGCCGCGGAGGACCGCCTCCTGGCCCTGGCGGTGGCCGTTTCCCGCAAGCGCTACGCGCGGCTCAAGGGGCTCTACGACCTGGCGGAGGCGATCGCGGCCGGCGACGCGGCGGGCGAGTGGGCGATCGACGGCGGCGAGCTCGCGGCGCGCGCCGCCGAGGGCGCCGCCGAAGGGGTGCTCTACACCGCCTTGCGGGCCGTCGAAGCGATGATCGACACGCCGCCGCCGGCCGGGACGCTCGCCGCCCTGCCGCTCGGCCGCGGCCGGCGGCGCGCCCTCGACGCGCTGCTCTCCACCTTCCTCCGCCGGGGCTCCTTCGTCCGCCGCCGCGGCGGCGGCCTCGCGCTCCTCCTCGCGTATGGGTGCCTGCGGCCGGGGCAGGCTTGGCGGGCGCTCGGGGTCGGGCTCCGCCGGCGGCGGCGCACGGAGACCGAGGCCGCCGCCTAGCCTAGTCGGCGGGGCGGCGGTGCGGCGCCGGCAGCGGGTCCTCGACGACGAACGGCGGCCGCGCTCCCGGCTCCGGCGGCCAGGGGACGAGGAGGCCGTGGGCCACCTTCTTCGCCACCTCGAGGCCGTAGAGCTGCTGCACCAAGTGGAGGGCCACGGCGTAGCTCCGCGCGCCGCCCTGCGAGGTGAGGACCTTGCCGTCCTGGACGAAGCTGACGTTGACCCGCAGGTCCACCTTGGGGAAGGCGCGCGAGAAGCGCTCGTAGTCGTCCGGAAAGGTGGTCGCGGCGACGCCGTCGAGGAGCCCCGCCTTGGCAAGCACGAAGGCGCCGTCGCAGAGGGAGAGGAGGTAGCGCGCCTTGCCGCCGGTCCGGCGCACCCAAGCGACGAGCGACGCGTTGCGCAGATCGGCGTCCATGCTCCCCTTGGCGCTGGGCACGACGAGGACGTCGATCGGCGGCGCGCTGCGGAAGGAGTGGTGCGGCTGGAGCTTGAGCCCCTCGAAGGTGGTCACCGCGCGGCCGTCGGGGGACACGGTGAAGACCTCGATCCCCGGCTTGACGTGCCGGCCGGCGTGGTGGAGGACGTCGTACGGGGCCGCCAGCTCGGTGTTGTAGACGCCGTCGACCACCAGGAACCCGGCGCGCAGCGGCCGGTCCGCGGGACGCGCCGCGGGCGCGGCGGCGAGGAGCGGCAGGGCGGCGAGGGCGGCGAGGGCGAAGGCGAAGCGGCGGAAGCGGCGCATGGCCGGCTAGAATAGCGGAGACGGAAGGAGGTTCAGAGTGCCCCACAGCCCGCTTTTGGTCCGGCCCATGCGCGACGAGCTGACGAGCGCCGGCATCGAGGAGCTCACCGACCCGCGCCAGGTCGACGATTGGATGCAGCAGACGAGCGGCACGGCGCTGCTCGTGGTCAACTCGGTGTGCGGCTGCGCCGCGGGCATGGCCCGCCCCGGCGTGCGGCTGGCGCTCCAGCACGGCCGCCGGCCCGACCGCCTGGCGACCGTCTTCGCCGGCCAGGACCTCGAGGCGACGGCGCGCGCCCGCGGCTACATCCCGGACGTGCCCCCGAGCAGCCCCTCGGTCGCCCTGTTCAAGGACGGCGAGCTGGTCTGGTTCCTGCCGCGCCACCGCATCGAAGGGCGCTCGGCGGAGCAGGTGGCCGCCGACCTCGAGGCCGCCTTCGACGAGCACTGCGGCTAGGAGCCCGGCGCGAAAGCTTTCGCGCCTTTTGGCGCTGCGCTCAGCCGCCGGTGAGGTCGAAGAGATGCGCGCCGAAGGGCGGCATGTCGAGGTAGAGGCCCTGCGTCTCGAGCCCGCCGCCGGGGCGGCGGTAGCGCGTGTCGGAGAGCGCGTCGCGCAGCTCCACCTCGCCGCCGCCGATCCCTGACCCGGCGAGGTCGAGGTAGCACTGCCCCTGGTCGGCCGAGAAATTGACGGCCGCCAGGCGCAGCCGGCCGTCCTCCGTCCAGAGCGACGCCACGAAGTCCTCGGCCGTGGGGTTCCCCTCCCACGCCGGCCGCGGCTCGAGCAGGCGCCAGTCCGCGCCCGGCCGGCGCCGCGCCGCCGCCAGCAGCCGCTCGTAGAAGCGCGCCGTCTCCGTCTCCGGCGCCTCGGCCGGGCGGCGCAGGAGCTGGATCGGCTGGCGGGTCCTCCGCCCCTCGAGCTGGCCGTCGTGGAGCAGGAGGAGCCCGGGGACCGTGGCGGCGACGACCGCGGCCGCGCGGTGGCGGTCCCAGGGGAAGGCGGCGGCGGCGCGCGGCTCGTCGTGGTTCTCGAGGAAGCGGACGGAGCGGCGCTGGTAGCCGAGGGGGGCGCGCAGGTGCTCGCGCACCTCCCTCCCGGCGCCGTGCCGCAGCCGCTCGTAGAGGGTCTTGTCGTAGGTGGAGTCGAACCCCAGCTCCTGGAGGCGCGCCTCGAGGCCCCAGTAGGCCTCGGCGACGAAGAGGAAGTCGGGCCGGCGCGCCCGCGCCGCGCCGATCAGCTCCGTCCACAGCTCGCCG
The DNA here is from genome assembly GCA_036277075.1 of Thermoanaerobaculia bacterium. Lineage (GTDB taxonomy): Bacteria > Acidobacteriota > Thermoanaerobaculia > Multivoradales > UBA5704 > DASUNQ01. The sequence goes on from DASUNQ010000087.1 coordinate 2,908, forward strand.
ACCGCCGGCTGCGGCAGCGGCGCCGTCGCCCGCTCGCCCCAGGTGCGATGCCAGACCTCTTCGAGGGCGAGCATGCCCATGTCGCAGCGCACGCCGTCGCAGAGGCCGGCGAGCTCCGTCGCCTGGGCGCGCAGCCGCGCGCGGGTCTCGGGGTGGAGGAGGTTGAGCTGCGCGGTGTCGGTCCAGCCGGGGAAGTAGGGGTCGCGGCCGTGGGCCAGGATCCGCCGGCCCTGCCCGGTGTCGACCGCGAAGAAGTCGCCCGGCGCGCGGGCGAGGTCCTCCGCGCTGCCCTGCACGTAGAGGTCCGGGCGCTCGCGCACCCAGGGGTGGTCGAGGCCGGTGTGGTTGACCACGAAGTCGAGGAGCAGCCGCATGCCGCGGGCGGCCAGCCGCTCGCGCAGTCGCGCCAGCGCGCCGGCCCCCCCGAGCGCCGGGTCGACGGCATAGGCGGCGATCGAGTAGGGGGAACCGCCGACGTCGCCGTCGCCGAAGTCGGGGAGGAGCCGGCGGTAGTCCGCGAGCAGGTCCGGCAGCGTGCGGGCGATCTCGATGCCGCGCGGGCCCGAGGGCCACACCCCCATCAGCCAGAGCAGGTCGACGCCGGCGGCGGCGAGGCGGTCGAGCTCGGCGACCGGCACGTCGGCGAGCGTGCCGCGGCGCCCGAGGCGGCGCGCCAGCTCGGCCAGCCAGGGCCGGGCGTAGAGCTCGTAGAGGAGCTGCGGGGCGCCGCGCGCGGTGCCCTCGGGAATCGTCAGTCCACCCGCCCGCGAGAGCCCTGGAACGGGGCGGCCGCGGCGGCGAAGACCAGGCTGACGTCGCCGAGGATCTCCAGGAAGGGGGTGAAGTCCACGCGCGGGCGAACTCTAGATCAGTTCGGCATGAGCGCGAAGTACGCGGCATAGAAGACCCCCCACAGCGCCGCGAGCAGGGCGCGCTTGCGCGCCAGGCTCCAGCGGCGGAGCGGGCGCTGCGACACCCACGCCGCGACGAGGGTGAGGAGCAGGAAGCGGGGGAGGCGGGCGGGGACCGAGACGGCGAGGAAGCGCCACACCCCCTCGCCGCGGGCGCCGGCGAGGACGGCGTAGATCTTGTACGGCGTGCCGCGCAGCGGGCCGACGATCGTCGCGGCTGCGCCGTGCTCCGCGATCTCCCGCTCGACGCGCTCGATCATCCCCGGCGAGATCGCCGGCACCCGGTCGAGGAGAGCCCGCGCCGCCGCCGGGTCGCGCGCTCCGCAGGCGACCATCAACCAGCCGCCGAGGAGCGCGCCGGCGAGGGCGGCCATGCAGGCGCGGAGGGCGGCGCGCGGGGCGCCGACCGCCACCCAGGTCAGGAGCACGTCGGGGACGACGAAGAAGACCGTCGCCTCGGCGAAGCCCCAGACCGCGGCCGCCGCGAGGGTCACTCCCAGACCGAGAACCGCCCCTCCGCGGCCAGCCCCTGCATGCGCGCCTTGAGCTCGGCGAGGAAAGCGGCCTTGTCGTCGCCGAGCGGCACCGGCTCGCCGACGAAGACGTCGCAGAAGAAGGGCACCGGCAGGACGGAGCCGCGCGGCAGCGTCTTGCCGAGCCCGTGCAGGAAGACCGGCACGACCGGCGCCGCGGGATGGCGGCGGGCGAGGTGCCAGACGCCGGCCTTGAAGTCGGCCAGCCGCTCGGGCTCGCCGCGCGACCCTTCGGGGAAGAGGATCACCACCTCGCCGCGCTCCAGCGCGGCGGCGGCGGCGGCGAGCGGGTCCGGCGGCGGGTCGCCGGGCGCCGGCTTCCCCTTGGCGCCGCCGCGCGCCACCGGCAGGATGCCGACGATCTCGAGCGCGAACCAGGAGAGGAGCGGCCCCTTCAGGAAGTAGTCGGCCGCCGCCACCGGCCGGATCTTGGGCAGGAGGCGCGTCGGCAGCAGCGTCATCAGCACCATCGTGTCGAGGTGGCTGTTGTGGTTGGCGACGAGAAGGGCGGGCCCGTCCCGCGGCAGGCGCTCGCGGTGGCGGACGTTGAGGCCGAGGACGACGAGGATGACCGGCCGGACCACGCCCCAGAAGAACAGCCACCGCAACAGGCGGTTCAAGCGCGGCTCACCCGATCCTCGTCACCAAGGGTCCATACAAGTACCAGACGAAATGGAAGAACAGCGGTGCCGTGTAGCTCAGGCTGTCGACGCGGTCGAGGATGCCGCCGTGGCCGGGCAGCAGCGTGCCGCTGTCCTTGATCCCGAGGTCGCGCTTGAGGGCGGAGATGACCACGTCGCCGACGAAGCCGCCGAGCCCGAGGATGAGCCCGGCCTGGAGCGACTGCACCGGCGTCAGCGGCGTCAGGCGCGGAGCCAGCAGCCAGGCGAGGAGGAGGGTCGTCGCGGCGCCGCCGAGCAGGCCCTCCCAGGTCTTGTTCGGCGAGACCTTGGGGATCACCCGGTGGCGCCCGAGCGACTTCCCCCAGAGGTACTGCGCGACGTCGTTGAACTGGGTGAGGAAGACGAGGAAGAGCACCAGCCCCGGCCCGCCGCCGTGCGGGTTCTTCACCGGCAGCACGAGGAGCGCGGCGACGTGGCTGATCGAGAAGACCATCGCCATGAGCCCCCAGTGCAGGGTGCCGGCGGCGCGCAAGAAGCCCTCCGTCTCGCCGATCAGCACCATGCGCATGGGCAGGAAGAGGAAGGCGTAGACCGGGATGAAGATGATGAACATCCCGTACCAGCCCATGCCGATCCAGAGGTACTGGACGGGGATCGCGAGGTAGGCCCAGAGGAGGACGCCGCGATCGGCGCGGCGGGTCGGGATGAGCGACAGGTACTCCTTGAGCGCCAGGAAGCTGACGAAGGCGAAGAAGACGAGCGAGACTTTGCGCGACAGCACCAGGGCGACGGCGAAGACGCCGGCCATGACCCACCAGGTGCGCACCCGCGCCCGCAGCTCGCTCCAGTCGGCCCGCGGCTTCCAGCGGCCGAGGAGCCAGACGGCGAGGGTGGCGACCACGAGCAGGGTGAAGACGCCGCCGAGCGCCCAGGCCACGGCGGGGTCGAGGCGGCCGCGCAAAAAGGCGAAGACGTCCATCAGGCGGGGCCCGGCGCCGGCTCGGCGAGGGCGCGCCGGGCCCGGTTGACGACGGTCCACGCCGTGGCCAGCGCGAGGATGGCGAGGAGGACGTCCAGCCAGCGGCCGGCGGGAACGCCCACGCCGAGCGCGAGACCGACGGCGCCGAAGACGAGCGCCCGGTCGCTCTTGCCCGCGGGGCCGTCGTAGCGGCGCGAGGCGCCGATCGTCGGGCCGAGCACGCCGCTCATCTCGGTGAGCGCCGCGAGGAGGACGACGGCGACGACCAGCCAGGGGCGGAAGCCGGGGACGAGCGCCAGCGGCAGGTAGAGCGCGGCGTCGGCGACCACGTCCCCGAGCTCGTTGAGCAGCGCCCCGAGGCGGCTCTTCTGCCCGTGCTCGCGGGCGAGCATGCCGTCCACGGCGTTGAGCGCCATGCGCAGTAGGAGGACGAGGGGCAGCAGGAGGAGCGGCGCGCGGCGGTCCGGCAGGAGGGCGATCACGGCGCCGGCGGCGAGCGAGAGCAGCGCCGCCGCGACCGTCACCTGGTTGGCCGTCACCCCGGCCCGTGCCAGCGCCGCGACGCCAGGCCGCAGCAGGGCCTGGAACCTGGGCTTCAGGTCGTAGACGCTCGGCACCGTTCTCCCCGTGAGCCGCGCGGGATGATAGCGCGACGGCGGACGTTCCATTTCGGAGATGGGAGGCCGATCACGGATACGGGCGTCCGGCGACCGAGATGGGCGCTCCACGACCGCCACGGGCGCCCGACGATGGATACCGCCCGCCGGCGACCGACACGGGCGCCCGATCTCCGAGATGGGCGCCCGGTCACCGAAATTGGCGCTCGATTTCCGAAACGGAACGTTTTGCGGCGCGTCCGCCCTCCGGGCGTCCCCGGCGGGGGACGTTCGGCTCGATCGGGCTACGATCCGCCCGTGTCTTCCTGGATCGCGATTGGCGCGCTCCTGGCCGCCTCGGCCGTCGCCGCCGGCGCCTTCGGCGCGCATGCTCTGGCCGCGCGCCTGGACGCCCGCGCGCTGGCGCTCTGGGAGACCGCCGCCCGCTACCTGATGTACTCCGGCCTCGGCCTGGCCCTCCTCGGCCTCTTCGCCCGCCAGGCGCCGGCGTCCGGCGCCCTCCGCGCCGCCGGCTGGTGCCTGCTCCTGGGCGCCGCGATCTTCAGCGGCACCGTCTTCGCCCTCGCGCTCGGCGGCCCCCGCCTCCTCGGCGCCGTCACGCCCCTCGGCGGTACCCTCCTGATCCTCGGCTTCCTGCTCTTCGCCTGGGCGGCGCTCCGGGGCTGATCGCGCGCACGCTCTGTTATCCTGATCTCGTGCTGCCCGCGACCCTCGCCGAGCCCGTGCCCCTCGCGGTCGACGCCGACGGCGTGATCCGCGTCGGCGGGACGCGCGTGACGCTCGACACCCTCGTCGGCGTCTACTCCCAGGGCTCCACGCCGGAGGAGATCGCCGAGGCCTTCGACGTCCTCCGGCTGGACGACGTCTACGCGGTCATCACGTACTACCTACGCCACCGCGAGGAGGTTGAAGAGTACCTCCGCCGTCGTGAGGCCGAGGCCGAGAAGATTCGTGGCGAGGTCGAGGCTCTATGGCCGCAGGACGGCCTGCGCGAGCGCCTTCTGGCGCGCCTCCGCCGCTGACATTCCGTGTTTCGACTGGCGGCCGACGAGAACTTCGACGGCCGAATCCTGAAGGCGCTCCAGCGCGAGATCCCGGACCTCGACATTGTTCGCGTGCAGGACACGCGCCTCGCCGGCAACCCTGACGACGACCTGCTTGCCTGGGCCGCCGAGGAGAAGCGGGTCCTTGTCACCCACGATCGGCAGACTCTCCTCGGTCATGCCTACACGCGTGTGAGCTCGGGCTTGAACATGCCGGGAGTGATCGCCGTCCGTGAGGATTGTCCAATCGGCACGGCCGTCGCCGACCTGCAGCTCCTCCTCCTGGCCAGCCGAACGGAGGAGCTCGAGTCGCGAGTCCGGTTCGTGCCGCTCTGATCGACTCGTTGCGGCGCCGGCAGCGCGCCGCATAGCATCCAGCCATGACCAGCTCCGTCCCCCCCGTCCCGCCGCCGGTCAACGAGACGGTCCGCGGCTACGGGCCCGGCTCGGCGGAGAAGCCGTCGCTCAAGCGGCGGCTCGACGCGATGCTCGCGGAGGAGGTCGAGATCCCGCTGCTGATCGGCGGGCGGGAGGTGCGGACCGGGGACACGGCGCGGGCGGTCTGCCCGCACGACCACGGGCACGTCCTCGCCACCTACCACCAGGCCGGGGCGGACGAGGTCGAGGCGGCGGCGCGCGCCGCGGAGGCCGCTTGGCGCGACTGGTCGGAGACGGCCTGGGAGGACCGCGCCGCGGTCTTCCTGAAGGCCGCCGAGCTGCTCGCCGGCCCCTGGCGCGACACCCTCAACGCCGCCACCATGCTCAACCAGTCGAAGACCGTCTTCCAGGCCGAGATCGACTCGGCCTGCGAGCTGATCGACTTCTGGCGCTTCAACCCCTACTTCATGCGCGCCCTCTACGCCGACCAGCCCTGGTCGCCGCCGGGGGTGTGGAACCGGGTCGAGTACCGGCCGCTCGAGGGGTTCGTCTTCGCCGTCTCGCCGTTCAACTTCACCTCGATCGGCGGCAATCTCCCCACCGCGCCGGCGCTGATGGGCTGCACGGTGCTCTGGAAGCCGGCCTCGACCGCCGTCTTCTCGAACTACCAGATCGCCCGCCTGCTCAAGGAAGCGGGCCTGCCCGACGGGGTGATCAACTTCCTCCCCGGACGCGCCGGCAAGGTGGGGGAGCCGGCGCTCGCGCACCGCGACTTCGCCGGCATCCACTTCACCGGCTCGACGCCGGTCTTCCACGGCATGTGGAAGACGATCGCCGAGAACCTGCCCAAGTACCGCTCCTATCCGCGGATCGTCGGCGAGACCGGCGGCAAGAACTTCGTCCTCGCGCACCCCTCGGCGGACGTCGCGGCCCTCGTCGCGGCGCTCGTCCGCGGCGCCTTCGAGTACCAGGGGCAGAAGTGCTCGGCCGCCTCCCGCGCCTACCTGCCGCGCTCGCTCTGGCCGGCGGTGCGCGAGCGGCTCGCCGACGAGCTCGCCACGGTGCGCATGGGTCCGCCGACCGACTTCCGCAACTTCATGGCGGCGGTCATCGACAAGCCCTCCTTCGACCGCATCAAGGGCTACATCGATCACGCCAGGAACGCGCCGGAGGCGGAGATCCTTTGCGGCGGCGCCACCGACGAGAAGACCGGCTGGTTCGTCGAGCCGACCGTCGTCCTCACCACCGACCCGCGCTTCAAGCTGATGCAGGAGGAGATCTTCGGGCCGGTGCTGACGGTCTACGTCTACGACGACGACCGGCTCGAGGAGACGCTGGCGCTGGTCGACACGACGAGCCCCTACGCGCTGACCGGCGCCGTCTTCGCCCGCGGCCGGCGGGAGATCGCCCGCCTCTCCCGCGCCCTGCGCCACGCCGCCGGCAACTTCTACGTCAACGACAAGCCCACCGGCGCCGTCGTCGGCCAGCAGCCCTTCGGCGGCGCCAGGGCCTCAGGGACGAACGACAAGGCCGGCTCCATGGCCAACCTGCTGCGCTGGACCTCGCAGCGGGCGATCAAGGAGACCTTCGTTCCCCCCAGCGATTACCGTTACCCGTTCTTGGGCGAAGAGTAGGGAAGCCGGCGTAGCTCCGCTGGACCCTCCCCGCCGCTTTGCACTACGATGTGGTGCATGGCGAAGACCGAGGTGTATAGCTGGCGGCTGTCCCCCCGGCTCAAGACGGAGCTGGAGGAGGCGGCGCGCGCCGAGCGGAAGAGCCTGGCGGAGCTGCTCGAGCAGATCGCGAGGGAGTGGCTGGAGCGGTCGCACCCCGGCGACGAAAGCGACGAGGAGCGCACACTGCGCCTCCGCGCGGCGGCGATGAAGTTCGTGGGCGTGCTCAACGGGGAAGTCCCCGGCCGGGCTGAGAACGTGAGCCGGGAGGTGCGGGCGCGGCTGCGCCGGCGATATGGGCGCTAGGCCGAAGGGCCTGATCGACACCGGTCCGCTCCTCGCGCTGCTCGAGCGCCGCGATCCGTGGCATCGGCGCTGCGCGGACGCCCTCGCCACCCTCGACCTCCCGCTCGCAACCTCGCCGGCGGTCCTCACCGAGCTGTTCCATCTCTTGGACACACCGCGCCACCTCACCCTGGCCTGGGGCTTCCTTCGTTCAGGCGCGATCGTGGTCCTGCCGATCGGTGACGAGGACCTTCCCGACCTCGAAGCCTTGATGCAGCGCTACCGGGACCGGCCGATGGACTTCGCCGACGCCACCCTGGTTCACTTGGCGCGGCGAGAGGACCTCGCCACGATCCTCACGATCGACGACGACTTCGAGACCTACCGGATCGACGGCAAGCGCCGGTTCCGCATCGTGCCCGGCCGCTGATCCGGCATCTCACCGACAGTCGCCGCGGACTGCTCAACGTCGCCGTCCCCACGCCTCTGCTGCCGCAACCCCAGCGCCGCCGCCGCGCCGAGCCCCGCCGCCGCCAGCAGCCAGCCGCGGTTCCTCGACAGCCGCCACTGCCAGCTCCGCGCCCGCGCCCGCGCGTCGAACGGGCCGTGGGCGCCGTGGTCGCCGGGGACGGGCTCGTAGAGGTTGTGCCGGCGGCGCGGGTCGATCGGCTCGTCGCTCTGCTGGCCCTCGACCGCGACGCGCGCCAGGTAGCGGTCGCCGGCGGCGGGTGCGATCCGCTGGCCGAGGATGGCCACGACCGCGCTCGCGCCGACCCAGTACTCGCGCCGCCGCGGCCGCCGCGCGGCGTGGACGATGACGCGCGCCGCCACCTCGGGCTGGAAGATCTTGCCCAGCGGCTGCGGCTCGTGGTCGAGCGTCGTCTTCGACCAGGTGAACTGCGGCGTGTTCAGCGCCGGCAGGTGGACGGCGGTCAGGCGCACGGCGCTGCGGTCGTGGAGGATCTCGGAGCGGAGCGAGTCGGTGAAGCCGGCGACGGCGTGCTTGGCGGCGCAGTAGGCCGCCTGGAGCGGGATCGAGCGGTAGGCGAGCGCCGACCCCACCTGCACGATCGTGCCGCGGTCGCGCGGCAGCATGCGGCGCAGCGCCGCCAGCGTGCCGTAGACCGTGCCGTGGTAGGTGACGTCGGTCACCCGCTGCACGTCTTCGGGCGTCAGCTCCTTGACCGGCGCCATCACCGTGACCATGGCGTTGTTGATCCAGACGTCGATCGGCCCCAGTGTTTCCTCGACCGCCTGCGCCGCCGCCTCGACCTGCGCCGGGTCGGCGACGTCGGTGGGGAGGGCGAGCGCGCGGCCCCCGGCCTCGCGCACCTCGACGGCGGCGGCCTCGAGGCCTTCCTCGCCGCGCGCCAGCAGGCCGACCGCGGCGCCGCGGCGCGCCAGCTCGCGCGCCACCG
>DASUNQ010000088.1:0-23404 GCA_036277075.1 Thermoanaerobaculia bacterium
GACGAGCGAGATCAGGGCCGGCCGGCGGGGGGCGGCCTCCAGCCGCTCGACCATCGCCTGCAGCATCGAGGGGACCGTCTGGAGGACCGTTACCCCGAAGCGCTCGACCTCGCCGAGCAGCCGCAGCGGGTCGGCCGCCACTTCGTCGCCGACAATCCGCACCCGGCCGCCGACGAGCAGCGCGGCCATCAACTGCCAGACCGAGATGTCGAAGGTGATCGCGGCGGTCTGCGCCACGCAGTCGGCGCTCCCCAACCCCAGCGTCCGCACTTTCGCCAGCAGGTGGTTGAGCATTCCGAGGTGCTCGATCATCACCCCTTTGGGGAGGCCCGTCGACCCGGAGGTGTAGATGACGTAGGCCAGGTCGCGCGGATCGCCGCGCGGCGCCGGGTCGCCCTCCAGTTCGCGCCCGGCGAGGCGCTCGAGCCGCAACGACGCCGGCCGCCTGGCCGGCGGCAGGCCCTCGCAGGTTTGCTGGAAGATCGGCTCGAGCTCCCCCGCGACGATCGCCAGCGGCGGGGCGCTCTGCTCGAGGATGTGGAGTAGCCGCTCCGCCGGGTGGCGCGGGTCGAGCGGCAGGTAGGCGCCGCCCGCCTTCCAGACGCCGAGGATCGCCGCCGCCAGATCGGGACCGCGGCGGCCGAGCAAGGGCACCACGTCGTCGCCGCCGATCCCCCGCTCGAGCAGGGCCGCGGCGACGCCGTTGGCGCGCCGGTTGAGCTGGCCGTAGGTGAGCTCCTCCTCTCCCCAGCCGAGCGCCACCGCGTCCGGTGCCTGCGCGGCGCGGACCTCGAAGAGGCGGTGAGCACATCCCTCGCGAGGCAGCGCCACCTCCGTGTGGTTCCAGACGTCCAGGAGCTGCTCGCGCTCGGCGGCGGTCAGCAGCGGCAGGTCCGAAATCCGGCGGTCGAGGTCGGCGGGCAGCTCCGCGAGGACAGTGGTGAGGTGCCCGAGCATCCGCCGGACGAAACCCTCGCCGAACCGCGCCGGGGCGTAGCGGATCTCGAGCCCGAGCTCCGCGCCGGGAGTGACCTCGAGGTTCAGCGGCACGTTCGTCTGGTCCATCGTCTCCAACGCCCAGCCGCGGGTCGGCGCGGGCCGGCTCTCGCCGCGGTGCTGGACGCCCGCATCGCGCGGGGAGCCGCCGAAGACCACGATGCTCTCGAAGAGGGGGACTCCCCGCGGCACCTCGCTCCAGCCCTGCACCTGGACTAGCGGGCTGTGCTCGTAGCGGCGCGCCTGCGCCCAGCTCGCCTGGAGCTGCTGCAACCAAGCGCCGACCGCGGCGTCCGTCGCCGCGTCCACCCGCACCAGGAGCGTGTTGATGAAGAGCCCGACGATCGAGTTGGCGCCGGGCAGGTCGGCCGGGCGGCCCAGGACGGCGGCCCCGAAGACCACGTCCGACTGTCCGCTGTAGCGGCTCAGGAGCACCGCCCAGGCGCCCTGGACCAGCGTGTTCAGGGTCACCCCGGCGCGCCGCCCCGCCGCCGTCAGGGCGGTCGTTGCCGCGGCCGACAGCCGCACCTGCTGCGCGGCGGCGCGCGGCCGGCCGTCCGGCAACTGCGCCGGATCCGGGTCGGGGGGGAGCGGAGTGGGCGAAGTGAAGCCCCGCAGCACCCGCCGCCAATGCTCTTCGGCGAGCGCCAGGTCCTGGCGCCGCAGCCAGACGATGTAGTCGCGGTAAGGACGGGCCGGAACGAGGTCCGGCTCGCAGCAGCGGCTCAAGGACTCGTAGGCCGCCGCCACCTCGCCGAGCACCAGCGACACCGACCAGCCGTCGAGGATGAGGTGATGGAAGGTCCAGACCATCTGCCAGAGGCCGCTCGCCAGCCGGATGAGGCACAGCCGCAGCAGCGGCGCCTGCGACAGGTCGAAGCCGCAGGCCCGCTCGGACGCGAGGAACGCTGCCAGCCGCTCGCCGCACGCGGTCGCCGAGAGGTCGCGCCAGTCGTGCTGCGCGACGGGCAGCTCCACCTCCCGCTCCACCACCTGGACCGGCGACTCCAGCCCTTCCCAGGCGAAGAAGGTGCGCAAGGCGGGGTGGCGCCCGGCGACCAGCCGCCAGCTCCGCTCGAAGGCGGCGATGTCCACTTCCCCAGGCAGGGCGATGCTGACCTGCGTAACGTAGACGCCGGAGTCCGGGGCGCAGAGGGTGTGGAACAGCATCCCCTCTTGCATCGGGGAGAGCGGATAGAAGTCCTCGACCCGGCTCATCGCTGGACCGCCCTCCGCTGCTTGCCGCGGGGCTGCTCGAGGATCGCGGCGATCCCCTCCAGCTGCTGCGGGCTCCAGTTGAAGTCTGACGGACCGGCCGCAGCGGTCGGCTCGCCGCGGCTCGCGGCGATCAGCGCGCGCAACGCTTGAGTGTGCCTCCCCGCCAGTATCGCGACCGTCTCGGCGCGGTGGAGGTTCTCGCTGTAGGCCCATTCCAGCCGCAGGCGACCGGCGACCACGAGGCCGTTGATCTCCAGGACGTGGCTGCGCATTCCGCCGCGCCCGGCTGCCGGGCCGGCGGACTCCCGCGCCAGACGGAACGGCGACTGTGCCGGCAGCGCCTGATCCAGGCGTCCGAGGTAGTTGAAGCTGACCTCCGCCGCCGGCAACGCCCGCAGCCGGCCGGAGGTGTCCGCATCGCCGTAGTAGCGCAGCACGCCATAGCCGATGCCGTTGCGCGGCACCGCACGCAACTGCTCCCGCACGGCCGCGAGCCGCGCAGCCGGCGCCCCCCTTCCCGCGACATCGAGGAGGACCGGGAAGAGCGACGTGAACCAGCCGACGGTGCGCGAGAGGGCGAGGTCGGCGGCGATCTCCTCCCGCCCGTGCCCCTCGAGGTCGACGAGCAGAGGCCCGCCGCCCGTCCAGTCGACGAACACCTCGGCGAGGGCGGCGAGCAGCACGTCGTTGATCTGGGTCTGGAAGGCTCCCGGGACGTCGCGCAGCAGGGCCCGCGTCTCCTCGGCGTCGAGGGCCACCGACACTCCGCGTGCGGAGGCGCGGGTGTTGACCCCGCCCGCGAAGTCGCGCGGCAGCGGGTGCACCCGCGACCGCGACTCGGCGAGCCAGTAGGCCCGCTCCTCCCGCAGCGCCGGTGAGCGCGCGAGTTCCACCAGCCGCTCCCCCCAGGCCTTGAACGAGCTGGTCTTGGGCGGCAGCTCGACCGGCCCGCCCCGCTCGAGCTGCCGGTAAGCGGCGTCCAGATCTTCGAGCAGGACGCGCCAGGAGACGCCGTCGACGACGAGATGGTGCGCGACCAGCAGCAGGCGGCCGGGAGCGCCGCCGCAATGGAACCAGGCGAGCCGCAGCAGCGGGCCGGCGCTCAGGTGCAGGCTTCCCTGGAGCGCCGCCGCCGCGCCCTCGATCGCTCCGCTGCGGGCCTCTTCGGGCAGGGCGGAAAGGTCGAGACAGGAGAGCGGGACCGTAGGTCCCGGCGCGCCGAGCTCCTGCTTCCACCCTGCCGCCCGAGGGTGGAAGCGCAGGCGTAGCGCGTCGTGGTGCGCGAGCAGGTGGGAGAGGGCGGCGGCGAGACAGGGGATCGCCAGCGGCCGCGCCACCTCGAGCAGGAGCGACTGGTTCCAATGGTGCGGGTTGGGCAGGTCGAGCTCGAAGAAGCGGCGCTGGATGGGCGTCAGAGGGAAAGACCCGGTGACGATTCCCTGCTCGCCACGCAGCCCGGCGCCCACCTCGGCTGCCGCGGCCAGGCGCGCGATCGTCGGGTGCTCGAAGAGCTGCACCGGGCTGAATCGCAGGCCCACCCGGCCGGCCCGCGAAGCGACCTGGATGCTCAGGATCGAGTCGCCGCCGAGCTCGAAGAAGTTGTCGTGCACCCCGACCTCGGCGATGCCGAGCACATCCTTCCAGATGGCGGCGAGCGCCGCTTCGCGGCGGTCGCGCGGGGCGACGGCCGACTGCGTGAGGGCGCCGCGACCGCTCTCGGGCGGAGGAAGCGCGGCACGGTCGAGCTTGCCGTTCGGCGTCTGCGGCAGGGCGTCGAGCCGCACGAAGTGCGCGGGGACCATGGCGTCGGGGAGCCGCTCACCGAGGTAAGCGCGCAGCTCGGCGGGCTGCGGGCCGGCGCCGGCGCGCGGCACCAGGTAAGCCACCAGGGCCGGTTCGCCCCCGTCCTCCCGCCGCGCCAGGACGGCGCACTCCCGCACCTCGGGGTGCCCCCGCAGGGCGGCCTCGATCTCGCCTGGCTCGATGCGGTGACCCCGGACCTTCACCTGGTCGTCGATGCGACCGAGGAAGTCGAGGCAGCCGTCCGGCCGAAAGCGGGCGAGATCGCCGGTGCGATAGAGCCGTCCTCCCGCCTCGCCGGACAAGTCGTCGGGGACGAACGCCGCGGCGGTGCGCTGCGGGTCGTGGAGGTACCCGCGGCCGACGCCGGCGCCGCCGATCCAGAGCTCGCCCGCGACGCCAGCCGGTACAGGGAAGCCCTCGCGGTCGACCACGTAGGCCCGCAGGTTGGCGATCGGCCTCCCGATCGGGACGGCGCTGGCGACCGCCCGGCGCAGGACGTGATGGGTCACGTCGTCGGAGCACTCAGTGGGGCCGAAGGCGTTCACCAAAGGCACTTCCGGATACAGGTCGAGCCAGCGCCGGCAAGAATCGGCGGGCAGCGCCTCGCCGGTGGCCAGGAGCCAGCGCAGCGCCTGCAGGCGCGGGCGATCCGCTCCCGCGGCCTCCAGCTCGTCGAGCAGCGCGTTGAGCAGCGAGGGCACCGTCTCGAGGACGGTGATCCCCTCCTCCTCCACTCTCGCGAGCAAGCGGAGCGGATCGCGCACGATCTCGTCGGGGAAGACGCGCACCCGCCCGCCGACGAGGAGGGGGGCCAGGAGCTGCCAGACGGAGATGTCGAAGCACTGGGACGCGCTCTGCGCCACGACGTCGCCGGAGCCCAGGGCAAGGTCCGCGACCTTGGCGAAGAGGTGGTTCATCATCCCCGCCTGCTCGACCATGGCCCCTTTTGGCGCGCCGGTCGACCCCGAGGTGTAGACGACGTACGCGAGGCGGCCGGCCGGACCGGGGAGCGGAGGATGGACGACGACGCTGGCGTCGCTTCCCGCGCCCTCGAGCTCGAGAACCAGGGGGCGCTCGTCGGCCGCCATGCCGTCGAGCGCGCCGAGCAGCGCGGAGTGGAGCTCCGGCGCGGCGAGCGCCACGGCCACGCCGCTTTGGCGCAGCAACTGCCGCAGGCGGCCCGCGGGGTGCGCCGGGTCGAGGGGCAGGTAGGCCCCGCCGGCGCGGAAGACCGCCAGGACGGCGGCGAGGAATCCGCGGCTGCGCGGCGCAAGAACCGCGACGAGGCTCTCCGGCCCCACCCCCACCGTCTCCAGCCGCAGGGCGAGGCGGCAGACGTGCTCGTGGAGCTCGGCGTACGTGAAGACGCCGGCGTCGTCCGCGACCGCGATCCGCTCTGGGTCCCTCTCGACCTGACCCTGGAAGGCTTCGGCGAAGCCCTGCCCGAGAGGGAACTCGCGCGCGGTGGCGTTGAAGCCGTGGACCACCTGCCGGCGCTCGTCGCGGCTCAGCAGCGGGAACGACACGATCTGCCGCCCGGGGTCGGCGAGGAACGCGTCGACGACCAGCAGCAGGTGGGCGGCCGCGAGCTGCCGCTGCCGCTCGTCGAAGACGTCGCAGTGGAAGTCGAGCTGCGCGAGGAGACTCTCTCGGCCCGCGATGTCGAAGATCTGCACCGCCAGGCTGTCGGCGCCGTGGCCGGCCTGGAACCACTCGAACTCCAGCGGCCTGCCGGCGAAGGCGGGGAAGCTCATGGGCATGTAGTTGAACTCGACGTCGTAGGCCCGCCGGCGCAACGGATTGCCGACGGGAAAGCCCCGGAACCGCAGACTCTCCAGGTTCTCGAGCGCCAGCTTCTCGGCGAGCGACGGGAAGGTCTCGCCGGGGTCCAGCGCGACGCGCAGGGGGAGGATCTGCATGAGCAGGCCGACGGTCCGCTTCGCGGCCTCGGTCGTGCGGTTGTGGAACGGCATGCCGAGTGAGAGCGTCCGGTTGCCGCTGATCCGCGCGAGATAGGCGCATACCAGCGAGCCGAGCAGGCTGAAGAGAGAGAGGTCGGGCGACATGAGGTAGAACGGCTCGCGCGCGGCGATCGCCTTGAGCCGCGCGCTGCGCTCCGCCCCGAGGTCCATGGTCAGCCGCTCGAGCCGCCCGGAGAGCCGGGCCGGGGCGGCGCCGTAGAACGACATCTCCTCCGCTTCGCGCGACAGCTTCTCCCGCCAGTGCTCTTCCGCCCGCCGCGCGTCCGGCGACGCCAGCGCCTCGCGCTCGCGCTCGCGCTCGACGAAGTCGGCGAAGGGGGGCAGCGGCACGACGGCAGGCTCTACGCCGGCGAGCAACTCCTGGTAAGCGTCGAAGACGGCGCGCAGCACCACCGTGACCGCCCAGGCGTCGGCGACGAGGTGATTGAGGTTCAGGTACCAGAGGAAATCGTCCTCTCCCAGCTTGTAGAGCGCGACGTCCACCAGCGACTGCGCCAGCTCGTGCGGCACGCGGCAGCGCGCCAGGGCCAGGTCGCGCGCCTCCGCCGCCGGGTCGGGCCGGCCGGAGAGGTCCTGATAGCCCATGGCGCAGGCGAACGGCTCCCGCACCTTCTGCACCGGCTCCTCGTGGACCTCCTCGATCGTGGTGCGCAGGGCATCGCTGCCGTCGACGACGCTCTGGAGGGCCCGCGCCAGGAGCTGCGGCACGATGCAGGCGCGCAGGCGGGTGATGCCGGCGTTGGCGAGGAGCGGCGCGCCCGGCGCGAGCTTCTGGCTCGCCCAGAGCAGGCGCTGGTAGTGGGTCAGGTTGGAAGCCGGCGCGGCCTGCGGCGGCGCCGGGAACAATGGCCGTGGCAGCTCGTCGATGGCGCCGTCGGGCGCGGCGACGATCGCCCGCAGCAGCACCTCGTAGTGCTGCAGCCAGCGGGCGATGGTCGCCGGCGCGAACAGGCAGGCGTCGTAATCGCAGCGCACCGCGATCCCACCGGCGCTCTCCAGGACCCTGACATAGAGGTCCACCTTGGCGCCCACCGGATTGGCGTCGATCTCCACCTGGAGCCCGGCAAACTGGGGAGGCGCTCCGGAGTGCTCCAGATCGAACACCACCGCGGCGACGTGAGGGCGGCTGGGATCGCGCTTGAGCTTGAGCTGCCGGAGCAGCCGGCCGGAAGAGAACCCCTGGTGCTCGTACCCTTCGACGACCAGCCGCTTGACCTGGGCCAGGTAAGCCCTCACCGTCTGCCCCGCGGCGATCCGGCTGCGCAGCGGCAGGCCGCTGACCCGGTCTCCGACCAGCGCTCTCTCGCTCTCCCCTGAGGTGGGCGCCGCGTTGATGCCGACGATCAGGTCGCGTTGCCCAGTGACCTGGTGGAGGAAGATCTTGAAGCCGGCGAGCATGCTCATGAAGAGCGTGCTCCCCTGCTGCCGGCCGAAGCTCCGCAGCGCGGCGGCGAGGTCGTCGCCGAGCGGGCGCTGGTGGCGCGCGACGTCGTAGCGCTTGACGGGCGGGCGCGGCCGGTCGAGCGGCAGCGCGAGCGGTGTGGCCGGCTCGGCGAAGCGCTCGGCCCAGTACCGCTCGGCGGCCGCCGTCGCGGCCCGATCGGCGTCGGCGAGCCGCCGCGCGACCTCGGTGAAGCGGCCGGGGCGCGGCAGCGCCGGCATGCCCCCCCGGCAGGCCGCCGTGTAGAGCGCGGCGAGCTCTCGGACGACAACTCCCGCCGAGTGGCCGTCGAGGACGAGGTGATGGGTGGTCACCGTCAGCCGGTGCTCTTCGGCCGCCAGGCGCAGCAGCGCCGCGCGCAGCAGCGGCCCGCGCTCGAGGTCCAGGGGCTCCTGCGCCCAGGCGAGCGTCAGCCGCTCGCCCTCCCGCGCGCGCCCCGCTCCCTCCAGCGCCGAGAGATCCACCAGGGGCATCGGCACCGCCGCCGCGGGAGCGATCCACTGCCACTCGCCGTCGGGGCTGAACCGGGCGCACAGCGCCTCGTGACGCGCCACCACCGCGGTGAGCGCGCCGGCGAGCGCCTCCGGCCGCAGCGCGCCGCGCAGGTCGAGCCGCATGGATTCGTTGTAAGCGCGTGAGGCGTCGGGCCCGAGCTGCGTCAGGAACCAGAGCGCCTGCTGCGCCGCGGTCAGCGGCGCGCCGGCAGGCTCGGGGATGGCATGGGCGGAGACAACCGACCGGTCTGGCGACGGCTCCAACGCGGCGGGCTGGACGCGAGCGAAGCGCTGTCGCAGCGTATCGACCTGGTGGAGGCTCGCGAGGACGAGGTCCGCCTCCACGCCGAAGTCGACGAGGCAGCCGACCTCCGTCACCCCCGCTGCGGCGAGGCGCGCCACGACCTCCGCCACCGACTCCGGCGAGCCGATCAGCGTGCTCCCCGCCGCCCACCGCTCGTAATGCTCGTTGAGCAGGTACTCGAGATCGGTGGCGGCCAGGCGCTCCAGATCGACCTCGCGCCCCTCGCTCGCCAGGCGGTTGCGCAGCAGGGCGAGATTGGAGCGGAGATACGAGCAGAAGGGGCGGCGCGCCCGCTCGCGCGCCGCCGCGGCGTCGGCGTCGAGGAACGTGTGGAGGAGCACGGTGACGCGGGCGAGTGTCCGGTCGTGCCCGGCCTCCGCCAGCGCCTCGCGGTAGAGCCGCACCTTCTGCGCGACCTCCTCGACGGTCTGGTCCTGGAGGTTGGTGACGACCCCCGCGCCCAGCCGGCCGGCACGGCGATAGGTCTCGGTTGAGGTGCCGGTCAGCCAGATCGGCAGCTCGGCGCGCTTGGGGAGCGGAAAGAGCCGGACGCTCAGCGGCTGGCCGGTCCCGCTCCGCACCGCGAGCGACTCGCCGCGCCAGAGCCGGCGCACGGTCTCGATGCCGCGCAGCATGATTTCGTGCCGGTCGGCGTACGCCTCGGGCGCGAAGGCGAAGTCGTTGGGGTGCCAGCCGGAGGCGAAGGAGACGCCCACCCTGCCGTCCGACAGGTTGTCGAGGAGCGCCCACTCCTCGGCGACCCGGATCGGGTGGTGGAGCGGCAGGACGACGCTGCCGGCGCGGATCTCGATCCGCTCGGTCTCCCGCGCCAACGCCGCGGCGAGGACCGCCGGGTTGGGCGAGAAGCCGCCGAAAGAGTGGAAGTGGCGCTCGGGAAGCCAGACGGCGCGGAAGCCCCGCTGGTCCGCGAAGCGGACGCCGTGGAACAGGAGGTCGTACTTGTCGCG
Source organism: Thermoanaerobaculia bacterium (assembly GCA_036277075.1). GTDB lineage: Bacteria > Acidobacteriota > Thermoanaerobaculia > Multivoradales > UBA5704 > DASUNQ01. The sequence goes on from DASUNQ010000088.1 coordinate 9,207, forward strand.
TCGGTACTCGGGCTCGTACTGGCCGAAGTAGTAGAGGCTGAACTCGACCGCAGGCTCCGTTCCCGGTGCCGGCGCAGCCGCCGGCGCCGGCGTCGCCGCAGGCGCGCTCTCAACCGCCCGGGACCGGGTGCGGCGGCGAGGCTCCGGCCCCTCGGGGAGGAAGCCTCCGTCGCGCAGCTCCTCGACGCTGGCGGCGACCGCGCGCTCGATCGCGTCGACGTCCGCCGCCGTATGCGCGGTCGAGAGGAAACAGTTGCCGACCTCAGGTGCGAAGTACACCCCCTTCTCGACAAGATGGTAGAAGAGCAGGTCGGCGTGCTTGAGGCGCCCGGGATGGAGGAAGCGGAAGAGCGAGCCGAAGTGGCCGACCCGCAGGGGCAGCTCGCCCGCGGCGAAGAGCGCGTTGAGCCGGCCGGCTAGATCCGCGGTGAGCCGCTCGATCCGCTCCTGGAGCGCCGGCCCTTCGTTCTTGATCCGCTCGAGGACGGCGCAGGCGGCCGCCATCGTCAGCGGATTGGCGAAGAAGGCGCCGCCGAAGAGCGTCTTGACCGCCGTGGGATAGGAGTCGTCGCCGAAGCGCCAGGCACCGCCGTCGAAGACGTCCATGAAGCGCGCGCGGCCGGCGACCACGCCGATCGGCATGCCGCCTCCGACCACCTTGCCGTACGTCGCGAGATCGGCCCGGATGCCCCACCGCGCCTGCACGCCGCCCGGGTGGACGCGGAAGCCGGTGACCATCTCGTCGAAAATCAGGACCGTTCCCGCCTCTTCGGTAAGCGCCCGCAGCTCGCGCAGGAAGTCGACCGGCTGGATGTCCGGTCGCCGGCTCTGGACGGGCTCGACCAAGACCGCAGCCAGCTCGCCGGCGCGAGCGCGCAGGATCTCCAGCGACTCCGGCCGGCCGTAAGGCAGGACGAGCAGGTCGCCGGCGGCGGCGGCGGAGACGCCGGGAGCCACGGGGACCGGGCGCGCACCGAGATCGGCCGAGAGCGCCCGCGCAAGCGTGCCGTCGGACCAGCCGTGGTAGGCACCGGCGAAGAGCGCGACGCGCTCGCGCCGCGAGACCGTGCGCGCCGCGCGGAGAGCGGCCATCACCGCTTCCGTGCCCGAGTTGCAGAACGCGGCGCGGTCCATGCCGGTGAGCTCGCAGATCAGCTCCGCCGCGGCGCCGGCCAAGTGGCCGCGAGGCGCGAGCTCGATGCCCCGCCGGAGCTCCTCGCCGAGCGCCGCCGTCAAGAAGTCCGGCGAGTGGCCGAACAGATGGACGCCGTATCCCATGACGACGTCGACGTACTCGTTGCCGTCCACGTCCCAAACCCGCGAGCCCGCCGACCGCCGCCGCCCGGTGAGCGGATAGACGAGGTCTTTCCAGAGGCGGCGGAAGCGTGCCGTCACGCGCCCGTCGGCGTAGACCGCGCGGTAGCGCTCGCTCAGGCGGCGCGATTCGGACGTGCGCGCGGTGTAGCGCCCGACGAAGGCCTCCAGGTGCCGCCGCTGCCGGTCCGTCAGCTCGCCGACGTCGGACGGGATCGGCTGGTAGGGAACGAACGTTTCCGGCTCGACGGTGCTCCCTCCGCCGCCGTCCGGCGAGGGCGATACCGTCTTCAGCGGCGTTGCCGTGCGCACGCGCGGCGGCGGCTCCACCGTGGGCCGCAACGGCTCCGGAGGCGCCGCGGCGGAGAGGCCGCGGACCAGTTGGAGCTGCTCCGACATGACCTGGAGCTGTCGCGCCAGTAGCCGCTCGAGGAGGGTCTCGCCGCCCGCGGCGCTACCCAGCTCGACCGCCGCCGGCGCCGAATCCTGCCGCACTTCGTCCGTCGAGGCGGGGACCGGCGCAGGCGCCGATACCGCCGTAGCCGGCGGCTCGACGATGGCACCGGCAGGAGGGGGCGACTCGCGCTCGAGGTACGCGGCGAGCAGGTCTAGGCTGGTGAACTCCTCGAGGAGCTGCACGATCGAGAGCTTGATCCCCAGCCGCTGCTCGACGAGCTGCGTGGCCTGGATCAGCAGCAGCGAATCGATCCCCACCTCGAGGAACTTGGCGTGGACGTCGATCGCATCGCGCTCGAGACCCGTGAGGGTGACGACGATGGACTTGAGGTCTTCCAGGATCTCCCGCCGTCTGGGCGAGCCCGCCTCCGCGGCAGCCTGCGGTTCGGCCACGACCGTTTCTCCTCCTTCCAGGGCCCCGACCGCCGGCGCCGCCGCGCGCCGCGCTCCCTCGATCCAATAGCGCCGTCGCTGGAAGGGATAGGTGGGCAGGGAAACGCGCAGACGGCCCTGGCCGGCGTGGAAAGCGGCCCAGTCGACCTCCATCCCGCCCGCGTGGAGCTCGCCGAGGGCAGCCAGCAGCGAGCTCGCCTCGGATTCCCCGTTTCCCCGCCCCGGGAGCGACGAGACCGCCACGCGGTCCGTCCTCTCGCCCGGATGGCTGCGTGCCAGGGAGCTCAGCACCCGGTCGGGACCAACTTCGAGCAGCGCGAAATCGGCGGCGATCAGCTCGCTCAGGCCGTCGGCGAAGCGGACGGTCTGCCGCAACTGCCGGCCCCAGTACGCAGGGTCGGTCGCTTCCTCGGCGGTGATCCAGCGGCCCGTCACGTTGGAGAGGAAGGGGAGTCGCGGCGCCTCGAGTTTCACGCGCGCGACCTCGGCCACGAACTTCTCCACCAGCGGCTCGCACAGCTCGGAATGGAAGGCTCGCGTGACGGCGAGACGGCGGCAGCCGGTGCCCCGCGCGGCGAGCGCGCGCTCGAGCTCCAGCACCGCGTCCACCGGCCCCGAGACCACGCAGCGCGCCGGGCCGTTCACCGCGGCGAGCGAGAGTCCCTCGCCGAGCAGCGGCCGCACCTCCTCTTCGCCCAGCGGCACCGCGAGCATCGCTCCTGCCGGCATCTCTTCCATCAGCCGGCCGCGCGCCGCGACCAGCGCCAACGCGTCCTCGAGCGAAAGGACCCCCGCTAGGCAGGCGGCCGTGCATTCGCCGAGGCTGTGGCCGAGCAGGGCTGCCGGCCGCACCCCCCAGGCCTGCCAGAGCACGGCGAGCGCGTACTCGGTCGCGAAGAGCGCCGGCTGGGCGAGCGCGGTCCGCTGCAGCGCCCGCTCGGCCTCCGACGTCCGCTCGGCGTCCGGGTAGAGGAGGTCGCGCAAGTCGACGCCGAGCCGGGGCATGAGCAGGCCGGCGCAACGGTCCAGCTCGGCGCGGAAGCGCGGCTCGCGGCGGTAGATCTCCTCTGTCATGCCCGGGTGCTGCGCCCCCTGCCCCGGCAACAGGAAGGCGACGGCGCGACGTCCATCGCAGGAGCGCGTGAGGACCCGTCGCCCGCGCGGGTCGGCGAGCGCCGCCAGGGCCTCCTCGCGGTCGCGGCAGACCAGTGCACGGCGATGGCGGCAGTGTCGCCGGCCGACCTGGAGCGTGAAGGCGACGTCCGCCAGCTCCAGCTCGGGGTGAGAGCGCAGGTGCTCGGCCAGCTCCGCGGTGGCGCGCTCCAGGGCCGGCTCGGTCTCGGCCGACAGCGGCAGCAGGTGCCAGGGGGGCGCCGGCTCAGGGGTGCGGCGCGGCGGCGCCTCTTCCAGGGTGACGTGCGCGTTGGTGCCGCCGATTCCGAAAGCGCTCACACCGGCGCGGCGCGGCGTGCCGTTCGCTCGCCAGGGCACGAGCTCGCTGTTGACGTAGAACGGGCTGCCGGCGAAGTCGATCTCCGGGTTCGGACGCGTGAAATGCAGGCTCGGCGGCAGGGTGGCGCGCTCGAGCGCGAGCACGGTCTTGATGAGACCGGCCATGCCGGCCGCGACGTCGAGGTGACCGAGGTTGGTCTTGACCGAGCCGATGGCGCAGAAGCCGCGGGCGTCGGTGCCTGCCGCGCGGAAGGCCTGGGTCAGCGCCGCGATCTCCACCGGGTCCCCGAGGCCGGTGCCGGTGCCGTGCGCCTCGACGTAGGTGATCGTCTCCGGATCCACGCCTGCGACCGTGAGCGCCTCACGGATGACCCTCGCCTGTCCTTCGAGCCCCGGAGCGGTGAAGCCCACCTTGAGCAGCCCGTCGTTGTTCACCGCCGAGCCGAGGATGACGGCGCGGACGGGGTCGCCGTCGGCCAACGCGTCCGCCAGCCGCTTGAGCACCACCACGCCGGCGCCGTTGCCGCCGACGGTGCCACGGGCGGCCGCGTCGAAGGCCCGGCAGTGCCCATCGGGTGAGCTGATCCCACCCTCCCGGTAGAAGTAGCCGGACTTGCGCAGGACGGTGATCGAAACCCCGCCCGCGAGTGCCATGTCGCACTCCCCGTTGAGAAGGCTCTGCACCGCGAGATGGACGGCCACCAGGGACGTCGAGCAGGCGGTCTGGATACAGACGCTCGGACCACGCAGATTCAGCTTGTAGGAGGCCAGAGTCGGGAGGAAATCCTTGTCGTTGCCCAAATGGAGGCGGTAGCTGCCGACCGACCGCGCTACCTCCGGGTCGGCGTAGAGCTGCGGCAGGTAGCGGCTCATGGCGCTGCCGGCGAAGACGCCGATCGCTCCGGGGTAGCGCTCCGGGTCGTAGCCTGCGCTCTCGAGCGCTTCCCAGGCGCACTCGAGGAAGACGCGGTGCTGCGGGTCGGTGATCTCGGCCTCGCGCGGGCTGAAGCGGAAGAACGGCGCGTCGAAGAGGTCGAAGTCCTCCAGCGGCGCGCCGGCCCTGACGTAGGCCGGATCGGCGAGGGTCGTGCGGTCGACGCCGGCGGCGAGCAGCTCCTCCTCCGAGAACGAGGAGATGCATTCCACACCGTCGCGCAAGTTGCGCCACAGCTCGTTCAGCGTGCGGCATCGCGGGAAGCGTCCTGCCATCCCCACGATCGCCACCTGCGCCAGCGGCGCCGGGCCGTCCTCGCGCAGGGCGCTCACCCTCTTTGGCTCCGCAGGGCCCGGCGCGCGTCGCGCAGGCCTCCTTGGCGCTGCTGCGACTCGCGGCGCAGCTCCGCCCGCTCCTTGCCGCTGTCGGGAGGCTGCGCGGCCGCCGCTCCTGCCAGACGACCCGCCAGCGCGCTCACCGTCGGCGAGCGGAAGAGGTCTGTCACCGGGATCTGGCGTCCGAGCGTCTGCGACAGCTTGCGTTGAGCCCGGATGAGGAGCAGCGAGTGGCCGCCCAAATCGAAGAAGTTGTCGTCGAGCCCCACCCGCTCGACGCCCAGGAGCTCCCGCCAGACTCCGGCGACCAGCCGCTCGAGCTCGCTCTTCGGAGCGACGTAACCTTCGCGCGGCTCGCGCGCAGACCCGTCCGGCGCGGGAAGGGCGCGGCGGTCCACCTTGCCGTTCGGCGTCAGCGGCAGCGCCGGGAGCGTCACGAAGGTGGTGGGGACCATGTAGTCCGGCAGCTTCTCGCGCAGGAAGGACCGCATCGCCGCGGCGCTCGGCGCCTCGCCGCGCGCGACGATGTAGGCGACCAGCCGCTTCCCCTCCTGCGCGTCGTCGCGCGCCACGACGACCGTCTCGAGCATTTGCGGGTGCTCGGCGAGGGCCTTCTCCACCTCTCCTAGCTCGATGCGGTAGCCGCGGACCTTGACCTGATGGTCCAGCCGGCCCAGGAAGTCGATCCGGCCGTCCAGCAGGAAGCGCGCGAGGTCTCCGGTGCGGTAGAGCCGTGCCCCGGGTTCCGCGGCGAACGGGTCCGGAACGAAACGCTCGGCGGTCAGCGCCGGCAGACCGAGGTAGCCGCGGGCGAGCCCCGGGCCGCCGACGTAGAGTTCCCCCGGAACGCCCACAGGCACCGGCTGGAGGGACGGGTCGAGCAGGAACACCCGCTTGCCGCGGAGCGGCCGGCCGATCGGCGGCCGCCCTTCCTCGCCGGGCGCGAGCGCGGCCTCAGTCGAGTAGGTCGCGTCCTCGGAGGGGCCGTACAGATTGAAGACCCGCTCCACGCCGTGCTCATGCAGCCGCTCGACGAGCCGGCCCTGGAGCGGCTCGCCGGCGAGGTTCACCGTCCGTACCGAGGAAGGCAAAGCGTCGGCGGCCAGCAGCTCGGCGATCGCCGAGGGGACGGTGTTGATCAGTGTCACCTCCGCGGCGGCCGGCAGGCCGGCAAGGCCGAAGGCATTCTGCGCCAGGATCACCCGGCCTCCGGTCGCGAGAGGGGAGAAAAGCTCGAAAATCGAGAGGTCGAAACAGATCGACGTCGAGGCGAGGACACCGCACAGCTCCTGCGCGTCGAAGGTGCGCCGCGCCCACGCGAGTAGGGTGGTCGCCGCGCGGTGCTCGATCGCAACCCCTTTTGGCCTGCCGGTCGAGCCGGAGGTGTAGATCACATAAGCCAGGTTGCTGCCGATGACTGTCGTGTCGGGCGAGCGCTCGCTCTCGCGGCGGATCGCTTCGGCCTCACGGTCGAGGAAGACGGCCCGCGCCGCACCCTGCGGCAGGGCATCGGCCGCTCCCTCGCTGGTCAGCACCACGGCGGCGCCCGCGTCGGAGAGCATGAAGGCGAGCCGCTCCCGCGGGTAGGCGGGGTCGAGCGGCAGATAGGTACCCCCCGCCTTGAGGATCGCGAGCAGCGCCACGAACATGTCGACGGAGCGTTCCAGGCAGACCCCGACCCAGGTCTCGGGGCCGACGCCCAGCCGCCGCAGGTAGTGGGCCAGACGGTTCGCCCGCCGGTCCAGCTCGCCGTAGCCGATCTCCACGTCGCCGTCTCGGACCGCCGGGGCTTCCGGCGTCCGCGCCGCCTGCGCCGCGACGAGCTGGTGAATCGTCTCCGGCTCGTCATCCGCCGCCGCGGTGTCGTTCCACTCGACCAAGAGTTGGTGTCGCGCCTCGGCGGGGAGATGGCACGTCGCGTCGTGGGAACGCTGGGGGTGAGCGGCCAGGTCCTCGAGCACGCTCAGGTAGTAGCTCTGGATGGCCGCGACCTGGGCGGGCGGAAACTCCCGGTCGTCGAACTCGAGAAACAGCGTCAGGTGCGAGTCGAGCAGAGGGTTCAGGCGGAAGAGCGCCGCGATGGGATAGTGGGTGACCGACAGATCGGTGTGCCCGCCCCGGTAGTGGAGGTCGCCGGAGCGCAGGACCCCTTGCAGCGAATGGAAGTGCAGGAAGGTGAAGAACGATTCGAACAGCGGCTGCCTCCCCCACCTGCTCTGCAGCGCCGGCAGTGGGTAACGGCGGTATGGCAGCAGCTCCGTCTCCGCCGCGAAAGTCCGCCGGACGAGCTCTCTCCAGCTCTCGTGACCCAGGCTTAGGCGGAAGGGAACCGTGTTGAGGAACAGCCCGCGTACCTGGTCGCCGTCTGCTGCTTCGGGGCGGCCGTTCACCACCAGGCCGGTGACGACATCGGCTCGGCCGCTCACCATGCTCATCACCTTGAGGTGCGCGGCGAGGAGGACGGTTTTCAGCGGCACCGACGTATTGCGGGCGATCCGACCGAGCCTCTCGACGGTCATCGCCGGCAAGAGCACGAACGGTTTGCGTCCGAGGCCCGGCGCGCGGCGCCGAGGAGACGGCCAGCGCGGCACCCGCTGCGGCGTCACCCCGGCGAGCTTCTCGTCCCAGAAGCGCCGGCACTCCGGGGAAGCCACAGCCTCGCGCTCCAGGCGGACGAAGTCGCCATAGGTGACCGACGGCGGCGGCTGCGGCGCGGGGTCCTCTCCCCGCAGCAGGGCCAGGTAGATCGAGAACACTTCCGAGAGCGTGGTGGTCGTGCTCCAGCCGTCCGAGATCGAGTGCGGCTCGGTGAGGGTGAACTGGAAAGTGTCGTCGCTGCGCCGATGAATGTGGAAGCGCACCAGCGGCGGGCGGCTGACGTCCAGGAGCCGCCGGTTCTCCGCGACGACGAAGGCGTCGAAGACTCGCTGCTGCTCGCCCCATGGCAGGTGCCGCAGGTCGACGACCTCGATCGGCAGCTCGGCGTGGCGGTGGACGAGCTGGAGCGGCTCGCTGTAGCGCGTGAGGTCGAACGAAGTCCGCAGGATGGCGTGGCGCGACACGACCCGCGCCGTCGCCTCACGGAAGAGGTCGAGGTCGAACGACACCTGCAGCAGCCAACCGTTGACGTTGTGGTAGGCCGGAGTCGCCGCGTCGGGAGTCATCTCCATGTGGTACAGCATTCCGAGCTGCACCATCGACAGCGGGTAGGCGTCCTCGACGTCGGCCGGCAGCTTCCGGCGGTCCTCCTCGGCCAGAAGGCCGAACGGTTCGCGCGCGGGCGCGCCGGCGGCGCCATCCTGCTCCTGCCGGAGCATGGCGAGCAACCGGCGCTGCTCGGGGCTCAGCGCGGCGATTCGATCGGACAGCAGCGACATCTGGTCGATTCCTCCCAACTGGCTCAGGCCGACGGCGGCTGGAGCCTGTCGCGGAGCCTCTCCTCGACCTCCGCCGCGGAAAGGGCCTCCACCTCTTCGAGCAACTGCCGGAGCCGCTCCTCCTCCCCATGCGCGACACCGGCGCCGAGCTCGCGTGCCAACTCGGCGACCGTCTGGTGCTTGAACAGCTCCTGCACCGTGCTCTCGATCCCTTTCTCCCGCGCCAATGCCACGGCGCGCACGCTGCGGATCGAATCGCCCCCGAGGGCAAAGAAGCTGTCGTGGACACCGATCCTCTCGAGCCCGAGCACCTCGCACCAGACCGCCGCCAGGGTCACCTCGAGGGGAGTCCGCGGAGCAACGTAGACCTGTTCGAGCTGCGGCCGCTGCGGGCCGGGCGCCGGCAAGGCAGCTCGGTCCACCTTGCCGTTGGCGGTCAGCGGCAGGGCGTCGAGCACGACGAACGCGGCGGGCACCATGTGCTCCGGCAGCCGCTCGCCGAGGAACCGGCGCAGCTCGTCGACATTCGGGCTGCTCCCCGCGGCCGCCACGAGATAGGCCACGAGACGGCGGTCTCCGGGCGCGTCCTCGCGCGCCACGACGGCGCTCTCGCGCACTCCGGGATGGCGCTTGAGCGCCGCTTCGACCTCTCCCGGCTCGACGCGGAAGCCGCGGATCTTGACCTGGTGGTCGTTGCGACCCAGGAACTCGAGAGTGCCGTCGGCGCGCCGGCGCGCCAGGTCGCCGGTGGCATAAAGCCGCGCGCCGGGGTTGGGACCGTAGGGGTCGGGAACGAAGCGCTCGGCGGTGGTGGCGGCGTTGCGGTGATAGCCGCGCGCCACGCCGGCGCCGCCGACGTAGAGCTCGCCCGATAGGCCGAAGGGGACCGGGACCAGGGTCGCATCAAGGAGGTAGATACGGGTGTTGATGATCGGCTGCCCGATCGGCACCGGACCGGAGGCTGGGGCGCCCGGCGGAACTTCGTAGACGGCGCAGCCGACCACGGTTTCGGTGGGGCCGTACTCGTTGAAGAGGCGTGTCTCCGGTGCCGCCGTCCGCCAGCGCGCGAGACCGTCGCCGAGCAGCGCCTCGCCGCCGATGATCAGCGCTGCGGCGCGCCGTGAGAGGTCGGCGAGCTGGCTCTGGAGCAGCTCGAAGTGGGCGGGGGTGAGCTTGACGAAGCTCCACCCTCCGCGCTCGGCGAGGGCGGAGGCGAGCGCTTCGACCCCCTGCTCCTCCGGCAGCAGCGTCACGGTCCGGCCGGCGAGCAGCGGCGCGAGGAGGCTGGTCAGCGTGAGGTCGAAGCCGATCGGCGAATGGACGGGAGCGCCGCTGCCTTCCGCGACCGGGTAGGCTCGAGTACACCAGGCGAGATAGTTGACTAGGCTGCGGTGCGGGACCATGACTCCCTTGGGCCGCCCGGCGGAGCCGGAGGTGTAGAGCACGTAGGCGAGCCCTTCGGGCTCGGCGGCCGACGCGGGCGCGCGTCGGCTGCGCGCGGCGATGGCGTCGTGCTCGGCGTCGACGAGCACCATGGCGGTGTCCTCGCCGACCGCGAGGGTCTCCGCCAGCGCCTGCCGCGTCAGGACCAAACGTGGTTCGGCGTCGGCGAGAAGAAGCCTCAGGTGCTCCCGCGGGTAGCCTGGGTCGAGCGGCACGAAGGCGGCACCCGCCTTCAGAACGGCGATTAGGCCTATGACCATCTCCGGCGAGCGCTCGAGGCAGAGGCCGACCAGCGCCTCGGGCACGGCTCCGCGGTCGCGCAGGTGGTGAGCCAACTGGTTTGCGCGGGCGTCAAGCTCGGCATAGGTGATCTGTTCGGCCCCTGCGCTGACCGCCACCGCCCGCGGAGTGCGCCGGGCCTGCTCCGCGAAGAGCTCGTGCAGGCAGCAGTCGCCCGGGAAGTCGGCGTCCGTCCGATTGAAATCGACAAGCAGAAGCCGGCGCTCCGCATCGCCCAGCAGCGCCAGCTCCGAGAGCGGCGCTTCCGGCGCCGCGCAAGCGCTCGCCAGGAGTGTCGTCAGACGCTCTGCGATCCGGTCGGCAGCGGCCGCGTCATAGACGGCGGCGTCGCGCCAGAGCTCCAGGCGCGCGCCGCCTTCATGTTGGACAACGACCAGCGCGAGCTCGAACCGTTCGTAGCGGCAGCGGTCGGCCACCACCGTGAAGACCGCGCCGCCCGCGGCCCGTGGCGACGGCCGTAGCACGGCCTCGAACAGGGTGACCGGCTCGGACGGAGCCTCCCAGGCGTACGACTCCTGCCACTCCCGCGCCTTCTCAGCGGCGCCCGCCACGCGCCGCGCGGCGGTGGCGAAGAGGCGGCTTCCGTCGAGATCGCAGCGGATCGGCACAGCCTTCGCCAGCAGGCCGAGCATGCTGCGCAACTCCTCGTAGCGGCGGCCGTCCACGACCAGGTGTCCGACCAGAGTCGGCCGCTCGGAGAGTCGCCAGAGGAGCGCCTGCCATACACCGAGCAGCAGGTCCGGCAAGCGGAGCTCCAGCCTGTCCGCGAGCGCTTCCGCCGCTGTCAGGAGCGGCGCCGGAAGCTCGACCGCCAGCAGCTCGGGCTGGAACGGCAGGCGCTGTTCGCTGCCGGCGGCCGAGCCGTTCGGCGGTGCCGTGGTGGCACCGAAGTACTGTCCGCGCCAGTAGGTCCGGCCTTCAGCATCCCCGTTCTCTCCGAGCAGCTCGTGCTGCCACTCGGAGAACTGCAGGTAATCGGTCGCCTCGCCCTCCTGCCCGGCGGTGTCGTAGGCGTCGGCGAGCTCGGCGACCAGGTTCGCGAGGCTCGCGCGGTCGGCGCAGAGCGCCGGAAGGCCGAGCACCAGGAGGTGCTCCCCGGGACCAGCCGCGGCAAGCGTCGCGGCGGGGAGCGGCGGCTCGGCGGGACCGGACGCGCTCCGCAGCTCGGCCGCCAGCAGCCCCTCCGTCCAGGCCTCCCGATCTCCACCCGCCGGCAGCGGATCGCCGCCGCGCCAGGCGACCTCCGCTTCCTCCGCCACCACCTGGAGCGGCACCTTGACACCCGGGATGGCGCGGAACCAGGTCCGCAGGCTGGCATGGCGGGCGACCACTCGGTTCAGCGCCCGGCGCAGGCGCTCGGCGTCGAGATCCCCGTCGATGCGGACCGCGATCTGGGCGCGGAACGCGCGGCTCCCTTCCTGCAGCAACCAGAGCCGCCGCTGCTGCGGCGACAGACGGAATCCTGTTAGCCGGTCGGGCGCGCTCGCTTCGGTCGCCAAGCTCATACCTCCTCGAAATTCGTCATCTCGCCCATCGCCACGAGGAGCTTCCGCTCTCCGGTGTACGGGTTGCGGCCGTGCGCGGTGAGCACGTTGTCGACCAGCAGCACGTCCCCGCGCTGCCAGGCGAAGGAGACCTCCAGGCGCTGGTAGGCGGCGAGGATCTCCGCCATCTCCGCGTCCTCGATGCGGGAGCCGTCCCCGAGGTAGCAGTTCCGCGGCAGATCCTCCTCGCGGAACAGCGCCTCCATCGAGCGGCGCGTCTCGGTATCGAGACAGGAGACGTGCCAGTGCTGGGCCTGGTTGAACCAGCTCATTTCGCCGGTACCGGGATGGCGGACGGCCGCCGGGCGCACCGAGCGCGTGTGCAGGCCGCCCTCCTCGCGCCACTCGAAGCCGATGCGCTCGTCCCGGCACTGCTCCTCCAGACCGGCCTCGTCCGGCACCTGGAACACGGTCCGCCAGTCGAGCCCGAGGCCGTTGCCGAAGTTGCGCACGTACATGACCTGCCGCGCCACGAAGCGGTCTCTGACACGTGGGTCGATCGCCGCGAAGACCTGGCGGCTGTCGACGATCGGCGTCTCGCCGCCGCTCGCCGGCGGCTGCACGCAACAGAACAGGATCTTCGCTGGCCACCGGAAGTTGAACGAGTTCTCGTTGTGCCAGAGCAGTCGCTGGTCGGCGGGATAAAAGACGGGGGTGTAGACGTTGCCGCTGACGGTCTCGCGCGGGTGCTCGCCGTTCTCGTGGAACAGCTCGCCGCAGATGGTCCCCGCGAAGCGCTCGAATGCGGCGGGTGAGGCGATGCCGAAGCCGCGGAAGAGGATAGCCCCGTGCTCGTGCAGCTCGGTCTCGATGAGACCGCGGTTCTCCGCCGCCCAGGCGGCGAGGTCGACGTCTTCGATCGCCGGCGTGACCAGCAGCGGCAGGCGCTGGCCGGGCGCGAGCGGCCCGATGTTGACGACCTCCCGGGCCGGCAAGCTCACTGGCTTCGGCTGGACGGCCTTGAAACGCTGCAGGTTGGTCTCGCGGCGGTTGCTCTCGATCATGAGTTGCTTCCTTTCGCTGGCGTCGAGATCTCTCGTCAGCTCGTCGAGGCGGACTTCCGGATCGGCGGCGGCCCGCTCGAGCAGCGCTGCGAGCCGGCGCATCAGTCGATCGATCGTCGCGGCGTCGAAGAGGTCGGTGCTGTAGTTGATCCAGCCGCTCAGGCCGCGCTGGCTTGGGGCGAAGGCGAGCGTCAGGTCGAGCTGCGCGGCCCCGGGATCGGTGGGCAGCACGCGCGACCGGAGACCGGGGAGCTCGAGCTCCGCGGGCGGTGCGTTCTGCAGGATCAGCTTCACTTGGAAGAGCGGCGCCTGGTCCATGGCACGGCGCGGGTTCAGGCCTTCCACGAGCTTCTCGAACGGCAGCGCGCGATGCGCGTACGCCTCGAGAGCCGAGCACCGGACTCGCGCGAGGAGCTCGCGGAAGCTCGGATTGCCGGAGAGGTCGGCGCGCAGCACGAGCTGATTGATGAAGAACCCGATGACGCTCTCTGTCTCGACCCGTTCGCGATTCGCGTGGTCCGTTCCGACCACCACGTCCTCCTGGCCGGCGAGGTGGCCGAGCAGGGCCTGGAAGCCAGCGAGGAGCGTCATGAAGAGGGTGGCGTCCTCGCGCCGGCCGAGCGCGCCTAGCGCCTGCGCGAGCGCTGGCGCGAGCTGGACGCCACGGGTCGCGCCGCGCAGCGACCGCACCGCCGGGCGCGGCCGGTCCGTCGGCAAGAGCAAGGGGACCGCGCCGGCGAGGCGCCGGCGCCAGAAGGCGATATGCGCCTCGAGGGCCGCACCGGCCAGCCAGCGCGATTGCCAGACCGCGTAATCGGCGTACTGGATCGGGAGCTCCGGCAGCGGCGACGGCAGGCCGGCCAAAGCCGACCGATAGAGCGCCGACAGCTCGCGCACGAGGATGCCCATCGACCAGCCGTCGCTGACGATGTGGTGCATGGTGAAGAGCGCGAGGTGCTCGCCCTCGCCGAGCCGCACCAAGATGGCGCGCAACAGCGGGCCCCGCGTGAGATCGAACGGCCGCCGCGCCTCCCGTACCGCGAGGCGTTCCGCCTCGGCCTCTCGCACCTCCTCCGACAGCGCCGAGAGATCGATCAGCTCGAGGCCGCCGCCCCGGGGTGGACCGATCACCTGCACCGGCCGTCCCGAGGCGGCCGGGAAGGTAGCGCGCAGGATCTCGTGACGGCGCACGATCTCCGCCAGGGCGCCGCCCAGCGCCGCCAGGTCGAGATGGCCGCTGAAGCGGACGGCGCGGGGGATGTTGAGAGCCGAGCTGCCGGGCGCCCACTGCTCGAGGAACCAGAGCCGCACCTGCGGCGAGGAGAGCGGCAGCTCACCGTCGCGCGGCACGCGTGTGATGGGCGGCAGGAGGGTGGCGCTCGCTTCGCTCGCGTCCGCCTCGAGCGCCGCCGCCAGACCAGTCACGGTCGTCTGCTGGAAGAGCAGACCGAGCGGGACCTCGCGCCCGAGCGCCTGCCTCAGGCGCGCCGCGATCTGCGCGGCGTGCAGGGAGTGCCCGCCGAGCTCGAAGAAGCTGTCGTGGACACCGACGGAATCGCGCCGCAGCACCTCGCTCCAGATGCCGGCGATCAGCTCCTCGACCACCGTCCGCGGCGCCGCCGCCTCTCCCTCTTCCGGTCGTCCCT
>DASUNQ010000089.1:0-8884 GCA_036277075.1 Thermoanaerobaculia bacterium
CGGCCCGTGGAGCGCGCCGCGCGGCTTCCGGGTGGCCGCCGCCGCGGGCGGCGCCGGCGGCGAGGCGGTCGGCGATGCCACGCCGCCGCGGCTCGAGCTCGCCGCGATCCAGACCTACGGTACGATCTTCATCGTCGGGGGAAGGACCGACCCGGGCTCGCAGGTGGCGATCAACGGCGAGCTGGTCAAGGTCGAAGCCGACGGCACGTTCACCAAACCGGTACAGCTCGTCAAGGAAGGTTGGAGCCTGATCGAGATCACGGCCCGCGATCCCGCCGGCAACGAGACCGCGCTGCAGCGGCGGGTCTTCGTCGAGAACCCCTAGACACGAGCCCCGCGAAGCCTCACCATTCCGGCCGCCATGCCGTTCGCCTCGCTGTTACGACACTTCTCGAAGGATCTCGCGATCGATCTCGGCACCGCGAACACCCTGGTCTACGCGGCGAAGCAGGGGATCGTGGTGCGCGAGCCCTCGGTCGTGGTCATCAACAAGCTGACCAATCGCATCGAGGCCGTCGGCATCGAGGCCAAGGAGATGCTCGGCCGCACCCCCGGCAACATCGAGTCGATCCGGCCGATGAAGGACGGCGTCATCGCCGACTTCGAGGTCACCGAGCGGATGCTCGAGTACTTCATCAAGAAGGCCCACGGGCGGAAGATGTACGTCCACCCGCGGATCGTCATCGGCGTCCCCTCCGAGATCACGCAGGTCGAGAAGCGCGCCGTGCGCGACTCGGCGATGCGCGCCGGCGCCTCGGAGGTGTTCCTGGTCGAGCAGGCGATGATGGCGGCGATCGGGGCCGGGCTGCCGATCACCGAGCCCTCGGGCAACATGATCGTCGACATCGGCGGCGGCACCACCGACGTCGCCGTCATCTCGCTCGCCGGCACCGTCTACAGCCGCTCGGTGCGCGTCGCCGGCAACGAGATGGACGTCGGGATCATCCATTACCTCAAGCGCAAGTACAACCTGCTGATCGGCGAGCGCACCGCCGAGCAGATCAAGATCGAGCTCGGCTCGGCCTACCCGCTCAAGGAGGCGCTGAAGCGCGAGATCAAGGGGCGCGATCTCGTCGAAGGGGTGCCGAAGACGCTGACCATCTCCGACGAGGAGATCCGCGAGGCGCTCGCCGAGCCGGTGGCGACGATCGTCGACGCCGTGCGCATGGCGCTCGAGCGCACCCCCCCCGAGCTCTCGGCCGACATCATGGACAAGGGGATCGTCCTCTCGGGCGGCGGCGCCCTGCTGCGCAACCTCGACCAGCGGCTGCGCGACGAGACCGGCCTGCCGGTCGTGCTCGCCGAGGATCCGCTCGCCTCCGTCGTCCTGGGCACCGGCAAGCTCCTCTCCGACATGGACCTGCTGCGCAAGGTCTCGATCCGCTAACGGGTCGTTGTGGCGGGCCGCCGCCGAGCCGAGTGCACCGGTGACCGAACGCGCCAGCGCGTGGCTCCTGGTCATCCTGCTCGTCGGACAGCTCGCGCTGCTCGCCGTCCAGGTGCCCGGGCGCGGCGGCACCGGCAACGCGCTCGAGTCCGCCGCCCTGCTCGTCGTCGGACCCGCCGCCCGCCTGGTCACCGGCACCGCCTCGACGGTCACCGGCACCGGCCGGCGCGTGCGCCTCCAGGCCGACCTGCTGGCCGAGAACCAGGTCCTGAACCAGGAGGTCGAGCGCCTGCGCCTCGAGCTCCTCCGCCTGCGCGACGTCGAGTCGGAGATGCAGCGGCTGGCCGCGGCGCTCGACTACACGGCGCCGCCGGTCGGGCGGGTGCGCGCCGCCGACGTCGTCTACGTCGATCACACCTCGTGGCTGCGCACGCTCGTCGTCTGGGTGGGGGAGGGGGCGGCGCGGCCGGACCAGCCGGTCCTCGCGCCGGAGGGGCTGGTCGGCCGCGTCGTCCTGGCCGCCGGCCCCTACGCCAAGGTGCAGCTCGTCACCGACCGCGCCGCCGCGGTCGGCGCCATGATCGCCCGCACCCGCCGCCAGGGCGTGGTGCACGGCGCCGGCACCGGCGCGCTGGTGCTCGATTACGTGCCGCTGCAGACCGACGTCCGCCCCGGCGACCGCGTGCTCACCGCCGGCATCGACGGCGTCTATCCGCGCGGCATCCCGGTCGGCACGGTGACCGCCGTCGAGGAGGGGAGCCAGCTCTTCCACCTCATCCACGTCGCGCCGGCGGTCGATCTGGGGAGTCTCGACCGCGTCTATCTCCTCGAGCACCAGCCACTCCCCCCGACGGTCCGGGAGCCGCAGCCGGGTGCGAGCCGTTAGGTTCTTCGCCGCGCTGGGCGTGGCGCTCCTCGTCCATCTCGTCGGGGCGCGTCTGTGGGCCGGCTTCCCGGGCTACGTCGACCTCTTCCTGGTCGTCGTGGTGCTCCACGCGCTCGACGGCGAGTCGCTGCCGGCGATGTTCGCGGGGCTCGCCGCCGGGCTCCTCCACGACGCCCTCTCCGGCGGCCTCTACGGCCTCTACGGCTTCGCCGACACGCTGGTCGGCTACGGCACCGCGCGGGTCGCCCAGCGGCTGGTCATCCAGCGCTCGACCGGCGTCTTCGGCGTCGCCGCCTTTGCCGCCGCCGTGCAGCAGGCGGTGCTCGTCCTGCTCGCCTTCATGCTGCACGGCGCCCCCGCCCTGCCGCCGCCGGCCGCCGTCGCCATCCGCGCCGCCCTCTGCGGCGCCGTGGCGATGGCCTCGTACCTGCTCATGGGCCACTGGCGGAGCGGCGTCGAGACCCGGAGGCGCGGGCGGATGAAGCGGCTGAGGCTGGAGTAAGGCCGAGCCGCGGGCCGGTGAGCTACGGGCTGACTTCCCTCCCCCGCGCAGCGGGGGAGGGCCAGGGAGGGGGTATCGAAGTCAATGCAG
This sequence comes from Thermoanaerobaculia bacterium, assembly GCA_036277075.1. Classification (GTDB taxonomy): domain Bacteria; phylum Acidobacteriota; class Thermoanaerobaculia; order Multivoradales; family UBA5704; genus DASUNQ01. Next base: position 2,866 of record DASUNQ010000089.1, read on the forward strand.
TAAGGTCGCTCGAGAGACGAACCTGACTTCTCCCAATTGGTTCTCCGAAGCGTAAACTCTTCTTCCTATGAAGGTAGTTCGGGAGCATCGAGAGGACCTCGTGGGCCGCGTCGGCCTCATGTCCCTGATCGTCACCGGCCTGCTCGGCGCCATCGCCGTCTCCTTCTGGTTCGTGCAGATCGTCCACGGCGAGTCCTACCGCGAGCTGGCCGAGAACAACCGCCTGCGCAAGCTCCCGATGGAGGCCCCGCGAGGCCTGATCCACGACCGCCACGGCCGCCTCATGGTCGAGAACATCCCGAGCTACAACCTGCTCGTCGACCGCAGCCGCACCCAGGACCTCGGGCGCAGCCTGCGCTTTGCCGCCGAGGTGCTGCGCCGCCCGCTGCCCGAGCTCCAGGCGCTGCTCGAGAGCTACCGCGCCGTGCCCGAGTTCAAGCCGGTGCTGCTGGCCGAGAGCCTGACGCTCTCCGAGGTGGCGCGCATCGGCGTCGCCGGGCTGGAGTACCCGGAGCTGGAGGTCGAGGTGCGGCACCTCCGCCTCTACCGCCACGGCGAGCAGACGGCGCACGTCATGGGCTACCTCGCCGAGGCCTCGGAGGCGGAGATCGCGGCCTCGCAGGGCGCGCTCCGGCCGGGCGACCTCGTCGGCAAGAAGGGGATCGAGCAGACCTACGACGCGCAGCTCCGCGGCCGCGACGGCGAGCGCGTCGTGGTGGTGGACAGCCACGGCCGGCCGCTCGAGGAGTTCGGGCGCTCGCGCGCCGTCGCCGGCCAGGACATGACGCTGGCCATCGACCTCGACCTCCAGCAGGAGGCGGTGCGCTGGTTCCAGGGGCCGGAGGGGGTCGGGTCGGTCGTCGCGCTCGACCCGCGCAACGGCGAGATCCTGGCCATGGTCTCGGCGCCGGCCTACAACCCCAACCTCTTCGCCCGCCGGCTGCGCAAGGGGGAGTGGCAGGCCCTGCTCGACGCCCCCAACCTGCCGCTCACCAACCGCGCCATCCAGAACACCTTCTCGCCGGGGTCGGTGTTCAAGATCGTGATGCTCACCGCCGGCCTGACCGAGAAGGTCGTCCACGAGAAGCACCGCGTCTTCTGCACCGGCGCCACCGTCGTCTACGGCCGCCGCTTCCGCTGCTGGAAGCCCGGCGGCCACGGCTGGGTCGACGCCCGCGGCGCCATGAAGCACTCCTGCGACGTCTACTTCTACCATCTGGGCAAGGCGCTCGGCATCGAGCGCATCGCCCGCTACGCGCGGATGTTCGGGCTCGAGTCGGTGACCGGGATCGACCTCTCGGGCGAGAAGCAGGGGCTGGTGCCCGATCCGGCCTGGAGCCTGCGCGCGCGCAAGGCGAAGTGGTACCCGGGCGAGACGATCTCGGTCGCCATCGGCCAGGGGCCGGTGCTGATGACGCCGATGCAGATGGCGGTGATGACGGCGATGGTCGCCAACGGCGGCCGTCCGGTGACGCCGCACCTGGTCAAGGGGGCGAAGCCGCGCACCCGCCCCGACGTGCCGCTCGACCGCCACGCCCTCGAGGTGGTGCGCGAGGGGCTCTGGGCGGTCGTCAACCAGCCCGGCGGCACCGCCCACTGGTCGGCCTACATCGCGGGCCTCGACATGGCCGGCAAGACCGGCACCGTGCAAGTCGTGGCGCAGAGCGCCCGCACCAAGAACGAGAACCTCCCCTTCCGCTTCCGCGACCACGCCTGGTTCTCGAGCTTCGCCCCGCTCCGCGACCCGCGCCTGGTGGTCGTCGTCTTCGCCGAGCACGGCGGCGGCGGCTCGCGCACCGCCGCGCCGATCGGCAAGGCCGTTCATGAGAAGCATTTCGCGTCCGCTCTCGAGCGCCTCGCCGTTCGCTGAGGAGCGGCCGCCGCTCAAGGCCCTGTCGTCGCTCGACGGCGGGCTGCTGATGGCGACGCTGCTGCTCGCCGCCATCGGCCTCGCCACCGTCCACAGCGCCAGCTCCGAGCTGGCGCTCGACTACCTGCCGCGGCAGGCGATGTGGGTGGCGGCCGGCCTGGTCCTGATGGTCGTCGCCATGTCGATCGACTACCACGTGCTGCTCGACTTCTCGCTGGGCTTCTACCTGGTGGGGATCGCCGGTTTGGTGCTGGTGCTCTTCTTCGGCGTCGAGCGCGGCGGCGCCAAGAGCTGGTTCGAGGTCGGGCCCGGGCAGATCCAGCCCTCGGAGTTCGCCAAGCTGGCGACCGCGCTCTTCCTCGCCCGCTTCCTCGCCGGGCTCAACCGCCGCGTCCTCGACCTGCCGCAGATCGCCGGCGCGATCGGCCTCGTCCTGCTGCCCATGGTGCTCGTCGTCGTCGAGCCGGACATGGGGGGCGCGGCGCTCTTCGTGCCGCTCCTCGCCGGCATGCTGCTGATCGCCGGCGTCCACGTGCGCCTCCTGGCCGCGGCGACGCTCGTCGTCCTGGTGCTGGGGACAGCGGTCTGGAGCTTCGGCATGCAGGACTACCAGCGCCAGCGCGTCATCACCTTCCTGCAGCCGGAGAGCGACCCGCTGGGGGCCGGCTACCAGGTGCGGCAGAGCAAGATCGCGGTCGGCTCGGGCGAGCTCGCCGGCAAGGGCTACCTCCAGGGCACCCAGAGCCAGCTCCGCTTCCTGCCCGCCCGCCACACCGACTTCATTCTCGCCGTCCTCGCCGAGGAGTGGGGCTTCCTGGGAGTCGCCACGGTCCTCGGCTTCTACGGCCTCTACATCGTCAGCGCCGCCCGCGTGGCGCAACGCGCCCGCGACCGGGCGGGGATCCTGGTGGTGGTGGGATTACTGTCGGTCTTCTGCTTCCACGTCCTCTACAACAGCGCCATGGTCGTGGGGCTCCTGCCGATCACCGGCATCCCGCTGCCGTTCCTCTCCTACGGCGGGTCGTTCACCCTCTACAACTTCCTGGCGACGGGGATCATCCTGGGGGTGGACCTGCGGCGGTACGTGAACCGCTGAGAGCTAGCCGGTCAGGCGCCTACTCGCACCATTTGGCCGGCTCGGATTCCCTGGAGCGTTTGCAGAAGGCGCGGCATCAGCGGCAACAAGTCCTCGAGATCGTTGCTCGGCGCTGCTAGGACGATCACGCTCAGGCCCAATCGCGCGGGGTTCTGCTGGAACGGGAAACCCTGATCGGCCGTCAGGAGCACGTCGAAGCGCTCAGCAGCGCGGCGAAGAAGCTCGCCGTTCGTCAGACCCGCCCAGCCCTGTTGCTGGACGGTTCGGACCTCGTGGTCTTTCAGCTCGCGGGCGAGTTGACGCGGGAGCTGCTCATCGAGCAGGACGCGCACCGGCGCTCAGCACCTCGTGGGCTGCCTCCAGGGCCGCGATTGCCTGCTCGCGAGAGACGGAGGGGAACGCATCGAGGAACTCGTCGAGGCTGTGGCCGTGCTCGAGGTAGTCGATGAGGTTGCGGAGCGGCACCCGCGTGCCGACGAAGACCGGCGTGCCGCCGAGGATCTCGGGGTGGCTGTGGACGACCGGGATCTGTGTGTCCATGAGAGTGTTCCCGCAGTGCCATTCTACCGCGACAGGAAAGACGCGAAGCGCTCGCCGTAGAAGTTGCCGCGGTTCCAGCGCGGTCGCTCGTCGGCCTGGGCGACGGCTTGGTCGCTCGACAGGAAGCTCGTCCGCGAGGGGAAGGGGTCCGGCACCAACCGCTCTTCCGCCGCCGCCGCCGCGCGGCGCGGGCGATCTCGATCAGCGCGGCGACGCCCGAGGCGTTGTCGACCGCGCCGTTATAGATCGCGTCGCCGTCGAGGGGCTTGCCCCGCGCGTCGATGCCGGCGTAATCGTCGTGGCGCAGCTCGGGCGCGGTCACGCCGTAGCCGGCGAAGACGACCGGCGCTTCGACGTCGGTGGAGCGCTCGAAGCCGCCGCCCATCACGGAGTCCTGCCCGAGGAGGAGCCGGCTCCGCGCCCCGTCTTCGCGAACGACCTCGACCCCGCTCGCCGCCGCCCGAGCGTGCTGCGACGCATCGGCACCGGCTGGAGCCACCGCCCCTCCGCGCCCGGCTCGAGCCCGGCCGCCGCGAGCTGCGCGGCGACGTACCGCGCCGCGATCTCGTGCCCCCGCGTCGCCGTCCCCCGCCCCTCCAGGAGATCGTCGGCGAGGAACTCCATGTGCGCGCGGATCGCCGCGGCGCGGACCTCGCCGGGCATGGCCGCCGCCCGCGGCGGCGGCTCGACGGCACCGGGCGCAACGGCGACGACGCAGCAGGCGCCGCTGGCGAGCCAGGGAGCGAGCAGGCGGTTCAACTCAGGCTGCGGTGTAGCATGCTCGCCCCGTGACCGACAAGATGCTCATCGAGAGCGATCCGCACCAGACGCGGATCGCGGTGCTCGAGAGCGACCGGCTGACCGAGATCTTCGTCGAGCGGCACCGCCACCGCGGCTGCGTCGGCAACATCTACAAGGGGCGGGTGACGCGGGTGCTGCCGGGGATGCAGGCGGCCTTCGTCGACATCGGCCTGGAGCGCGACGCCTTCCTTTACGTCAGCGACGTCGCTCCCGACGTCGACGCGCTGGAGGAGCTGGAGAGCGAGGAGCCCGCCGACGAGCCGCCGGCGCCGCACCACCACGGCGCGCCCTCGATCGACGACCTGCTCAAGCCGGGGCAGGAGATCATCGTCCAGGTGGTCAAGGACCCGCTGCCGGGCAAGGGGGCGCGGATCAGCACCCACGTCACCCTCCCCGGCCGCTACCTCGTCCTGCTGCCGACGGTCCGCCACTTCGGGGTCTCCCGCCGCATCGAGGAGGAGGCCGAGCGCGATCGGCTCCTGGCGCTCCTCGCCGAGCTGCCGGTCGCCGGCGACGGCCTCATCGTCCGCACCGTCGGCGAGGGGCGCGGCAAGGAGGAGTTCGCGACCGACCTCGACTACCTCGTCCGCCTCTGGGAGAAGGTGCGGCAGCGGGCGGCGAAGGTCTCGGCGCCGACCCTGCTGCACCAGGACGTGGACCTGGCGCTGCGCGTCGTCCGCGACCTGCTCAACCAGGACTACAGCGTGCTCTGGGTGGACGGCGAGGAGACCTACGCGCGGATCGTCGAGTTCCTCGACCTGGTGCAGCCGGGCCTCGTCGGCAAGGTCAAGCTCTTCCGCCAGGAGGCGACCCTCTTCGAGCAGTTCGGCATCGAGGAGCAGATCGAGGCGGCGCTCAAGAGCAAGGTGTGGCTCAAGTCCGGCGGCTACATCGTCATCAACCCGACCGAGGCGCTGGTGGCGATCGACGTCAACACCGGCCGCTTCGTCGGCCAGAGCACGCTCGAGGACACGGTCCTCCGGACCAACCTCGAGGCGGTGCAGGAGATCGTCCGCCAGATCCGCCTGCGCGACCTCGGCGGGATCATCGTCATCGACCTGATCGACATGATCGAGAAGGAGCACCGCGAGGAGGTCTTCGCCGCGCTCGGCGCCGAGCTGCGGAAGGACCGCGCCAAGAACAAGGTGCTCAACATCTCGGAGTTCGGCCTGGTCGAGATCACCAGGAAGCGCAGCCGCGCCAACCTCGAGCGGCTCTTGAGCCAGCCCTGCCCCTACTGCGGCGGCCGCGGGCGGATCAAGTCGACGACGACGATCTGCTTGAACCTGCGCAAGCAGCTCCTGCGGCAGCGGCGGCGCGCCGGGCAGGTGGAGCTGCTGCTGCGCGTCCATCCCGAGATCGCGCGCGCCCTGCAGGAGGAGGAGCGGGCGATTCTGGCCGAGATCGAGCGCTCGCTCGGGGTGGCGATCCTGCTGCAGAGCGACCCCTCGCTCCACCACGAGCGGTTCGACGTCCTCGAGGTCTAACGCGCGTGAGCGGCCCGCGCGAGGTCGAGCGCTTCGCGATCGCGGGCTTCCGCGGCGAATTCGAGCCGCGCTTCCGGCCGGCGGAGCTCGAGGCCGCGGTCCGCCGGCTGACCGACCCCGGCGCCGCCGACGCGACCCTGCACTGGGGCCGCAACTACATCTACCGGACGGCGCTCGAAACCGCGGCCGGGCCTCTGGCGGTGGCGGTCAAGCAGTTCCGCGGCG
>DASUNQ010000090.1:0-7582 GCA_036277075.1 Thermoanaerobaculia bacterium
CGCCCGGCGCGCGACCGCCCCGCCCGCGAGCCCGACGAGGAGCAGCCGGCCCGCCGGCCCCCGGCCGGCCCCCCCGGCGACGAGGGCGCTCCCCGCGGCAGCGGCGAGAGCGGCGAGCGCCGCGGCTCCCCCGGCGGCAGCCGCTCGGGGACGACCGCCTTCGGCTCGGAGATCGTCGGCGTCGACCCGAACTTCACCTACGGCTACTACCTCGACCGGCTGCTGTCGCTGATCGAGGCGCAGTGGCAGCGCCCGGCCGTGGGCGACGGCGTCGAGGCGATGATCGCCTTCACCATCGAGCGCGACGGTCGGGTCAGCGAGCTCGAGGTGGCGAAGTCTTCGGGCATGAACGCCTTCGACCTGGCGGCGTTGCGCGCGGTGCAGAACGCCTCCCCCTTCCCGCGCCTGCCGGCGAGCTTCCGCAAGGAGTCGCTGGGGGTCAACCTGATCGTCCGCTGACGAGGTGCCGATGCTCCCACGCCGTCTCGCGCTCGCCGCCCTGCTCCTGCTCCTGCTCCCGCTCGCGCTCGCCCTGCTGCCGTGGGCCGGCGCGCAGCAGCCGCCGCCGGCGGCGCCGCCGGAGCCGGACGACCGGGTGACGATCGTCCTCGACCCGACGCGGCAGCGGCCGCTCATCCGCCTCGCGGTCCCGGCCTTCCGCGCCGCCGGACTCTCCGGCGCCGCCGCGGCGGCCGCCCGCGAGCTCGAGGCCACGGTGCGCGCCGACCTCGAGGTCTCCGGCTACTTCGCGATCCAGGGGCCGGACGACTTCCGGGTGCTGCGGCTCACCGGCGACCCGGCGCGCGACGCCGAGCAGTACCGCGCCCTCGGCAACGAGATCCTGCTGCTCGGCGACATCCGCGCCGAAGGGGAGCGCATCGTCTTCGAGGGGAGGCTCTTCGACCTCCAGAGCGGCCAGGGGATCCTCGCCAAGCGCTACCGCGGCAGCTTCGCGGTCGCCCGCCGCATCGGCCACACCTTCGCCGACGAGGTGATCCGCTACCTGACCGGCGGCCGCGGCATCGGCCTCTCCTCGATCGCCTTCACCTCCGACCGCACCGGCCACAAGGAGATCTGGGTCATGGACTGGGACGGCAGCGGGCCGCGCCGCCTCACCGGCCACAAGTCGACCTCGATGTCGCCGGCGTGGGAGGCGAGCGGCGCCGGCCTCGCCTACACCTCCTTCTTCAAGGGCCCGCCGGCGATCTACTACGTCGAGCTGGCGACCGGCCGGAAGCGCGGCGTCGTCACCTCCGGCTCGCTCAACATCACGCCGACCTTCTCGCCGGACGGCGGCCGCGTCGCCTTCGCCCGCTCGCTCGGCGGCAACATCGAGATCTTCTCCGCCGCCCGCGACGGCAGCAGCCTGCGCCGGCTCACCCACTCGAACGCCATCGACACCAACCCCGCCTGGAGCCCCAAGGGGGGGGAGATCGTCTTCACCTCGAGCCGCGGCGGCAAGCCGCACCTCTACCTGATGGGGGCCGACGGCTCCGACCAGCGCCGGCTGACCTTCGCGGGGGACTACAACGACGGCGCCGCCTGGAGCCCGGACGGCGACCGCATCGCCTACACCTCGCGCCGCGGCGGCCGCTTCCAGATCGCCGTCCTCGACCTGGCGACCCTGGAGAGCCGGGTGCTGACCTCCGGGGCGGGGGAGAACGAGTCCCCCACCTTCTCTCCCGACGGCCGCAAGATCGCCTTCACCTCCCGCCGCGGCGGGCGCAAACAGATCTACGTCCTCGACACGGCGGGGGGTGGCAACCTCCGCCAGCTCACCCGCGAGGGCAACAACGACATGGCGGAGTGGTCGCGGAAGTGACCTTCTGCTAGATTGAGGCCGGCCCGCGGGGGGCCGCAGACGACGAGGAGAGCGCGATGAATCGCAAGCTTCTGGTGTGGGTAGTGGCGCCGATGCTGCTGGCGGTGCTCTACGGCTGTCCCAAGAAGAAGCCCCAGACCACTGACGCGACGCTGGACGTGGAGACCGAGAGCGTCGCCCCCACGACCGACACCGCCACCGAGATCGAGGAGCCGGCCGTGGCGACCGCCGACGACACCGAGGAGGACCTGCTCCTCTCCGGCGACCTGCAGGCGGTCAACGAGGAGCTGGCGCGGCGCGGCTTCTCGCCCGACATCTTCTTCAACTACGACGAGGCCGGGCTCTCGGACGAGGCGCGCGAGAAGCTGGCGCGCAACGCCGACCTGCTGCGCGGCCAGCCGCAGTTCAGCCTCACCATCGAGGGCCACTGCGACGAGCGCGGCACCAACGAGTACAACCTCGCGCTCGGCGAGCGGCGGGCCTACGCCGCCCGCGACTACCTGTCCTCGCTCGGCGTCGCCGATGGCCGGATGCGCACGATCAGCTACGGCGAGGAGCGCCCCGCGTGCAGCGAGAGCGGCGAGAGCTGCTGGTCGCAGAACCGCCGCGCCCACATGGTGGTCACCGGCCGCTCGAACGTCGGCTGAGGCCCCGCCGGTGCGCCGCCGCCCGCTCGCCCTGCCGACCCTGCTGGCGGCGGCGCTCGTCGCCGCCGGCTGCGTCACGCCCCGCGACATCGAGGACCTAGGCGCCCGCATCGGCGAGGTCCAGAACCAGCTCCTCCAGCTCCAGCGCCAGGCCCCGAGCAAGCAGGAGGTCGCCGACCTCGAGGCGGAGGTCGGCCAGCAGATGGAGAACCTGCTCAAGTCGGAGGCCGACATGCAGGTCCGCCTCTCGGAGCTGGGCAGCCAGATCGAGCAGCTCCAGGCCAAGCTCGAGGAGACCAACTACCGCCTGGAGCAGGTCTCGCAGCAGATCGCGGCGACCAACCAGGCGCTGCAGAGCTTCCGCAGCGCGCCGCCGCCGGCGGGCACGGAAGGGACGGAAGGCACGCCGGGCGAGAGCGGTGGCGCCCCGCCGTCGGGCGGCGCGCCGGGGGGCGGCGGCGGCGACCCGCGGGCGCTCTACAACGCCGCCTACAACGACTACCTCAAGGGCAACTACGACCTCGCGGCGCGCAGCTTCCAGGAGTACCTGGCGCAGTTCCCCGCCACCGACCTGGCCGACAACGCGACCTACTGGATCGGCGAGGTCTTCTACCGCCAGGAGAAGTACCGCCAGGCGATCGACCAGTACGACGAGGTCATGGAGCGCTACCCGCGCAGCGACAAGGTGGCGAGCGCGCTGCTCAAGAAGGGGTACGCCCACCTGGCGCTCGGCGAGCGCTCGCAGGGCGTCTCGCGGCTGCGCGAGGTGGTGCGGCAGTACCCGGCGAGCGACGAGGCGAACCTCGCCCGCCAGCGCCTGCGCGAGCTTGACGCGGGCTAAACGCCCGTGCTATAAGAGCTTCCGCGTCGCACCGGCCGAACGGTGCGGCGTTTCTTTTGTAGGCACGACACCATGGCCAACACCAAGTCCGCCGAGAAGCGCCACCGCCAGAACGAGAAGGCGCGGGCGCGCAACAAGAGCCAGCGCTCCCGCATGCGCACCGCGGTGAAGCGCCTGCAGGCCGCGGTCGAGAGCGGCGACGCCGGGGCCGCCAAGCAGATGCTCTCCGGCATCCTGGGCCTCATCGACGCCACCGCCCAGAAGCGGATCATCCACGCCAACACCGCCTCCCGCACCAAGTCCCGCCTCGCCAAGCGCGTGGCGCGCCTCCAGGGCTAAGTTCCCTCCTCGAGCGAGTACGCGTTTTCCCGCGCTCTTCGCACGGAGGATCGGCCTTGCTCCGTTCCGGAGATCTGTATAGCATCTGTACATAGGAGCGGCGCGATGCCCCAGTTCAATCTCCACCTCACCCCCGAGTTCGAGAAAGCCATCGACGAGCTCATGCGTCTGCGCCGCATCCGGACGAAGTCCGATGCGGTGAGGGTCGCAGTGATGGAAGCCGTCGAGCGGGAGCGGCGTGGCCGGCCGACACCCGACTTTTCCTCCTGGCTCGGACTCGGTCGCAAAGCGCCCGAAAACCCCAACCCGCGTTTCCGCTCCGACGACGACCTCTGGAGCTGAGGTGGTCGTAGACACCTCGATCCTGCTCGCGATCTTCTTCGCCGAGCCGCACGCCCAATGGGCCGCCGAAAAGCTGCGCGAGCATGCAGCGGAGCTCCGGATGAGCACCGTCAACCTCGCCGAGGTCTTGATCCGCGTCAAGGATCGGCAGCCGCAGATGTACGAAGAGATCCGGTCGGAGATCTTCGCCGGCGGTCTCCGCTTCGTCGCGCCCGATACTCCTACCTGGCTCAGAACCCTTCCAGCAGGTCGCTGACCATGGTCTCGGCGAAGCGCTCGGCGGCCTCCTCGATGGCCTGGTCCTCGCGGTCGAAGAAGCCGCTCTCCGAGACGTCCACCGGGTAGCTCTGGCGGAAGACGTAGCGGTCGTTGCTCCACAGCACCGCCTCGTCGCCGACGCGCTTGAAGCTCATCTGGGCGACGATCGAGATCTCGTACTCGGTGGCGCGGCCGGTGTCGTCGAAGGAGACCGGCGTGGCCGAGAAGCCGACCACCGCGCCGGACAGCTCGGCGTCCGCCCCCTCGGCGCTGCCGACGACCGCGAAGCGGCGGCGGGTCACCAGCTCCTCGGCGATGGCGCGGGTGAGGAACTGCTCGACCTGCGAGCGCGGGGTGCGGTTGTCGAGCGGGCGGATGTAGACCTCGCGCACGTCTTCGGGGAGGTTGACGCCGCGGCCGACGAGGGCGTAGCCGCAGCCGGCGAGCGCCAGCGCGGCGAGGAGGAGCGCGGCGTTTCCCGCCCGCCCCTTCACGCCGTCCTCCGCGTCACCAGGTTCACCAGCCGCCCCGGCACCACGACCGCCTTGGCCAGCTCGCGGCCGCTCAGGTGCTCGCGCACCTTGTCGCTCGACAGCGCCGCCGCCCGCACCTCCCCCTCGTCGGCGTCGGCCGGCACCTCCACCCGGTCGCGCAGCTTGCCGTCCACCTGCACCACGAGCGTGATCCGCGCCCGCCGGATCTTGGCCTCGTCGTAGGTCGGCCACTCGGTGTCGAGCAGGTTCTCGACGTGCCCGCGCCGCTCCCACAGCTCCTCGGTGAGGTGGGGCGCCATCGGGTGCAGGAGCTGGAGCAGGGTGTCGAAGGTCTCCTCGCAGACCAGCCGCGAGGCGCGCTGCTCCTCGAGCGCCCGCGCCAGCGCGTTCGACAGCTCCATCAGCGCCGCCACCGCGGTGTTGAACGAGAAGCGGTCGAGGGAGTGGGTCACCCGCTGGACGGTGGCGTGCCGCTGCCGCTCGAGCTCGCGGTCCGACGGGGCGTTGGGCGGCGCCTCGTCCAGCTTCTCGGCGATGCGCCAGAGCCGGGTCAGGAAGCGGTAGGCGCCGGCCACCGCCTCGTCGCTCCACTCCGCCTCCTTCTCCGGCGGGCCGATGAAGAGGGTGTAGACGCGCTCTGTGTCGGCGCCGAAGCGCTCGATCAGCTCGTCCGGCGAGACGGTGTTGCCGCGCGACTTCGACATCTTCTCCACCCGCCCGCTCTTCTCGGCGTAGCGGGTGATCATCCCCTGGTTGAACAGGTTGGTGAAGGGCTCCTCGAAAGCGACCATGCCGAAGTCGTGCAGCACCTTGCAGACGAAGCGGGCGTAGAGCAGGTGGAGGATCGCGTGCTCGACGCCGCCGATGTACTGGTCGACCGGCGCCCAGCGGTCGGCGAGCTCGGTCGAGAACATCCGCGTGTCGTCCTTGGGCGAGAGGTAGCGCAGGTAGTACCAGGAGCTGTCGACGAAGGTGTCCATCGTGTCGGTCTCGCGCCGCGCCGGCTTGCCGCAGCGCGGGCAGGTGGCCTCGACGAAGGCCCGCGAGCGCGACAGCGGGTTGCCCTCGCGGCCGGTGAGCTCGACGTCGTAGGGCAGGCTCACCGGGAGCTGGTCGTCGGGCACCGGCACCATGCCGCAGCGCTCGCAGTAGAGCACCGGGATCGGCGTCCCCCAGTAGCGCTGGCGCGAGATCAGCCAGTCGCGCAGCCGGTACCGGACCTTGGCGCGGCCCCACCCCTTCTCCTCGATCCACTCCACGAAGCGGCGGATCGTCTCGGCGCCGGGCGCCAGGCCGTCGAAGGGCGGGGCGTCGCGGATCGTCCCCTCGTGCGGCACCGCCTCGGTCAGCGCCTCGGCGCTCTCGCCTTCCGCGCGGTGGTAGACGAGCCGGACCGCCAACCCCTCCTGGCGGGCGAAGGCGAAGTCCCGCTCGTCGTGCGCCGGCACGCCCATGATCGCGCCGGTGCCGTAATCGGGCAGGACGTAGTTGGCGGTCCAGACCGGGATCTGCTCGCCGGTCGCCGGATTGCGCGCCTTCGCCCCGAGGTGCCGCCCCTCCTTCGGCGTGTCCTCCCCCTCGCGCTGGATGCGCGGCGTGTTGCGCACCTGCTCGATCCAACGCTCGAGCGCCTCGCGCTCGGGGTGGCGCGCCACCAGCTCGGCGGTCGCCGGGTGCTCGGGGGCGAGGACCAGGAAGGTGGCGCCGTGAAGGGTGTCGGGGCGGGTGGTGAAGACGGTCACCTTCTTCTTCTTCAGCGCCGGCAGCGGGAAGTCGATCTCCGCCCCCTCCGAGCGGCCGATCCAGTTGCGCTGCATGACCTTGACCTTCTCCGGCCAGCCGGGCAGGGCGTCCAGCCCGGAAAGCAGCCGCTCGGCGTAGTCGGTGATGCGGTAGAACCACTGCTCGAGGTCCTTCTGCACCACCGCCGTGCCGCAGCGCTCGCAGTGCCCCTCCTCGACCTGCTCGTTGGCAAGCACCGTCTGGCAGCTCGGACACCAGTTGACCGGCGCCTTCTTCTTGTAGGCCAGCCCCTTCTCCAGGAGGCGCAGGAAGAGCCACTGGTTCCAGCGGTAGTACTCCGGCACGCAGGAGGCGATCTCCTTCGACCAGTCGTAGAGGATCCCCCAGCGCCGGAACTGCTCCTTCATCACCTTGATGTTGTTGAAGGTCCAGTCGCTCGGATGGACGCCGCGCTGGATGGCGGCGTTCTCGGCCGGCAGCCCGAAGGCGTCCCAGCCCATCGGGTTGAGCACCCGCCGCCCCTGCATCCGCAGGTAACGGAAGAGGGCGTCGCCGAGGATGTAGTTGCGGCCGTGGCCCACGTGCAGCCGGTCCCCGGACGGGTAGGGGAACATGTTGAGCATGTAGAACTTGCGCTGCGCGTGGCGGAGGTCGACCTCGGCCACGCGCTGCTTCTCCCAGCGCTCCTGCCATTTGGCCTCGACCGCCTTGTGGTCGTACTTCTGGTCGTTCTTGTGGTCGTTGGCGTTCATTTGAGGGTGCCGGGGAAGGTGTGCTGTTTGAGCAACCCGTCGAGGAGGCCGTTGACGAAGCGGCCGGACTGCTCGGAGCCGAACTTCTTCGCCAGCTCGATGGCCTCGTCGAGCACCACGAGCTTGGGGATGTCCTTCTCGAACAGCATCTCGTAGACCGCCAGCCGCAGGATGTTGCGGTCCACGGCGGGCATCCGCTCCAGCCGCCAGTGGTCGGCCTGGGCGCGGATCAGGGTGTCGATCTCCTCGCGGTGATCGACCGTGCCGCGCACCAGCGCCTGGGCGTAGCCGAAGGCGTCCTCCACCTGCCGGCGGCGGCGCGCGAAGTCGGCCCCGTCGCCCTC
>DASUNQ010000091.1:0-2453 GCA_036277075.1 Thermoanaerobaculia bacterium
GAGGCCACCCTCGGTCTCACCCGGGCCCAGGCCCTGCGCCTGATCGCCGCCCAGAGCTTCGCCCGCCAGGTCACGATCCTGCCGGCGGGGGGCAGGGGATGAGCGTCCGCGAGCGGCATGTGGCCGAGCTGGCGGAGGCGATGCGCGGGCGACTGGTCGAGCGCCGCCGGGCGGCGGCGCCATCGGGGGGCGCGAGCGAGGAGCTGGGCGACGCAGCTCGGGCGCTCATAGAGCAGGAGGCCGCCGTGCTCAGTCGCAAGGATCGCGAGGCGGTGGTCGCCCGGATCCTCCGCGACAGCGTCGGCCTTGGGCCGCTCGAGGACCTGCTCGCCGACCCGGAGGTGGAGGAGGTGATGGTCAATGGCCCGGACCTGGTGTACGTCGAGCGGCGCGGCGTGCTGGAGGCAACCGCGGTCCGGTTCGCCGACGAGGAGGAGCTGCGGAACGCGATCGAGCGCATCCTCGCCCCGCTCGGGCGGCGGGTGGACGAGCTCAGCCCGATGGTCGACGCCCGGCTCGCCGACGGCTCGCGGGTCAACGTGGTTATCCCGCCCCTCGCCGTCGACGGGCCGGTGCTCTCGATCCGGCGCTTCGGCGCGCGGCGGCCGGGCCCGGCGGAGCTGGTCGAGCTGGGGACGCTGAGCCCGTCCCAGCGAGACCTGCTCCGCGACGCGGTGCGGGGCCGTCGCAGCGTCCTGGTCAGCGGCGGCACCGGGTCGGGCAAGACGACGATGCTGAACGCGCTCTCCAGCTTCATCGCGCCCGGCGAGCGGGTGGTGACGATCGAGGACGCCGCGGAGCTGCGCCTGCAGCGCTCCCACGTGGTCCGGCTGGAGAGCCGCCCGGCGGGGATCGAGGGGGCCGGCGAGGTGACGATCCGCGAGCTGCTCCGCAACGCCCTGCGGATGCGGCCGGACCGGATCGTGATCGGCGAGGTCAGGGGACCGGAGGCGCTCGACCTGCTGACCGCGCTCAACACCGGCCACGACGGCGCTCTCTCCACCGTCCACGCCAACTCCCCGGCCGACGCTCTCGGCCGGCTCGAGACGCTGGCGCTGATGGCGGGGGTCGGGCTGCCGCACGTGGCGGTGGCGGAGCAGGTGCGGCGGGGCCTCGACCTCGTCGTCCACCTCGAGCGCCGGCCCGACGGGTCGCGGCGGGTGAGCGAGATCGCCGAGGTGGGCGCGTGAACGGTGGGCCGGGGCTGCTTGCGATCCTCTTCGCCGCTGCGGCGGGCGGCCTCGGGGCGGTCGGAGTGCGCGAGGCGGTCGGCGCCAGCCCGGCGGCGGCGAGCTGGATGCGGGCGGCGCTCGAGCCGCTGCGGCGGGCGGGCAGCGAGGGATACGCGCCGTCGATCGTCGAGCGACGGCGAATTGCCGTCCTCGCCGGGGCCGCGGCTGTCTTCGGCGGCTGGCTGCTCGGCGGGCTGCTGATCGCCCTGCCGCTCTCGACGGTCGGGCCGGCGCTTGCCGCCTGGGCGATCTCCAGCCGGCGCCGGCGCTACAGGGTCGCCGTCGAGCGCTCGCTGCCGGCGCTCGCCATCGCGATCGCCGACTCGCTCGGGGCCGGGCGCTCGCTGCGGGCCTCGCTCGGCACCGCCGCCGCCTCCCTCGACGGGCCGCCGGCGGCGGAGCTGGGCCGGCTCGGCGCCGAGCTCGACCTCGGGGCCGGGACGGTGGAGACGGTCGCCGCGTGGCGGCGCCGGATGCGCTCGCAGCGGGTCGACGCCTTCGCCGCCGCCCTGCTCAGCCAGCGCCTCGCCGGCGGCGACCTGGCCGGGCTGCTGCGCCGCTTCGCCGCCGGCGCGGCCGAACGCGACCGGGTCGCCGAGGACGCCCGCTCGGCCACCGCCCAGGCCCGGTTCACCGGGCTCCTCGTCGTCGCGATGCCGAGCGGTGGCGCTCTCTTCGCCGAGCTGGTCCAGCCCGGGTTCCTCGCCGAGCTGCTCGGCTCGCCGGCCTCAGCGGTCCTGCTCGTCCTCGCCGCCGCGCTGCAGGTGGCGGGATTCGTCGCGATCGGGCGCTTCGCCCGGGTGGTCGAGTGAGCGCGGCGGGCGCCCTCGCGGCGCTGGCGGTCCTGCTCGGCTTCGCCGCTGTCCGCGAGCTGGCAGGCGCTCGAGCGACCTCGGGCCTGTCAGCGCTTCCACTTGCCCTCTCGCGCCGCTCCGCCGGCGCCGCGCTGCGCCTCGGCCTGCCCGAGCGCCTGCGGCGCTCGGGCCTCGGTGAGCGACTCCCGCTCGGCGCGGTCCTCCTGGCGAAGCTCGCCGGGGCGGCCGGCGGAGCGCTCCTCGCCCTCGCCGCCGCTCCCGCGGCGCCCGGGCGGACCGGTCTGCTGGTCGCGGTCGCGATGCCCGGAGCGGGGTTCCTCCTTCCCGACGCCCTGCTCGAGCGCGAGGCGCGCCGCCGGGGCCGCCGCCTGGTCGCGGCGCTGCCCGACGCGCTCGACCTGCTCGC
>DASUNQ010000092.1:0-2330 GCA_036277075.1 Thermoanaerobaculia bacterium
CGCCGGCGCGCCCTCTCCGCCGCGGCCCGCGGGCCGCTTCGACGCCGTCCTCCTGGTGGGGGGGGCCAACGTGCTGATCGGCCGGCGCACCCTCGGCGCCATGGGCGCGGCGCTCGCCGCCGGAGCCCCGGAAGTCCGTCCCTCTCGCCTGTCCGAGACGCGGCTCGCCGGCGGCGATCCGATCTACACCTTGCGCGGCTACGAGCGGTTGGAGCGGCTCTTCCTCGCCGGCGACGTGCCGCCGCCGGCCGCGACCGCACCACCGCCGCCGGTCGCCCTCGTCTCCCGGGAGCGCTGGGAGCGGGCGGCCGGCGACCCCGCGACGCTCCTGGCCGGTGACGCCCGCGATGCCGCGCGCGCCGGTCTCTGCCACGAGTTCATCGACTATTACGGCGAGGTGCGCGCCGACGTCCTGCCGTTCGTCCCCGCCGGCGCCCGCGAGGTGCTGGAGGTGGGGTGCGGCCGCGGCGTCACCGGCCGACTCCTCCAGGAGCGCCTCGGCTGCCGCGTCACCGGGGTCGAGCTGAACCCGCTCGCCGCGCGCGAGGCGGCGCGGCATCTCGATCGCGTCGTCCAGGGGGACGTCGAGGAGCTGGAGATCGACGGGACGTTCGACGTCGTCCTCGCGCTCGAGCTCGTCGAGCACCTGGTCGAGAGCGAGGCCTTCCTCGCCCGCCTCCCGCGCCTCCTCGCTCCCGGCGGCCGCGCCGTGCTCTCGGTCCCCAACGTCGGCCACTGGGCGGTGGCCGAGGACCTCCTCGCCGGCCGCTGGGACTACCTGCCCATCGGCCTGCTCTGCTACACCCACTACCGCTTCTTCACCCGCCGCACGCTCGAGGACTGGCTGCGGCGGGCGGGGCTCGAGCGCTTCACGCTGCACCCGCAGAGGACGGAGCTGCCGGAGCGGTTCTCGCGGCTGGCCAGCCCCTTCGAGATCGACCGCGAGAGCCTGGCGACGAAGGGCTTCTACGTCGTCGTCGAAGGCTGAGCTACCACTCCTCCTGGTGCGTCTTGCGGAACAGGGTGTCGTGCGGCGCCGAGCGCTCCTGCTCGGGCCGCCCGTTCGAGTAGTAGTAGAAGGACACCGACTTGCGCGTCATCCCCGGCGGGCAGGCCAGCGGCGCCGGGTGCCCGTGGTAGGAGAAGTCGGTGGTGCTGAAGACGATCGTCCGGTTCCAGACCGGCAGCACCTTGCGCTCGCAGCGGGTCATCTCCCGGTCCCAGAGCTCGATCTCGCCGCCGTACTCCTCGCGCCAGTCGCGGTTGAGGTAGACGATCAGGTTGAGGCGCCGGTCGAGCTTGAGCAGCGGGTGCCAGTTGAAGTCGGCGTGGATCTTGAGGAAGCCGCCGGGCTCGATCTGGTGGGGGCCGGCGCCGCCGAAGTAGGGATCGGGGATGAGACCCTCGATGCCGGTCAGCGCCTGCAGGAACTGTAGCACCGGCGGCGCGCTCATCTCCCAGAGGAACGCCTGCAGGCGCGGCCCGAGGCGCGCGCCGTAGGTATAGCCGAGCTTCTTCTCCGTCGGGCTGTCGAAGTGCTGCCAGGGGATCTCGCCGGGGCGCGGGAACTCGGCGAGCAGCTCGCCGAGGAGGGCGTCGGGGAAGAGCCCGTCGAGCACGATGTGCGGGAACGGCCGCGCCGTCACGTACTTCTGGTGGAGCGCCTCGGGGTCCGCGTTCAAGCGCCAGTCCACGCTCACCTCCGTGCCCAGCGGCGGCGTCCCGGCCGCGCCAGGTCGATCCGCAGCTCCGGCGAGTAGGTCGTCCAGCCGGCGGGGTCGTCGTAGCGCACCCGCAGCGCCACCGGCGCCGCGCCGCGGAGCACGAAGCCGCCGTCGCGCGGCACCTCGAAGGCGGTCACGCCGTCGCCGAGCACGAACGACCAGCGCCCGCCGCGGTGGGGGCCGAGCTCCCAGTGGAGGGCGCTGCCGGAGCGCTCGAAGGCGGCGGCGAGCGGCGCCGCCCGCCGGGCGCCGCCACAGGAGCGGGCGCGGAGCGCCGGCAGGCGCCCCGTCGCCTCCGCCACCCGCCCGCGGACGGGATCGTACTCCCAGAGGCGCCGGATCTCGGAGCCGCGGCGGCAGAGGAACAGGTCGTCGTAGAACCAGCCGGCGCCGCGCGGGCCGCGGAGGTGCTCCTCCTTGATCCAGCGCAGCTCGGGGAAGGAGGCCGGATGGTCCAGGGGGCGGCGGAGGAAGTCGCCGGGGCCGAGCGCGAGATAGGCGCGCCCTTCGGCGGCGATGCGCCGGAGCTCGCCGAGCCGCCGGTCGGAGGTCGCGCGGCCGGTCCAGAGGGCGGCGGCGCAGCCGATCGCGGCGAGGAGGGCGGCC
>DASUNQ010000093.1:0-5103 GCA_036277075.1 Thermoanaerobaculia bacterium
CTCGTCGCCCCCGGCCACCGGCTGGCCGGGCGGCCCTACGTCCGCCCCCGCGACCTCGCGCGCGAGCGGCTGCTGCTCTACTCGCCGCCGGCGACCAGCAACTTCTACCAGCAGTTCCTCGCCGGCGTCGAGCCGCAGGCGCTGGCGCAGGTGCAGCTCACCGAGGCGATCGTGTCGATGATCCGCGCGGGCCTCGGGGTGGGCCCCCTGCCGCGCTGGGCGGTGGGCGAGGAGCTGCGCCGCGGCACGGTCGTCGGCGTGCCGCTCGGCGAGCGCGGCATGCGCCGCCAGTGGTCCGCCGCCACCCGTGTCGGCGCGCGGCGCCCGCGCTACCTCGCCGACTTCCTCGAGCTGGTGACCGCCTCCGCCGGCCCGAGCCGCTTCGCGCAGCGCCAGGCGGCGGCGGCGCGGTGAGCCGGCGCGAGAAGGCGCCGGCGGCGGTGAGCAGCTCCAGAGACTGCGCCGCGGCTGAGCGGGCGGCGGCCGCCGTCGTCGCCGCGGCGCTGCTCCTGGCTCCGCCCGGCCGCACCGCCGGCGCGCAGGGCGCGGAGCTCGATCCGCTCGCGGCGATGCCGCGCTTCGACCAGTACGACCCCCCTTCGACCCTGGTCGTGCCCGGCCGTCCGGTGGCGCGGGCGCGCTATCCGTTCGTCGACGTGCACAGCCACCAGCCGGACATGCCCGAGCAGGACCTGCGGCCGCTGCTGGCGGCGATGGACGAGATGGGCATGGCGGTGATGGTCAACCTCAGCGGCCGCGGCTTCCGCGAGATCGAGCGCGGCGACGGCAGCCGCGACTTCGACGTCCAGGCCGGCGAGTATCTGCGGCGGGCGATGGCCAACGTCGCCCGGACCGCTCCCGCGCGCTTCGCGGTCTTCACCAACGTCAGCTTCGAGGGCGTCGGGGCCGAGGGCTGGGCGGCCGGCGCGGTGCGGCAGCTCGAGGAGGACGTCGCCGCCGGAGCGCAGGGGCTATCGCCCGGAGAATTCGCCCCGCCGGCCGGGAGATTTCCAGGGCCGCTGCGTCCTATCCTGGGGACCCATGGCCTCCCTGCCGTTCTGCTCCCATCTCCTGACGGTCACGACGGTGAGGCGCGCGAAACCCGCTACTCCGGGCTCCAGCCCACGTACCAGCGGCCGGTGTAGGCGCGGCGGGACTCCCACTTCATCTCGCCGGCGCCGGTCACCTCGACCCGTCGCGGCGAGGCGCTGAAGGCCACCCGCACGTGATCCTGTTGGAACGAGAACGTGGAGTCGACGTTGAACTCGGCGTGTTCGTCGATCGGCTTGGTGATCGTCAGGAAGGAATCGGGCGAGGGCCGCGGCGGCGGGAAGATGTCGAACGCCACCGGGTCGCCGGTGTAGAAGCCGTTGACCCAGATCGTGGCCTCGGTGGCCGGCCTGCCGAACAGAGTTCCGGTCCGCATGTGGGCCGTGACGAACGGCGGATGGATCTCGGACCGGTAGGGCGTGTGACCGCAGTCGATGATCAGGCGGCCGCCGGCGAAGTAGAGGTCGTTCTTGAACGGCTCGTCGAACTGGACGAAGAAGGGGTTGGCGAAGTAGACCTCGAACTCCACCTCGACGTAGGTGTTCTCGGCGACGAGGTTGCGGAACGGGTGGAGGGGCCGGACCCCCACGTTCCAGTCCGAGGCGAACAGGTCCTCGGGCCCCGAGAAGTGCTCGTGAGTGAGGGGGTTGTCCTGCCCCGCCTTGTGGGAGCTCCGGACGATGCCCAGGAGCGGCGTGAGCACGTGGTCCCCCTCGATGGCCTGCCATTCCGGCGGGCCCCAGGGATAGGTCGTCCCGTCGCAGAAGCGGTCCCCCGCGTCCTCGATCGGCGGGCCGGAGGACGGCGGGGTCACCGGGCACGGGCCCAGGAGCCCTTCGCAAGGGAACTGGAGCCACAGGGTCGGCACCCTGGGGAAGGCGATTTCATTGGAGTCTTCGAGGAAGAGATCCTTCAGGTCGCCTCCCTGCCGCTCCACCGACAGGACCGGCGGGCTCCCCCGGATCTCGAGGGTGGAGGGGAGGAGGTGGGGTTGGTCGGGCCGGTCGAAGCGCTGGAACAGCCAGGTCTCCATGACGCCGATCGAGTCGGTGGGGTCCATGATCGGCACGCCGGTGCCCTCCTCGCCTCCCAGTTGGTCGATCGCGTTGACGAAGACCGCGGGGACGAAGTGGGCGCCCGTGGGCAGCCCGGCGTAGATCCGCCCGCCGGTGAAGTCCTGAGCCCGCGCGCCGCCCAGGGCGGCGCGCTCCTCGCCGGTGGGACAGCCGAGCCGGGCCAGCGCGGCACCGGGGTCGCGGAGGGTGAACCACTTGTCGAAGATCCCGCCGCGGACGACGAACGTTTGCGTCCCGACGGCGGCGATGGCGCCCAGGTCGTAGACCGCCATGACGCAACCGGCCGCGGTCCCGCCGTAGCGCAGCGTGCCGAAGGTGGCGGCGCCGCCGTCGCTGGCGAAGCGCTGGCGGATCGCCTGCGGCAGGTTGGTCAAGCGCACCGTGTCCGCACCCTCCAGGTGGGCCGTGTTCTCGGCCTCGACCGTGATCACGTGCGGTCCGACCCCGAGCCCGATCTCGAGGGTGAAGCCGCGCGTCGAGCCGGAGCCCGTCAAGGACATCGCGGCGGTCAGCGGCGGCGCCGTGGAATCGGGTGGCCGCCCCACCTCCATCGTCAGGACGGCGGTGGGGAAGAGCGCCTCGCCGGTGACCGTCCCCGCGACCGTGATCGGCGAGCCGTCGAGCTCGGCGCCGTCGGCGGGGGTAGTGATCTCCACCACCGGCGCCGCGGTCGGCGGCGGCGGCGGCGCCTCGCCTTCGAACTCGAAGTCGTCGATGGCCTCGAACGCGGTGGTCCCGATCTCCAGCTCGAGACGCCGGATCGACGGGGTCGCGGTCGCCACCTCGAACAGCGTGGTGAACGAGCTGATCGCCACCGGCTTGGGGCCGTCCTGGGCGATCAGGCCGCCGCTCCCGTCGTAGGCGCGCAGCGTGCCGTCGACCGGATCGCTCGCGACGATGTCGCCGCTGATGCCGGCGAAGAGCCGGACCCGCGCCTGCCCGCTGGTGAACTCGATGACGAAGGGGCCCGGGGCGAACTCGTGGATCGGGTTGTCGACGCGCAGGACCCGGTTCGGAGAGCGTGCGGCCAGGTCCTCGTCGAGGAAGGCCGAGAACAGGAGGACGCCGCGGTCGCCGTACTGGGTGGTGACGGTCGTGCTGTCGGGGAGGTCCTCGAAATCGAGGACGGTCGGCTGCGCGTGCGCGGGTGTCGGGCCGGCGGACGCGGCGGCGACGGCCGCCGTCAGGACGATGGCCACGAGACGCGCCCTGCTGCAGGACGACACGGCGCAGGCCCCCGTTCGCGCGTGGTCCATGTCTACGGCGGCAGGTGAGAGAGCGGCAGGAGGCCGATGACCATCCCGACACGCGCCGGGGACGATCCCCGGTTGACGATCGACACGGTCGCGCTGCCGGCGGCGTGGACCTGGACCTCGAGGGTGAGGGTGCCGCGGTCCGGCGGGGAGAGATGCGCCTTCCCGGTCCCCAAGGGCGTCCCGTCCTTGGTCGCGGCCATCTCCAGCGGCCCCGGGGAGCCGAACCAGCTCGCCCGCGCCTGCAGCAGCACCGGCTCGGCAAAGGACACGGTCTCCTCCCGCGTCTGGCCGGGGCCGAGCTCGCTCTCCTCGACGACGGTCCACACGGTCTCCTCCAAGAGCTCGTGAGCGCCCTTGTCGGCGAACTCGGGCGGAGGGTCGGGGAATTGCGCCAGGATCGCCGCGGGATCGAGCCTGATCCCTTGCACGATGGGATCGTCGGCCGTCCTGGGGAGCTGCGGAAGCTCGACGACGCGGACCGTATCGGGCGTCTCGGGCCGTCGCGCCAGCGACGCCCGAACGACGACGCCCTCTGGACGGCCGGGCACGATCGTGTAGCCGATCGTCACCGGCGCGTCGTCGCCGAGGGCGTCGCTCAGCAGGTCGAGCATCCCCTGGCGCGCGGCCCGATGCCGGCCGGTGCCGAGGTCGAAAGCGAAGAGCTTGTCGGGCTCGCTATCGAGCTGGAAGAGGACTTCGGGAGGGGCCAGGTCCTGCACCCGCAAGGAGGTGAGCCTGCCGCTGGTCTCCTGGACCTCGCCTGGCGGCGGAACGCTAGCGCAGGCCGCCGCGGTCGACCACGCGACGGCCCAGCCGAGCCTGCGCGTCCACCCTGTTCGCACCCTCGCCATGTCCAGCGCCCCTTGCTCCCCCATCGGCCCCGGCTGCGAAGACTTCCGCATCTTACACTGTGTTTAGGAAAGTGCCCGTTGGGCTCCGTCGTGGTTCCTCGTGCCGTGACGCCCTTAGACTCACGGAGCGTGAGCTTCCTGTCCGTGGTTGCCAGCAGGCCGCATTCGACCGTGTTTCGCCTCCGCACCGTGCTCGAGATGATCAAGTTCGAGCACACCCTCTTCGCGCTGCCCTTCGCCTTCCTGGGGATGCTGCTGGCGGCCGAGGGGTGGCCGAGCTGGCGGACGGTTTTCTGGATCGTCGTCGCGATGGTCGGGGCGCGGAGCGCGGCGATGGGGTTCAACCGGCTCGTCGACCGGACGCTCGACGCCGCCAACCCGCGCACCGCCGCGCGCGCTCTCCCCGCCGGGCTGCTGACGCCGGGGTTCGTGCTGCTCTTCGTCGTGGCGAGCGCCGCGCTCCTGGTTCTCGCCGGCTGGCGGCTCAACCCGCTGGCTCTCGCCCTCTCGCCGCTCGCGCTCCTGATCCTCTTCGGCTACTCCTACACCAAGCGCTTCACCTGGGTCTCGCACCTCATCCTCGGGCTCGCCCTCGCGTGGGCGCCGCTCGGGGCCTGGATCGCGGTGCGCGGCGACGTCGCGCCGACGCCGTTCCTGCTCGCCGGCGCCGTCCTCCTCTGGGTCGCCGGCTTCGACGTCCTCTACGCCCTCCAGGACCTCGACTTCGACCGCCGCGCGGGTCTTTTCTCGATCCCCGCCCGCTTCGACACCGTCCCGGCGCTCTGGCTCTCGGCCCTCTTCCACGCCGCGATGCTCGCGCTCCTCGCCCTCCTGCCGCGCGTCTACCCGCCGGGCCTCGGCGCCTGGTAC
>DASUNQ010000094.1:0-20868 GCA_036277075.1 Thermoanaerobaculia bacterium
CGAGCCCCGCCGCCATCGCCGGCAGGCGCGTGTCGACGCCGGCGAAGAGGTCCGCCGCCGCGCCGCCGCCGCCCCCTTCGACCCACCCGGCGCGCGCCTGCCGCGGCCCGAGCTCGAGCAGCCGTCCCATGTCCTGCGAGCGGTGCTGGCTCCTGCTCGCCATCGCGAGCTGGTAGATCGAGCGGCCGGTGAGCGGGTCGACGAGGCCGGTCTCGATCGTCAGCGTCGTCGCCTCGCGGTCGAAGCCGGTCGAGCGGTAGAGCGCCTGCGGCCGCCACGGCGGCAGCCCCTCGGCGAGGAGCTGCGGCACCGCGGCGGGGTCGCCGGCGGCGCGGTAGCCCTCGTGCGCCGCCACGCCGGCCGCCTGGTGCTGGCCGTGGTTGGGGTGCGGCGTGCCGCGGAAGACCGACACCACGACCTGCGGCTTGAAGCGGCGCACGACGCGCACCACGTCCTCGAGCAGCGCCTCGCGCGGCCAGCGCGCGAAGGTCTCCTCGAGCGAGCGGGTGTAGCCGAAGTCGTAGGCGCGGGTGAAGAACTGGCGGCCGCCGTCGATGGCGCGCGCCGCCAGCAGCTCGCGGCTGCGCAGGATGCCGAGCTCGACGCCGAGCTCGGGACCGATCAGGTTCTGCCCCCCCTCGCCGCGCGAGAGCGAGAGGTACGCCGCCTCGCCTCCCATCCCGCGCGCGACGAGCGTCAGGAGCTGCGTGTCCTCGTCGTCCGGATGCGCGCCGACGACGAGCAGCCGCTTGTGCGTCGTCAGCCGCGCCAGCGCCCGCTCGACCGCCGGAAAGCCCCCCGTCGTCGGCGGCTCGAGCGCCGGCGGCGCGGCGCCGGCGCCGGCGCGCGGCGGCGCGGCGGTGAAGAGCAGGAGGACGGCGAGCGCGGGCGCGATTCGGCGCATGAAGTCTCCGAGCGGCGCGGCAGTCTAGCAGCGGCCCTCAACGCGATCGATCGATGCGGCGTACACCTTGCAGCAGAACGACGCCACGCCCGCAGTGGCATCCATGAGGAGAAAACGACAATGCACCGGAGTCTTTGCCCCCTCCCCCGGCAGCCGCACGCCCTCGCCCTGGCCGGCGCGCTGCTCCTCGCCGCGCTCCCCGCCGGCGCGGCGGTCTTCACGCCGACGCGCTTCGACGACCCGGCGGTCGGCGCCTGCAACGCCGACTGCTCGCTGCGCGAAGCGGTCGTCGCGGCCAACGCCAACCCCGGCGCCGACGTGATCGCGCTCGGTCCCGGCACCTACCTGCTGACGATCGCCGGTCCCGGCGAGGACGCCGCGGCGAGCGGCGACCTCGACGTCACCGGCGAGCTGGTGATCCTCGGCGACGGCGCCGCGAGCACCGTCATCGACACCCGCGGCGCAGACCGGCTGATCGATCTCCACGGCGCCGCCCTCGAGCTCGTGGGCGTCACGCTCGCCGGCGGCACCGTCGCCGGCAACGGCGGGCTGGTGCGCAACCTCGGCGGCGAGCTGACCGTCGCGCGCAGCCTGCTGACGACCGGCTCGGCCATCGACAGCTTCGGCGGCGCGATCTACAGCGACGGGACGCTCACCGTCGTGGAGAGCACCGTCTTCGGCAACGACGCCGGGAGCGGCGGCGGCATCGCCGCCCGGAACTCCCTCACCCTGGTCAACTCGACCCTCTCGGCCAACGCCGCGACCGCCCTCGGCGGCGGCCTCTACGTCTTCGCCGACGTCGACGGGGTCGTGGCCAACACGACGATCACGGGCAACCGGGCGCAGCGCGCCGGCGGCGTCTACGTCGAGAGCGCCGCCTTCCTCGGCGGCAGCCCCGGCTTCCGCAACACGATCATCGCCCGCAACCACGCTCCCCAGGACACCGACTGCGCCGGATCCGCCGACTCGCTGGGCTTCAACCTGCTCGGCGTGGGCGGAGGCTGCTTCGACTTCACCGCCGCGCACGCCGACAACGTCGGCACCGCCGCGGCGCCGCTCGACCCGCGGCTCACCACGCTGGCCAACCACGGCGGCCCGACGCCGACACACGCGCCGTTGCCGGCCAGCCCGGCGGTGGACGGCGGCAACCCGGCGGCGCCGGGGAGCGGCGGCGACGCCTGCGAGGCCACCGACCAACGCGGCGCCGACCGCCCCGGCAAAGGCAGCGCACGCTGCGACATCGGGGCCGTCGAGCTGACCGATCAGTGCGTCGCCGGAGGCGCCAACCTCTGCCTCGAGCAGGGCCGCTTCCAGGTGAGCGCGCGGTGGACGACGCCGCAGGGCCAGACCGGCGCGGCGGAGGCCGTGCAGCTCACCGACGACGCCGGCTACTTCTGGTTCTTCTCGCCGGAGAACGTCGAGCTGACGGTCAAGGTGCTCAACGCCTGCATCCCCGCCTTCAATCGCTACTGGGTGTTTCTCTCGGGGCTCACCAACCTGCAGGTCGAGGTCCGCGTCGTCGACACCAAGACCGGCCAGACCAAGACCTACACCAACCCGCAGGGCCGCACCTTCCGCACCATCCTCGACACCCAGGCCTTCTCGACCTGCCCCTAGGACGCGCAAACGAATCCGCTATCCTCCGCCCGTGGACTTGAGCCAGGCCATCCTGGAGGCTCAACGGGCGGAGGGAGCGGAGGACCGCGTCCTCGAGGCGTTCCGCCGCTGGGGGTACCTGGCGGCGGACCTCGATCCGCTCGACCGGCTCGTCCCCGAGCCGCTGCCCGAGCTGAGCGCCGAGGAGGCCGCGGCCGCGGAGCGGGCCCGCCGCTGGTACGCCGGGCCGATCGGCGCCGAGTTCATGCACATCCCCGATCCCTCGCGGCGGCGCTGGGTGCAGGAGCGGATGGAGGGGCCGGCGCCCGCGGTCGACCGCGACCGCGTGCTCGAGGAGCTCCTCAAGGCCGACCTCTTCGAGCAGGTCCTCCAGGCCCGCTACCTCGGCACCAAGCGCTTCTCGATCGAAGGGGTGGACGCTCTCCTGCCGCTGCTCACCGAGATGCTCGAGGAGTGCGCCGCGCGCCAGGCCGAGCAGGTCGTCCTGGCGATGAGCCACCGCGGGCGGCTCAACGTCATGGTCCACACCGTCGGGCGCCCCGCGGCCGAGATCTTCGCCGGCTTCGAGGACGTCGATCCGCGCAGCGTCATGGGCGCGGGCGACGTCAAGTACCACATGGGCGCGACCGGCAGCTTCCGCGCCCGCAACGGCCGCGAGCTGGCGATCCACCTGGTCTCCAACCCGAGCCACCTCGAGGCCGTCGACCCGATCGCCGTCGGCCGCGTGCGCGCCAAGCAGACGCGGCGCGGCGGCGACGCGCGGCGGCAGGTGGTGCCGATCCTCCTCCACGGCGACGCCGCCTTCGCCGGCCAGGGGGTCCTCGCCGAGACCCTCAACATGGCCGAGCTTCCCGGCTTCGACGTCGGCGGCACGATCCACGTCGTCGTCAACAACCTGATCGGCTTCACCACCGAGCCGCGCAGCCTCCATTCCTCGCGCTTCGCCTCGGACGTGGCGCGGCGGCTGCCGATCCCGATCTTCCACGTCAACGGCGAGGAGCTCGAGGCGGTGGTCAGGGTCGCGGCGATGGCGGTCGACTACCGCGCCGCCTTCGGCGAGGACGTGATCGTCGACCTGATCGGCTTCCGCCGCCACGGCCACAGCGAGGTCGACGACCCGACGATCACCCAGCCCGTGCTCTACAAGAAGATCGGCGCGCGGCCGCCGCTGTGGCGGCTGTACGCCGAGCGCATCGGGCTGCCGGCGGCCGACGTCGAGGCGCGGGCGGGGCGGGTGCGGCAGCACTTCGAGGCCGAGCACCAGCGCGCCGAGACGATCGAAAAGAAGCCGACCCTGCGCACGCTGCCGCCCTACTGGGACCACTTCCCCGGCGGCGCCTGGCGGCCCGAGTACGAGGTGGCCACCGGCCTCCCGCCCGAGGAGGTGGCGCGCCTCGGCGCCCGGCTCGCCGCCGTGCCGGCCGGCTTCAACGTCCACGAGAAGATCCGGCGCCTCCTCGAGCAGCGCGCCGAGATGGCGGCCGGCAGGCGGCCGCTCGACTACGGCATGACCGAGGCGCTCGCCTTCGCTGCGCTCGCCGCCGCCGGCGTGCCGGTCCGCTTCAGCGGCCAGGACAGCCGCCGCGGCACCTTCAACCAGCGCCACGCGGTGCTGATCGACGTCGCCACCAACGCCGAGCACCTGCCGCTCCAGCACGTCGCGCCGGACCAGGCGCGCTTCGAGATCTACGACTCGAGCCTCTCGGAGGCGGCCGTCCTCGGCTTCGAGTACGGCTACAGCCGCGACTTCCCCGAGACGCTCGTCCTCTGGGAGGCGCAGTTCGGGGACTTCGCCAACGGCGCGCAGATCATCATCGACCAGTTCGTCACCGCCGGCGAGGACAAGTGGGGCCTCCTGTCGGGGGTCGTGCTGCTGCTGCCGCACGGCTACGAGGGGCAGGGGCCGGAGCACTCGAGCGCCCGCCTCGAGCGCTTCCTCCAGCTCGCCGCCGAGGACAACATCCAGGTCGCCCAGCCGTCGACCGCCGCGCAGTACTTCCACCTCCTGCGCCGCCAGGCGCTCCGCCCCTGGCGCAAGCCGCTCGTCGTCTTCACCCCGAAGAGCATGCTGCGGCACAAGGACAGCGCCTCGACCGTCGCCGACCTCGGCCGCGAGCGCTACGCGAACGTGCTGGGCGAGCCGGGGGTCGAGGGGGCCGAGCGGGTGGTGCTGGCGACGGGCAAGATCGTCCACGAGCTGCGCCGCGAGCGCGAGCGGCTGGGCGAGAAGGCGACCGCGGTCGTCGCCCTCGAGCAGCTCTACCCGTTCCCGGAAAAGGAGCTCGCCGCCGAGCTCGCCCGCCACCCCGAAGCGCGCGACCTCGTCTGGGTTCAGGAGGAGCCCGCCAACATGGGCGCCCTCTCCTTCGTCCTCCCGCGCCTGGAGCGCGTCGCCGGCCGCCCCGTGCGCTCCGTCAAGCGCTCGGCGTCAGGCAGCCCGGCCACGGGGTCGGCCAAGGCGCATGCGCTGGAGCAGAAGACGCTCCTGGCGCTGGCATTCGGGAGCGGGGGGTAGGCGAGACTACCCTTCGCTGTGGCGCGAAGAGTGTGAGTTCAGAGACTCTGCTGCGTCTCCTTGGGTCGAACTAGATCACCTTCGTCTGCGGCTGGTTACCGCAAGTAGCGCTCTAAAGAGTCGCACGCAACAGGCCGTCGCTTGACTCGGCAGACCCGATGGAAAGAGCTCAATATTGGACAGGGAGGTCAACTCTCCCTTCGGACAGAGAGCTTCTGCCACAGATTCCGGAACTGAGCGCTCGCCTCTTTGCAAACGGCGTTGATCTCCTCCTCCACTACTGCAAAGGGGAAATGGACAATCTCCTTCGGTGGTTGAACCCCTTTCTTGAACCGTCCCGGAGATGGAAGCGGCAATGTGGGGATTTCCTTGTCGAGCGGATCGAACCTTCTCCTCACCTCATTCAACTTGCCATGAAGCTTCGTTGCTCGTCCACGATCTTGCCGATGCAATGTAGCGAGAGTAAAATGTAGAAACACCAGATCACGCGTCGAGTCGAGAAACCGTTGAAGAAGATAGATCCTCTCCAACTGGTAAAATGCGACCTGGAAAGCCAAACCTGTCTCGGCCAAAGCCTCGATAGCGCTGCCCAATTCTACGGCTCTCGTGCTTTGCTGCGTTGCCTCTATCTCCGCCTTTTCGGTCCTGGAACGAGCAACGTCCAGCTCGCACCGGATGTCTTTAACGGCGTTTTCTCGCTCCTGCACTCTTACCCTAAGCTCCTGAAGCATGCTCTCTTTAAGGCCCAGGAGATCCGACTGCGCGTCGTAACGCAGCTGGTAAAGGCGGAGAAGAAACTTCGTCATCACAGTCGTAGCTAGCCCAGTCAGCACGAGGATGAGTAGAAGGTGAAAGGCAGTCAGTGAACGCAGATTCTCAAGAACGTACCGGATGAGTTCGTTCACAGCCATTGGCTCCGGACTAACTCGCCCTCTGTTTCAGTGAACCGAGTTTACTGCCGAGACTACGGCTAATTGCGAAGTCGAGGTGATAGCGAGGCATGACTGCAGCGGTTAAGGCCTCCTCAGAAAGGGCCCTACCGATGTCGTCGACTGGCCACTCACGCGCGCCCTCAAGGGCCTGAACTCCAATGACTGCTTCGATCAAGCTCTGCTGAAACCACTCGCGCACAACACCTTCTACTACCTTGCGGGCTCCCGCAACCTCGGAGTACCGGCCAGCCCAACGGGCAATCATGTCCTGGAAGACGCGAAAATCGGCGTTGATCTGCAATAGGTTCTGATCAGGGAGAAACTTCGCTGCTCGATCCTCAAGGAAGCCCGGCTCGCGAGTTCCCTCCTCGGCACTGACCCACATCACCTCCGGAAATGGATCTGTCTTGACCTTAGAGGCAGGTCGGCCTGTCTCGGTGGCGAAAACAGCATAGACGTCTCCAGCGCGCCCACCCTTGCCACCTGATCTTGGGTTGCGGCTGATGCGACGTTCTAGCTCCTCGATAAGCGGCCTGCCGCCGCGGCGAGGCACCTCTTCGTCCATCAGAAAGTCACCCAAAGGAGTTGGACGGTACCGACTTAGTTTGAAGAGATCGCTGATTTGCTTGAGACGCTCCCGGATTGCCTCCGCATAGTCGCGGGTAGTGGACGCCGAAGCCGTGGCCTCGATGAGCTGCTTGATCTCAGCGGGCATCTTGTCGCGGAACTCCGCCGCCCACTCGGCCCATGGGAGCGGCTCGCTGTTGACGAGGAGCTGAGTTCGCGCTGTATTCGTGGTGAGCTCTTGCTTCCTGGAAGGTCTCGGCTCGAGGTAGATCACGACCCGGTTATAGCCGAGGATCACGCCGAATTGCTGGAGGCGAGCCACGCCTCCTCTGCCAGTCTCGATTTCGTATAGTTCATCCTTGTGCAGGGCGGCGACATGGCCATTGGAGTTCACGAACCCGGAATTCTGGCTTAGAGCGGGTGCGTCTTCGAGAATCCACCAATGCACTAACGCCCCGTTAAGTTCGCGCCGGCCCGAGAAGACTGAATGCTCGTCTAAATACGCCTTCTGCCCTGTCACCGTGCGGAGGAGGTTTCTGTCACTGTCGGTGCGAGGGTGTTCCCAACCTTCGCGTGCACGCACCGGAATTCCATCCGGGAACCGAAAGTAGCGGGTATTGAGGTATTTTGCGATCCAGCGAGATGGGCTCGGGGCAGCCTCAGGCGCCTTCATGGTGTGATCCTCCTCGCGTTTGCCGAGGAGCACGACCATCGTTCCATGATCCTGGATCGGATCGGGCTTCACAGAGGCTTCTATGGACTGCCAGTAGTCGAATGTTCCATCAGGGCGCTCGAATTGGCGCAACCCATATTGGCCGGTATCAGGGTCCCGCCACAAGTGAATCATTGCGCCCTCTCCATCTTTCCAAGAGAGGTAAATCAGGCCGGCATGATTTCGCGTCGCAGCCGCGATCTTCGCGCCGATGCCAAAGTTGCCGTGATGTGATTGGGGAGTAATGGATGAGGAGAGTTGGTTGATGTAGTCTCTCATCTCGGGCCCCGTCATGCCGTCGCCCGTATCGGCGACGGCAAGCTTGAACACCCCATCTCCAGCCAGGTCGAAGCGATTCCAGTCGACGTCCCAGCGGACCTCACCCTTCTTTGTGGGAGTTCGCTGGATTGCCTCGATACTGTTTTGGGTTAGCTCGCGTAGAAACTGAAGCGGTGCACAGTCTTGTCCGAGGCGATCCAACATGAAGCCAATGTTGTTGACTGAGAGAGCAAGAGTCTTCTTCGAGGGAGAAGGGTGGGACATGAGGACGTCCTTTCTAGAGAGGCAGGGATCGCGGCCTCTCGATCAAGGGGGCCAGGCAGCCGTCAGCGCGGATGGGAGGCACAATGCCAGCGGTCCGCGCCTTGGGCAGCTAAGGCCCTGTGGCGTGCAGAGTGTAGCGTACGAATGCCCGTTCGGGAACGGAACCAGTGGTCGGCTGGCGTCAAATCTCCTCGGCCCTTTTAAACTCAAAACTCATGATGCGGGCGATTCGCCGGCCGGAAGGGGGCGTGTCGCCTCCCTGGTGGGCCTTTTCTCACCTGGGGACGCTACCGCTTGTGCGGGTCGGCGGAGGCGCAGCTTCCGTCTCGGTGCTCCTGCGTACTGAGGTACTTGGCTCTCGGACTCGGGAGCAGAAG
The DNA here is from genome assembly GCA_036277075.1 of Thermoanaerobaculia bacterium. Lineage (GTDB taxonomy): Bacteria > Acidobacteriota > Thermoanaerobaculia > Multivoradales > UBA5704 > DASUNQ01. The sequence continues at coordinate 8,168 of DASUNQ010000094.1, forward strand.
CGAAGCTTAGGCGCGCTCAGCGAGCGCGGGGAACCTCCTGCTTCGCGAGATCGAGGAGGAGACGCAGAGCGCGGTTGACCGACTCGGAATCCTTGAAGGCCTCGGCCACGTCCGCGTCGAGCAGGACCATGTTCGTGCCCTGACGGTACCGCTCGTAGTACTTGCCGTGCACCGCTTCGGAGAGTCGTACTCCGGCAGCAGATCGTCGTCCTCAGGTTCCTGATTCATGGCGCCTCCATTTGTCCGAGAAGCTAGCCCGCCAGCTCGTACGCCTGCCGTAGCCATCCGAGCAGCTCTGCGTCGACCTCTTCGGGCCGCTCCAGCCGCACCTCGTGGTGCCAGCGGTTCGCCGAGACCTGCTCGCGCTTGGCGATACGGTGGCTGGGGATGTCGGCGGCGGCCTTGAGGGTGAGGATCAGCGCGTTGCGGCGGGTGGCGACGCCTGCGAAGGCCGTCTTGCGGACGAGGTGGATGGAGGTCTTCTTCGCCTCCTCGCGCACCGGCCCGAGCTTCTTCGCCGCCGCGAGGACTACCCGGTACGTTGCCTCGACTTCCGGGGCGCGGTTCTCGAAGTGTTCCGCGGCCGTGTGCTCGTCTGTCGCCGGCATGGTTGGCGCAGTTTACGCGCGGACCAGCAAGGAAGACGGGTGGACGAGAGCGCCGCTCAAGCCTACGGGCGCTGCCGGCAAGCGTCCGCATCGCTCCGGCAAGAGGGAAGAAAGGCGGAGCAAGCGGGAAGACGCCTCCGGCAAGCGGGAAAAGTCTCCGGGCAAGCGGGAAGGAGCTCCGGGCAAGCGCCCCAGGGCTCCGGACAAGCGTCCTTTCGAGGAGTACGTCCGCCCGCGGCTCCGTACGCTCGTACCGAGCGAAAGGCTGTTGTTCCGGCGCCTGGGACGCCTGCCCCGACGGCCGGGACGCTTGTACGGAGAGCCGGTACGCTCGTACCGACGAAAAGTACGCTTGTACCAAGCGCCGGTACGCTTGTCCTTTCCGAATGGACGCTTGTACCTCATAAAAGTACCGGGTACCTGGCCAAAGTACGCCTGTACTTTCCGTCGGTACGCTTGTACTTCCGGAAAGTACGCTTGTCCTTCATAAAAGTACCGGGTACCTAGCGAGAGTACGTTAGTCCCCCGGGCGGAGACCGCCTGCCTCGGGCTTGGTGCGACTCGGGACACGCAAGGTTGCTTGGGCCTGGAGGTTAGTCGCCAAACAGCGTGACGAGCGGCAAAGAGAAGCCCGCGAGCACCTCCTCTTCGATGAGAAGATCGCCCTCACTGAACTGCCGGACATCGGTAGGCGAGCGGTAGGCGAAGACTTTGCGCAGGCTGGGGTCGACGACCCAGACGGCCACGACGCCAGCGGCGAAGTAGTCGGCGAGTTTTGCCGTCACGTCACTCCAGCGGTCGTCAGGGGAGAGGATCTCGACGACCAGCTCGGGGGCGACGTCCAGGTAGCCTTCGGAGCTGCGACGGGCCCAGCGCTCGTCGGAGATGAAGAGGACATCGGCGGCGCGGACGGTGTCGGGGCCCCGCCGGACGTAGATGCCGACCTCTCCCGACCGGACCTTGCCTTGCCCGGTCTCTCGGGCATAGGCGAGCAGGGCGGCGGCGATGATCGCCTCGATGCCTCCATGGAGATCGCCGGTCGGGCTCATCGGCACGATCCTCCCGTCCACCAGCTCGCACGGGCCGAGGTCCGGGCGCCGGTAGAGCTCCTCGCCCGTGACCAACCCTTTCTCGATCTGTTCGGTGGCGGCCATCAGAAGTCCCGGGAGAGTCTAGCTCTCAGCCCGCCAATTCAGCGACGTCCGCATCGAGCAGGATCACGTTCGTGCCCTGCCGGTGCCGCTCGTAATACTTGCCGCGCACCGCTTCGGAGAAGTCGTACTCCGGCAGCAGATCGTCGTCCTCCTCAGGTTCCTGAGTCATAGCGCCTTCTCTCGGGTCCAGTCGCCAACGTCAACCTCCTCCGGCCCCTCCGCAGTCTAGCCCCCATCCCCTACCCGAGGCGCCGGTGAGAGCTCGCCCACCACCGCCCCCGGCAGCTCGGTGACGAACCTCCAGCCGAAGGCCTGCGACGGCGTCCAGGCGCCCGGCTCGACGCGGCCGGCAGCCACTCGCTCGGCGCACTCGACCGCCGAGACGGCGGTGAAGGCGTAGGCCTCGGGGGTCTCGAGGGTGCCGGTGACCGCCGCGCCCGCGGCGTCGCGGACCTCGCCCCACAGGTGGACGCGGCCGCGCGCCCGGGCCTTCTCGCCGGGGCCGGTGACCGTCCGCTCGACGCGGCGCTGGAGGAGGCGCTTGATCGGGCCGAGGCCGAGGAGCGGCAGGAGCGGGCGGGCCAGCCGGGCGCGGCGGATCGCCTTGGGCGGCGCGCCGGAGTAGACGCGGATGTTGGGGATGCCGGTCGAGTGGTACGCGGTCGCGACGTCGCCCCAGGGGATCGTCATCGCCCAGCGCGGCCCCGGCGCGAAGGGGATCTCGCGCGCGTCCCAGGCCAGCGGCACCGGCACGATCCGGCCCTCCCGCCGCACCGCGCCGGCGTGGGGGAAGGACTCGATCATCGTCTTGAGCGTGCCGCGGCTCATCGCCGCCCCCTCGCCGTAGAAGGCGAGGACGAGCTCGACCGCGCCGGGCAGCGCCTCGGCCAGGCGCGCCGCGAGGCAGTCGCTGGGGACGACGTCGAAGCCGGCGCCGGGGAGCAGGACGACGCGCGCGCGCCGCGCCGCATCCCGCGCCGCGAGGACCGCCTCGAAGACCGCGATCTCGCCGGTGATGTCGAGGTAGTGGACGCCGGTCGCCAGGCAGACGGAGACCATTCGCGCGCTGGTGCGCACGAAGGGGCCGGCGCAGTGGAGGACGGCCGCGACGCCGTCGAGGCCGCGGCGGATCGCGCCGGGGTCGTCGAGCGCGAAGGCGCGGTGGGGGAGCCCGAGCTCGGCGGCGAGGGCGGCGACCGCCGGCGCGTTGCGCCCGGCGAGGACGGGGGAGAGGCCGCGCCGCGCCGCCTCGCGTGCCGCCAGCTCCCCGGTGTAGCCGTTGGCGCCGTAGAGGAGCCAGGGCATCAGGAAGCGCCGGGCAGCTCTTCGCGCAGCACCTGCTCGGCCTGCTCCTGATGGAAGCGGCGGAGGCGCTCGCGCAGCTCGGGGCGGGCAAGGGCGAGGACGCGCACCGCGAGCAGCGCGGCGTTGACCGCCCCGGCCTTGCCGATCGCCAGGGTCCCCACCGGGACGCCGCCCGGCATCTGCACCGTGGCCAGGAGAGCGTCGAGACCCTTGAGCGCCCACCCCTCCATCGGTACGCCGAAGACCGGCAGCGGCGTGTGGGCGGCGACGACCCCGGCGAGGTGCGCCGACCCGCCGGCCGCGGCGACGATCACCTCGATGCCGCGTCCCTCGGCGGCGAGGACGTACTCGCGCGTCGCGTCCGGCGTCCGGTGCGCGGACAGCACCCGCGCCTCGTGCGCCACTTCGAACCGCCCCAGCGTCTCGGCGGTGTGCCGCATCGTCTCCCAGTCCGACCGGCTCCCCATCAGCACGGCGACGAGCGGTGATGTCATGACTTCCTACTTTGGAGTTGCGGCTGTCGGGAGCGTGGGAGATGAATCGGAGTTGGGAGACTGCTGCTCCAGGTACCACTTGAGCGCCGCAGCGTACAGCTCGCTACGCGAGACGCCGCGCCGACGCGCCAGCGCCTCGGCTTCCTTGAAGACCGGATCGGGAATCGAGAGGGTGGCTCTCCTCATACCAGCAGCATAACCTGGCGCCTCGCTAGTCCAGCAGCTTGCGGCTGCAGCAATCTCCTCCCGGACTCCCGGTGTACGATCCTCCCCCGCCCGGGCTTCCGCCCGGAGGAGCGCCGCGATGATCGACGTCAAACCCCACATCGCCGCCGGGGCCAAGGTGCGGAGCCTGGAGGAGTACCGCGAGCTGTACCGCCGCTCGGTCGAGCGGCCGGAGGAGTTCTGGCGCGAGCAGGCGGGGCGGCTGGACTGGTTCGTCGAGCCGCGGCAGGTCCTCGACCACGACCCCGACCAGGTGGACTTCTCCTGGTACCTCGGCGGCCGTCTCAACGCCGCCTGGAACTGCGTCGACCGCCACCTCGCCGAGCGCGGCGACAAGACGGCGATCATCTGGGTCGGCGACGAGCCGGGCCAGTACCGGCGCATCAGCTACCGCGAGCTCAAGCACAACGTGGCGCGGGTGGCCAACATGCTGCGCACCCAGGGGGTGCGCAAAGGGGACCGCGTCTGCATCTATCTGCCGATGATCCCCGAGCTGCCCTACACGATGCTCGCCTGCGCCCGCATCGGCGCCGTGCACTCGGTGGTCTTCGCCGGCTTCTCGGCCGACTCGCTCAAGGACCGCATCCTCGACGCCGGCTGCCGCGTCGTCGTCACCGCCAACGAGGGGCTGCGCGGCGGCAAGTCGATCCCGCTCAAGCAGACCGTCGACCGGGCGGTCGAGGCGACGCCGGTGGTCGAGCGCGTGCTCGTCGCCCGCCGCACCGACACGCCGGTGCCGATGCGTCCGGGGCGCGACCTCTGGTTCGAGGAGGAGGCGGCGAAGGAGCGCTCGACCTGCCCGGTCGAGTGGATGGGCTCCGAGGACCCGCTCTTCATCCTCTACACCTCGGGCTCGACCGGGAAGCCCAAGGGCGTGATGCACACGACCGGCGGCTATCTCGTCTACACCTCGCTCACCCACGAGCTGGTCTTCGACCTCCGCCCCGACGACGTCTACTTCTGCGCCGCCGACGTCGGCTGGGTCACCGGCCACAGCTACATCGTCTACGGCCCGCTCGCCAACGGCGCGACGACGGTGATGTTCGAGTCGATCCCCACCTACCCCGACGCCGGGCGCTACTGGCAGATCGTCGACGACCTCGGCGTCAACATCTTCTACACCGCGCCGACCGCGATCCGCGCCATCGCGCGGCAGGGGGACGAGCACGTCAAGCGCCACCGGCGCACCTCGCTGCGCGTCCTCGGCACCGTCGGCGAGCCGATCAACCCCGAGGTCTGGCTCTGGTACCACGACGTCGTCGGCGAGGGGCGCTGCGCGGTCGTCGACACCTGGTGGCAGACCGAGACCGGCGGCATCCTGATCACCCCGCTCCCCGGCGTCATCCCGCCCAAGCCCGGCTCGGCGACGCTCCCCTTCTACGGCGTGCGCCCGGTCGTGGTCGACGAGAAGGGGCAGGTCCTCGGGGGCAACGGCGTCGCCGGCAACCTCTGCCTCGCCGGCACCTGGCCGGCGCAGGCGCGCACCCTCTGGGGCGACCACGTCCGCTTCAAGAAGACCTACTTCGAGCAGTACCCCGGCCTCTACTTCACCGGCGACGGCTGCCGGCGCGACGCCGACGGCTATTACTGGATCACCGGCCGCGTCGACGACGTGCTCAACGTCTCCGGCCACCGGCTGGGCACGGCCGAGATCGAGAGCGCGCTCGTCGCCCACGAGGCGGTGGCGGAGGCCGCGGTCGTCGGCTTCCCGCACGAGATCAAGGGCACCGGCATCTACGCCTACGTCCACCCCAAGCCCGACTTCGAGGGCTGGGACGCCGAGGAGCTGGCCGGCATGCTCAAGGAGCAGGTGCGGACGGCGATCGGCGCCATCGCCACCCCCGACCGCGTGCAGATCGTCTCCGGCCTGCCCAAGACCCGCTCGGGCAAGATCATGCGCCGCATCCTGCGCCAGATCGCCGCCGGCGAGTACGAGGAGCTCGGCGACATCACCACCCTGGCCGATCCCGGCGTCGTCGAGAAGCTGGTGGCGGACCACCGCCAAGCCGTGGCACGCTAGGCCCAGCGCCGCATCACAACCGCAGCTCGCCAGCGGCCGCGCCTCGGGCCGCGCAGGAGGTGTGCGATGGCATTCGTGGTGACGCTGCTGGCGGCAGTCATCGGGAGCCTGGCCTGGGGCGCCCTGCGCGAGGCGCGTGCCGCCCAGCGGACGATCGCCGAGCTGCGCTTCGAGCTGGCGGCGCTCCGCTTCGAGATCGCGTCGCTCGCCGCGCAGCTCGAGCAGCTTCAGCTCCGGCAGGGCGCGCCGGCGCCGCAAGAGACGGCGGCGCCGGCCGAGGCGGAGGCGCCGGTCGAGGCCGCCGCGCCCGCGCTTTCCCCTGTTCTACCGCCCGCCGCGCCGGAACCGCTCGCCCCCGAACCGCCACCACCGCCCGCCGAAGTCCCCGAGCCCCTTCTTACCCAGCCATCTTTTTCTTCTTCTTCGCCCCCGCCCACCCCGACCGTCAGTCTTGAAGAGCGCCTCGGCGCCCGCGCCTTCGTCTGGATCGGCGCCATCGCCCTGGCGCTCGCCGGCGCCTTCCTCGTCAAGTACTCGGTCGATCAGGGGTGGATCGGCCCGGCCGTGCGCTTCGCGCTCGCCGTTCTCTTCGGCGTCGTGCTGCTCGGCGCCGGCGAGGTGCTGCGGCACCGCGCCGAGCGCATCGCCGCGGGCCTCTCGGCCGCCGGCATCGCCGTCCTCTTCGCCGCCTGGCTCGCGGGCACCAACCTCTACGGGCTCCTCGCGCCGGCGCTCGGCTTCGCCTTCATCGGCCTGACCGCGCTCGTCGCCGTCTGGTTGTCGCTGCGCCAAGGGGTGATCGTGGCGCTCGTCGGGCTGGTCGGCGGCTTCCTGACCCCCGCCTGGATCGGCGCGGCCGAGCCCGACCCGCGCCTCCTCTTCGGCTACCTGCTCTTCCTCCAGCTCGCCCTCCTCGCCGTCTCCCGCCGCCGCCTGTGGACTGGCGTGCCGGAGCTGGCGCTCGGCGCCGGCTTTCTCTGGGTCCTCGGCTGGGTGGTCGCGGCGTTCGCGCCCGGCGACGCGCTCTGGCTGGGACTCTTCCTGCTCGGCATGTTCCTGATAGGCGTCGTCCTCGGGCGCGACCGCAGCGTGCTGCCGGCCCTGGCCGCGGGGGGCGGCCTCCTCGGCATGGCGCTGGTCGCCGGGCGCGCGGGCTACGGCCCGCTGGAGTGGGGGCTGCTGGCGGTGCTGGCGGCCGCCACGCTGGTCCTCGCCCGGCTGCGCGAGGAGCTCCACGCCCTCGCCTGGCTGGCGTGCGCGGCCGTCGTCGGGCTCCTCCTCGTCTGGGGATGGGACCTGCCGGCCCCGGAGGCGCCGCGCTTCCTCTGGACGGCGCTGGCGATGGGCGCCCTCTGCGCCGGCGGCGCTTACCTCGCTCATTGGGGCGCCGCGCGCCCCGACCGCTGGACCGGCCTCGCCGCTTTCTCCGGCGTGGCCGTCTTCCTGGTCGCCTGGGCGAGCGTACGCGGGGAAGGGGAGTGGCCGGACCTGCCGTGGGGCGCCCTGGCGCTCGCCGCCGCCGCGCTCTACCTCGTGGCGGCGCTGCCGGTGGCGCGGCGGCGCGCCGCGGCCGGCGAGGGGACGCCGCTCGACGCGACGTTCGCCTGGCTCGCCGTGGCGGTGACGGCGTTCGTCAGCCTCGCCGTGCCGCTCGAGCTCGAGCGGCATTGGTGGACGGTGGCCTGGGCGCTCGAGGTGCCGGCGCTCGTCTGGCTCGCCGGACGCTTCGGCCTGCCGATGCTGCGGCGCCTCGCCGCGGCGCTCGCCGCCGCCGTCGCGGTGCGCCTGCTCCTGAACCCCTACGTCCTGGGCTACGCGATCGGCCCGCGCCCCGTCCTCAACTGGCTGCTCTACGGCTACGGGGTGCCGCTCCTGGCGGTCGCCGGCGCCGCGGCCCTCGCCCGCCGCGATCCCCGCTTCGGCCCCGGACGGCTCGCCGCCGGCCTCGAGGCGCTCGCCGTCGCCCTCGCCTTCGCGCTCGTCACGCTCGAGGTGCGGCAGGCGTTCCACCCCGGAGCGCTCGCCCGGGGCGAGCCGACGCTCGCCGAGTGCGCGACCTACGCCGTCGCCTGGCTGCTCCTCGGCCTCGGGCTCCTGGCGCTGGACCGGCGGTCGCCGCGCCTGGCGCTGGAGCTCGGCGGCCAGGCCGGAGCGCTCGGCGGCCTGGCGATGGCCCTCTTCGGCTGCGGCTTCCTGCTCAACCCGCTCTGGCGGCACGCGCCGGTCGGCGGCACGCCGGTCGCGAACCTCCTCCTCTGGTGCTACGGCGCGCCGGCGGTCCTCGCGGCGCTCGCCGGCCGCGCGCTCCGCCGCCGCGGCCCGACCTGGGCCGCGGTCGCCTGCTCGACCGGCGCGCTCGTCCTCACCTTCCTGCTCGTCGCCCTCGAGGTCACCCAGGCGTTCCACGGCACCTTCCTCGACGACGCGCCCGCGACGGTGGCCGAGAAGTACGCCTACTCCCTCGCCTGGCTGCTCTTCGGCATCGCGCTCCTGGTGCTGGGGATCGCGCGCCGCGTGCGCGCCCTGCGCTACGCCTCGCTGGCGGCGATGGCCCTGACCGTCGTCAAGGTCTTCCTCTTCGACATGGGGAACCTGACCGACCTCTGGCGCGTCCTCTCCTTCCTCGGGCTCGGCGTCGCGCTCCTCCTCCTCGCCTTCCTCTACCAGCGCTTCGTCTTCCGCGAGCCGGCGACGTGAGGCGGGCGCTCCGGCGCGCGGCGTCCTGCCTGTTGCTGCTCGCCGCGGCGTGCCCCGCGGGGGCGGACGCGGGCGCCTACCTCTACACGCGCCCGCTCGACGTCCCCGCCGCCGGCCCGGTGGCGGCGCCTCTCGACCTCGCCACGCTCCACCACCTCGGCGCCGGGAGCTCCGCCGTCTTCGCCGCCGACGGCCGGGAGGTGCCGTCGCGGATGAAGAACGATTGCTGCCGGGTGAAGGCGGATCTGGTCGAGGCGCGCCGGGAGGGGGAGAGCTGGCACCTGCTGCTCGACCTCGGAGCGGAGCCGCCGCTGCACGAGCAGCTCCACTTCCGGCTCCGGCGCGTGACCGCGGCCACGGTGCTTCTGGAGGGGAGCGACGACCGCGCTGCCTGGCGTCCGCTGGCGGAGGGCAACCTCTTCCGCCTCGGGACCTCGGACGAGCTGGAGCGCTCCGCCCTCGTCTACCCGGCCAACCGCCACCGCTGGCTGCGCTTGACCTGGCCGGCCGCGGCGGGCACGCCGGAGCTGCGGGAGATCGAGATCGTCAGTGCCGAGGGCCGGGTCCTCGCGGTGGGTACCGAAGCGCCGGCCTGCCGGCGGGAGGGCCGCGCCGTCGTCTGCGGCGTGCCGCTCCCCGCGCCCTACATGATCGGGCTCCGCTTCCACCTCCGCTTCGTCGAGGCTCCCGGCGCCGCGGCAGGGCGGCTCGGGTACCGGCTGTCGCAGTTCGCTTTCGGCACCTGGGCGACGCTCGCCGAGGGCACGGCCCCGCTCGGCACGGGCGCCCTCTCGGTGCCGCTCCCCCCCGAGCCGCTCCACGGCGAGGCGCTGCGGCTCGAGCTCTACGGCGACCCGGCGCCGCCCCGCTCGACGGGCTGGACGCTCGAGCTGGCGCAGCCGGTGGTCATCTTCGAGGCGCCGCGGGCGGGTCGCTACACGCTGGCCTACGGCGGCGGGACGGAGCCGGCGGCGGCGCGGCCGGCCGTCGATTCCGCGGCGGCCCTCCGCGTCGTGCCAGGCCCCGAGCGCCGCCAGGCCCTGCCACCCCTTCCCGCGGCCGCGACCGCTCCCGGCGCGGCGCTCGACGCGGATGACTTCGACGCCTCCTGGCCGGTGCGCGCGCCGCGGGCGAGGCCCGGCGAGGTCGTGCGCCTCGAGCTGCCGCCCGCGGTCCTCGCCGCCGTCCGGAGCACCTTCAACGACCTGCGGCTCGCCGCCGGCGAGCGCCAGCTTCCGTTCGTGCGCCTCGAACCCCGGATGCCGGCCCTCGCTCTCTCCCGCCCCGGGCTGCGGCCGCGGCCGGACCGCGGCGGCAGGACGAGCCGCGTCGCCCTCGCCGTGGACCCCCGGCAGCGCTACGGGTCGCTCTCGCTCACCGCGCCCTCGCCCTTCCGGCGGGTGGTCACGGTCTCGCTCCGCGAGACTCTTCGGCCCCTCTCGAAGCCCGAGACGGAGGAGGAGCGCAGCGTCTGGGACTGCTCCGCGCCACCGCCGCTCCCCTGCCGCTGGCAGGACGATTGGCCGATGATGGACGCTGCGGACCGCGTCACCGTCCGCTTCGAGGACGGCGACAACCCGCCCCTCGCGTGGGTCGACGCCGCCGTCTGGCGCGAGCGCCTGCTCCTCGTCTTCGTCTGGCCCGCCGGCGGCGAGGTGCGGCTGCTGGCCGGCAACTTGGAGCTGAGCCAGCCGCGCTACGACCTCGAGGCGCTCGCGCCGCAGCTCCTGGCGCGTCCCTGGCGGGCGGCGGCGGTCGACGTCGGCGGCGGGACGCGCGGCGAAGCGGCGGGCCCCGCGTGGCTGCCGCTGCTGGTGCCGGCGGCGCTCGCCGTCGCCGGCGCCGCGCTCCTGCTCATCCTGCGGCAGGCGATCGGCAAACGGGCCTGACCGCCGTTCACCGGCCGGCGACCGCCGTTCGCCGGTCGCGCCGTGCCGGAGGGAGCCGGGCGGCCGTACCGTCGTCTGCGGGCGGCGATCCCGCCGTCCCGCGACGAGGAGAGACGAGATGACCACCGACGACCGCAACGGCGCCCCGAGCGCCTTCCGCCTCACCCCGCGCTTGCTCCTGGGACTCTTCGCCCTGGTCGCCGGCGCCCTGCTGATCCTCGACAACATGGGCGTCCTGCTGGCCTGGGACTACCTGCGCTTCTGGCCCGCCCTGCTCATCCTGGCGGGCCTGATCAAGATGACCCAGCCCGGCGGCGGCCGGGTCGTCGGCTTCCTGATCGCCTTGGTCGGCGCCTGGCTCCTCGCCGACGTGCTCGACGTCGCCGAGTTCGACTTCGACTACGTCTGGCCGATCGTCCTGGTGATCGCCGGCCTCAACCTTCTCTCCTCGGAGGTCTTCCGCCGCGCCCGCCCGGCGGGGCAGGCGGAGACCGATGCCGAGATCGACACCTTCGCGCTGCTCGGCGGCACCAAGCGCGCGAGCGCCTCGCAGCGCTTCCGCGGCGGCACCGCCACCGCCATCATGGGCGGCTGCGAGATCGACCTGCGGGACGCGGCGATCGCGCAGGGGGAGACGGCGGTCTTCGACACCTTCGCGATGTGGGGGGGCGTCGAGATCTTCGTGCCCGAGAGCTGGGTCGTCGTCCTCAAGGGGGTCCCGGTCATGGGCGGCTTCGAGGACCTGACCCGGCACCCCGCCGGCGGCGCCGGCCAGCGCCTGGTGGTCCGCGGCATGGCGCTGATGGGCGGCGTGGAAGTCAAGAACGCGCCGCGCCGCGAGGCGGTGTAGCCGGTGCACCCGATCCTCGCAGCGCGCGAGCGGGCCGGCCTCTACCTGGCCGGATGGCTGCCGCTCGCGCCGCTCGTGGCCCTGCTGTTCGTCTGGGGCGGCGGCCTGCCGTGGACGCAGGCCGCCGCCCTCGCCCTGCCGCTGGTGCTGCTCTACGCCCAGCTCTGTCTCGCCGCCTGGTACGCCTGCCGCGCGCTGCCGTTGCGCCGCACCCGGCTCTGGCGGCTGATCGCCGCCCACCTCCTCGGGGCGGCGCTCTCGAGCGCCCTCTGGGTCGTCCTCGGCTGGGCCTGGGCGGCCGTCCTCGCCTCGCTGCCGGGGTTCGGCGGCCTCGCCGGCCGGTTCGCGCCGCTGGCCCTGCCGCTCTTCGCCGTCGGCGTGCCGCTCTACCTGGTGGCGGTGGCGGTGCACTACCTGATCCTCGCCTTCGAGGACTCGCGCGAGGCCGAGGCGCGGGCGCTCGCGGCGCAGGTCGAGGCGCGCGAGGCCGAGCTGCGGGCCCTGCGCGCCCAGCTCGATCCCCACTTCCTCTTCAACAGCCTCAACGCCGTGGCGGCGCTCGCCGGCTCCGACCCGGCCGGGGCGCGCAAGATGGCTATCCTCCTCGCCGAGTTCCTGCGCGGCAGCCTCCGGCTCTCGGCGCGCGCCAGCGTCCCCCTCGGCGAGGAGCTGGCGCACGCCGCCGCCTACCTCGCCGTCGAGCGGGTGCGCTTCGGCGAGCGGCTGGCGGTCGAGGAGCGGATCGAGGAGGACGCGCTCGGCTGCCTGGTGCCGGCGCTCATCCTCCAGCCGCTGGTCGAGAACGCCGTGCGCCACGGCGTCGCCCAGCTCCTCGACGGCGGCGTCATCCGGCTCGAGGCGCGGCGCGAGGGCGGCCGGCTCCACCTCGCGGTCGAGAACCCCTGCGACCCCGACCAGCCGGCGTCGCGCCGCGGCAGCGGCGAGCGCGTCGGGCTCGCCAACGTGGCGGCGCGGCTGGCGACCCGCTACGGCGAGGCCGGCCGGGCCGAGGCGCGGCAGGAGGCGGGACGGTTCCGGGTCGAGCTGGCGCTGCCGGCGGAGGGGGCTGCGGGTGGCTGAGGCGCTGCGCGTGATCGTCGTCGACGACGAGCCGGGGGCGCGCGGCCTCCTCGCCGAGTACCTCGCCGCCGAGCCGGACGTCGAGCTCGTCGCCGCCTGCGCCAACGGCTTCGAGGCGGTCAAGGCGGTGGGCGAGCTGCGCCCCGACCTGCTCCTGCTGGACGTCCAGATGCCCAAGCTCGACGGCTTCGAGGTCCTCGAGCTCCTCGACGACCCGCCCGCGGTCGTCTTCGTCACCGCCTACGACGAGCACGCGGTGCGCGCCTTCGAGGTCCACGCCGTCGACTACCTGGTCAAGCCCTTCCCGCCGGAGCGCCTCACCGCCGCCATCGCCCGGGTGCGCGAGCGGCGGGCCCGCGGCGAGGGGGGCGCGCCGGCG
>DASUNQ010000095.1:0-3516 GCA_036277075.1 Thermoanaerobaculia bacterium
CCCGGAGCCCGAGCCGCAGCCCGCCCGCCAGGAGCCCGAGCCGGCCCCCGAGGAGCCCGCGCCGATCGCCGCGGAGGCCGAGCCGGAGGCCCCGCGCACGCGCCAAGGAGACCTCGTCCAGCTCGGTCCCGGGGTCGCGCCGCCGCAGCTTGTCAGCTATGACAAACCGCAGTATCCTGCCGCCGCCAAGCGGCTCGGGGTCCAGGGCGTCGTAATCATCGCGTTGCTGGTCGACGAAGAGGGACGCGTCCAGGAGGCGCGCGTCGCCGAAGGCGTGAAGCAGGCGGGGGGCCTCAACGAGGCGGCCCTCGCCGCGGCGCGCACCGCCCGCTATCGCCCCGCCACGAAAGACGGAGTGCGGGTCAAGCTGTGGACCCGCCTGCGCGTCCCGTTCAAGTTGTGAGCTGGCCACGGAGGAGACGATGAGCCTGAACGACCAGCAGAGGAAGTTCTACGAGAACACCCTCGCCGTGACCAAGCAGGAGATGGAGGACCTCGACCGGCAGATCGAGGAGGAGCTGGCGAAGGTCAAGGACCGTCTCGCGGAGCTGCAGAACGCCAAGAAGGCGTCGCGGCAGATGTACGACGCCGCCTGCATGCGGCTGGGCATCGTCAACGACCTCGAAGCCGAGGAGAACCTGGGCGCCTCCGAGGCCTGAGGTTCGATCCGGGAGCGCGCGGGCGCGCTCCCGGCCAACGTCGTCTCCCCCCCTCGCCTCCCGGCGCCATGGCCTGGTTCCGCAAGACCAAGCAACCCAGGGCGGTCCGCCACGACCGGCCGCGCTCGTCCGTGCCCGAAGGGCTGTGGCTCAAGTGCGAGGACTGCAAGGAGATCATCTACTCGCGCGAGCTGGACAAGAACCTCCGCGTCTGCCCCAGGTGCGGCTACCACTTCCGGATCGACGCCCGCGCCCGCATCGCCCTCCTCCTCGACGACCCCGAGCCCAAGGAGCTGTTCGGCAACATCGGCCCCAGCGACCCGCTCAACTTCCGCGACACCAAGCGCTATCGCGAGCGCCTCAAGACCTACCAGCAGGCGGTCGGCGAGCGCGATGCGATCCTCGTCGTCCAGGGGAGCCTCGAAGGGATGCCGGTGGTGCTCGCGGTCCTGGAGTACCGCTTCATGGGGGGCTCGATGGGATCGGTCGTGGGGGAGAAGATCGCCCGCGCCGCCGAGCGCTCGCTCGAGCGCGGCTGGCCGCTCGTCGTGGTCTCGGCCTCGGGCGGCGCGCGCATGCAGGAGGGGGTGTTGTCGCTGATGCAGATGGCCAAGATCGCCGCCGCGCTGTCGCGGCTGCGAGAGGCGCGGGTGCCGTACCTCTCGGTGCTGACCGACCCCACGACCGGCGGCGTCACCGCCTCCTTCGCCATGCTCGGCGACCTCAACATCGCCGAGCCAGGCGCGCTGATCGGCTTCGCCGGCCCCCGCGTCATCGAGCAGACGATCCGCCAGAGCCTCCCCGAAGGCTTCCAGCGCAGCGAGTTCCTGCTCGAGCACGGCTTCCTCGACATGATCGTGCCGCGCGCCGAGATGAAGGGCACCCTGGCGACTTGCCTCCGCCACTTCGCCTGAACGATCCCGACGCGATCCTCGCCCGTCTCGAGGGGCTGGGCATCCGTCTCGGGCTCGACCGGCTGCGCGTGCTGCTCGCCGCGCTCGGCGAGCCGCAGGCGCGCTTCCCCTCGGTCCTCGTCGCCGGCAGCAACGGCAAGGGGTCGACCTCGGCGCTTCTCGCCGCCATGGCGGGCGCCGCCGGCTACCGGGTCGGGCACTACACCTCGCCGCACCTCGAGAGCGTCGAGGAGCGGGTGCGGGTCGGCGGGCGGACGATCGAGCGCGCGCGGCTCGCGGAGCTGCTGGAGAGGGTGGTGGAGGTGGCGGAGGCGGACGGCAGCGAGCTCCCGACCTACTTCGAGGCGCTCACCGCCGCCGCCTTCCTCGCCTTCGCCGAGGACGCCATCGACCTGGCGGTGCTGGAGGTCGGGATGGGCGGGCGGCTCGACGCCACGAACGTGGTCGAGCCGGTCCTCTCCGTCATCACCCCGATCAGCCTCGAGCACCGCGAGCACCTCGGCGAGACGCTGGCGGCGATCGCGCGCGAGAAGGCGGGGATCCTGCGCGCCGGGCGGCCGGCGGTGGCCTGGGCGGAGGCGCCCGCGGCGGAGGCGGCGCTCCTCGTCGCCGCCGAGGAGATCGGCGCGGAGCTGGCGGTGATCGATCCCGAGGTGCGGATCCTGGTCACCGAGAGCCTCGGCTGGGCCGGGCAGGAGGTTTGGCTCGCCGGTGTCGCGAAGGGCCGCGGTTTGCGCCTGGGCCTCCTGGGCGAGCACCAGGCGCGAAACCTCGTGCTCGCGACGGTCGCCGCCGAGCAGCTCGCCGGCCTGGGCTTCCCCCTCCTGGATGACGGGGCGATCGCCGCCGGCGCCGCCGCCTGCCGCTGGCCGGGACGGATCGAGCCCGTCGAGCTGCCCGACGGCCGGCGCATCCTGCTCGACGCCGCGCACAACCCCGGCGGCGTCGCCGCCCTCGCCGCCTTCCTCGACGAGCTCGGCGAGCCCTTCGACCTGCTGTTCGGCGTCCTCGGGAACAAGCAGGTGCGGCAGATGCTCTCGCCGCTCGCCCTACGGGCGGAGCGCGTGGTCCTCACCCAGCCCACCTCGCCCCGCGCCCTCCCGGCCGCGGAGCTCGCCGAGCTCCTGCCGCCGGAGGACGCCCTCGTCGAGGCCGAAGCGGCGATGGCGCTGGAGCTCGCGCTCGCGGCGCCCTTCTCTCTCCTCGTGGCCTGCGGCTCGATCGTGCTCGTGGGGGAGCTGCGCGCGGCGCTGCGGCGGCGTTTCGGCGTCCCGCCTCACCCCAGCGCGTCGTAAAGCGGGAAGCGCCGGCAGAGCTCGCGCACCCGCTCGCGCACCCCGGCCTGCACCGATCCGTCCTCCGGCGCGGCGAGCACCTCGGCCATCAGGTCCCCGACCTGCTCCATCTCCGCCTCGCCCATCGCCCGCGTGGTCAGGGCCGGAGTGCCGACGCGGATGCCGGAGGCGACGAGCGGCGGGTTGGGGTCGTAGGGGATGGTGTTCTTGTTGACGGTGATGCCGGCGGCTTCGAGCGCCTTCTCGGCCACCTTGCCGGTCGTGCCGCTCGCCGCGACGTCGACCAGGAAGACGTGGTTGTCGGTGCCGCCGGAGACGATGCGGAAGCCGTGGAGCTCGAGGCGCTGCGCCAGGCGCTTCGCGTTGGCGACGATCTGCCGCTGGTAGGCCTTGAAGCCGTCGCCCAGCGCCTCCTGGAAGGCCACCGCCTTGGCCGCGATGATGTGCATCAGCGGGCCGCCCTGGAGGCCGGGGAAGACCGCGCGGTCGATCGTCTTGGCGTGCTCGGCGCGGCACAGCACGAGGCCGGCGCGCGGGCCGCGCAGCGTCTTGTGGGTGGTGGAGGTGACGAAGTCGCAGTGCGGCACCGGCGACGGGTGGAGGCCGGCCGCCACCAGCCCGGCGATGTGCGCGATGTCGGCCATCAGC
>DASUNQ010000096.1:0-24454 GCA_036277075.1 Thermoanaerobaculia bacterium
CCGCCGTCGCGCGCGAAGCGGAGGTAGGCCTGCGTCTCCCCCACCGTCAGCCGGTCGCCCTCGGCGATCGCCGTCTCCCCGTCGAGGCGCGCGCCGTTCAGGTAGGTGCCGTTGCTCGAGCGCAGATCCCGCACCGTCACCCGGTCGCCGCGCACCCAGAGCAGGGCGTGGCCGCGCGAGACCGCCGGGTCCCTGACCACGACCCCGCAGCCGCGGCTGCGGCCCAGCGTCGTCTCCCCTTCGCGCAGCTCCACCCGCCGCCCCTGCACCTCCAGCACCCAGGACCCGCCGCGGGCGGGGGCGCTCACGAGGCGAAGCCGGCGGCGAGCGCCTCCACCTCCGGCTCTTCCGCCGGCGGCCAGCGGAGGTGGCGCCGCAGCTCGCGCGCGGTGGGGCTGTCGACCTGCGCCAGGAAGGGCTCGAGCGGCCCCGAGTAGAGGAGCTCGCCGCCGTGCGCGCCGCCGCCGGGCCCGAGGTCCACGATCCAGTCGGCGCGCGCGATCAAGTCGGGGCTGTGCTCGACCACCACCACGCCGTCGCCGCGCTGCACCAGCCGGCGCAGCGTCTGGTAGAGGAGGTCGATGTCGGCGAGGTGGAGGCCGGTCGTCGGCTCGTCGAAGAGGAAGAGACGCCGCCCCTCCCCCTTGGGCCGGTCGAGGAAACTCGCCAGCTTCAACCGCTGCGCCTCGCCCCCCGAGAGCGTCGAGGTCGGCTGGCCGAGCCGCAGGTAGCCGAGCCCGACGTCGGCGAGGAGGCGCAGCCGGCGCCGGAGCCGCCGCTGGTCGGCGAAGGCGTCGAGCGCCGTCTCCACGGTCAGCTCGAGCGTCTCGGCGACCGTCCGCCCGCGCCAGCGCACCGCCAGCACCTCGGGGCGGAAGCGGCGCCCCTGGCACTGGTCGCAGGCCACGGTCACCGGCGCCATGAACTGCATGTCCACCTCGGTGACGCCGGTCCCCTGGCACCCCGGGCAGCGGCCGCGGTCGAGGTTGAAGGAGAAGTGCGCGGCGGTGATGCCGCGGGCGCGGGCGTCCGGCGTGGCGGCGTAGAGCTTGCGCAGCTCGTCGTAGGCCTTGATATAGGTGATCGGGTTCGAGCGGCTGGAGCGGCCGAGCGGCCGCTGGTCGACGAGGGTCACGTCGGCCAGCTCCTCGAGGCCGTCGAGGGAGGCGCAATCGCCGGGGTCCACGTCGACGACGCCGCGCGCCCGCTGGTAGGTGCCGTAGAGGACGTTCTCGACCAGCGTCGACTTGCCCGAGCCCGAGACGCCGGTCACCGCCACCATGACGCCGAGCGGAAACTCGACGTCGACGTCGCGCAGGTTGTGGGCGCGGGCGCCGCGCACCGCCACCCGCGGCCGCCCGGCCAGCTCGTCGCCGAGCGACTCCCAGCCGTTCTCGCGCCGGAAGCGGGCCATGTGCCGGCGCGCCGGCGTGGTGGGGCGCTCGCGGAGGTAGCGGCCGGTGAGCGAGCGCTCGCAGGCGAGGATCGCCGCCAACGGCCCCTCGACGACCACCTCGCCGCCGCGCTCCCCCGCCTCGGGCCCGAGGTCGATGACGTGGTCGGCGCCGCGGATCAGCGTGCGGTCGTGCTCGACGACGAGCACCGTGTTGCCGCGCGCCGCGAGGTCGCGCAGCAGGTGGAGGAGGCGCTCGCTGTCCTGGGCGTGGAGGCCGATCGTCGGCTCGTCGAGGACGTAGAGGGTGCTGGTCAGGCCGCCGCCGAGCGCCGCCGCGAGGTGGATGCGCTGCGTCTCGCCGCCCGAGAGGGTGCGCGCCTGGCGGTCCAGCGTCAGGTAGTCGAGGCCGACGCGGTGGAGCACCTCGACCCGCTCCCGCAGCTCGTCGAGCAGATGCCCCGCCACCTCGCGCTCGCGCGGCGTCCAGCGCACCTCGCGCAGCCAGGCGCGCAGCGCTTCGACCGAGAGCGCCGCCAGCTCGGGGAGGGTCCTCCCGTGGAGCCGCACCGCCGTCGCCTCGGGCTTGAGGCGCGTGCCGCCGCAGCCCGGGCACGGGGTGTACGAGCGGTAGCGGGCCAGCAGCACCCGCACGTGGACCTTGTAGGTGCGGGCCTCGAGCCATTCGAAGAAGCCGGTGAGGTTGACGAAGCGGCCGTCGCCGCTCCAGACCCATTCGCGGGTCTTCTCGGGCAGCTCCGCCCAGGGGACGTCGAGCGGCACGCGCCGCCGGCGACAAGCGGCGTAGACCTCGTCGTAGAGCTCCTCGTAGGCCGGCGTGTTCCAGGGGGCGATCGGGCGCTCGGCGAGCGTCCGCCGCGGGTCGGGGACCACCCGCTCGCGGTCGATGCCGATGACACGCCCGAACCCCTGGCAGACGACGCAGGCGCCGAGCGGGGAGTTGAACGAAAAGAGCGCCGGGGTGGGGCGGCGGAGCGGCTCGCCGCAGACGCCGCAGGCCAGCTCGCGGGCGTAGCGCCGGATGCCGAGCGGGCCGCGCGCCTCCGCCCGCCCGCCGCCGAGGCGGTAGGCCTCCTCGAGCGTCGCGCCGAGGCGGGCCGCCGCCTCCTCGCCGTCCGCCCCCGCCCGGAAGCGGCCGAGGACCAGCGGCAGCGGATCGAGCGCCGCCGGCCAGGGCTCGCCCGGCTCCATGCGCCGCGCCTCCTCGCCTTCGAGGCGGCGCGCGAAGCCCTGCCGGATCAGCTCGGCCAGGGCCGCGTCGGCATGGCGGCGCGGGCGCGGCAGGCGCGCGACGAGGAGGAACGGATCGCCGGCCGAGCCGGCGGCGAGCTCGGCCGCCGCCTCGTCGGCGGTGACGGCGCGCGCCGGGCCGTGGCCGTGGGGACACACGACCTCGCCGAGGTGGGTGAAGAGGAGGCGGAGGACGTCCTGGGTCTCGGTGATCGTGCCCACGGTCGAGCGGGCGTTGCGCACCGCGTTGCGCGCCTCGAGCGCCACCGCCGGCAGCACGTTGTCGATCGCGTCGACCGGCGGCCGCTCCATCTGGTCGAGGAACTGCCGCGCGTAGGTGGACATCGACTCGACGAACCGCCGCTGCCCCTCGGCGAAGACGGTGTCGAAGGCGAGCGACGACTTCCCCGCCCCCGACGGGCCGGTGACCACGGTCACCGCCCGGTGCGGGATGCGGCAGTCGATGCCCTTGAGGTTGTGCGTGCGGGCGCGGCGGACCAGGATGGCGGGACTCTGCGGCATCGTCGGCACGGCGAAGCACGCCATCATAGCGCGGCGACGAGGGCCGACCGCCGCCGGAGGCGTGGCGCGATTCTTGAAAAAGTCTTGTGGCAACCGGCCGGTCTTTCCGACGGGTTACGGGCAGCAGGAGAGCCGGATGAGCCGCAACGCACTCGACACCTTCCTCCTCCGACGCGTCAGCGAAGGCCAGGCGCGGCGCCCCAACCCCGCTCCGGTGGGGTCGGCGCGGGAGGCCTCGCCGCCCCGCCCCGGGGAGGGCCGAGCCCCGGCGGAGGCGGCCGTGAGGGCGGAAGCGACCGGCGAAGCCTCCGAGAGCCGATAATCTCTTCCTCGATGGCCGTTCGGCGCGGCGCCAAGGGCGAGCGCGGCGTTGCGGCGCCGCTCGAGATGTGGGGGGGCGTGGAGTGCACGCTCAACCGGGTCGGCGACCGCTTCTTCGACCAGCTCGAGCGCAACGGCCACTGTCATCGGCTCGAGGACCTCGACCTCTTCGCCGGCCTCGGCCTCTCCCGCCTCCGTTACCCCGTGCTCTGGGAGCGCGTCGCCCCCGAGGGTCTGGCTCGGGCCGATTGGTCCTGGGCGGACCGGCGGATGGAGCGGATGCGGGAGCTGGGACTGCGCCCGATCGTCGGCCTCGTCCACCACGGCAGCGGGCCGCGCGGCACGAGCCTCCTCGACGACTCCTTCGTCGAGGGGCTCGCCGCCTTCGCCGGCGAGGCGGCGCGGCGCTACCCCTGGGTCGAGGACTGGACGCCGGTCAACGAGCCCTTGACCACCGCCCGCTTCAGCGGGCTCTACGGCTTCTGGTACCCCCACCACCGGAGCCTGCGCTCGTTCGTCCGCGCCCTGCTCGTGCAGTGCCGGGCGACCGTCGCGGCGATGCGCGCCATCCGCGAGAGCGTGCCGGGCGCGCGTCTGATCCAGACCGAGGATTTCGGCAGCACCTCCAGCACTCCCGCCCTCGCCGATCAGGCGCGCTACGAGAACCACCGCCGCCTGCTGAGCCTCGACCTTCTCTGCGGCCGCGTCGATCCGCGGCACCCGCTCTGGCGACACCTCCTCGACGAGGGGGCCGGGGAGGAGGCGCTGGCGGGCTTTCTGGGAACACCCCCCCCGGACGTGATCGGGATCAACTACTACCTGACGAGCGACCGCCTGCTCGACCCGCGGCGGGAGCGCTACCCCGCCCGCTACCACGGCGGGAACGGACGCCAGGCCTACGCCGACGTCGAGGCGGTGCGCGCCTGGCGCGGGGGCATCGCCGGCCATCGCGCGCTGCTGGCGCAGCTCTGGCGCCGCTACCGGCGGCCGCTGGCGATCACCGAGGTGCAGGCCGGGGCGACGCGCGAGGAGCAGCTTCGCTGGCTGCGCGAGGCCTGGGAGGCGGCGGGGAGCGCGCGGGCGGCGGGGATCGACGTGCGGGCCGTGACCGCCTGGTCGCTCCTCGGCTCCTGGGATTGGGACAAGCAGGTCACCTCCTGCGACGGCTCCTACGAGTCGGGCGTCTTCGACGTCCGCGGCGGCCGGCCCCGCCCGACCGCCATCGCGGCGATGGTGCGTGACCTGGCGGCCGGGCGGGACCACGACCATCCGGTGCTCGCCGCCCCTGGCTGGTGGCGGCGGCCGGCGCGCTTCCTCTTCGCGCCCGTGGGGCCGCGGCGGCGCGTCGAGGCGGCGCCGCCCTCCGCCGTCCCCGAGCCGCGGCCCCTCCTCATCGCCGGCGCCGCCGGCACGCTCGGCCGCGCCTTCGCGCGCTTCTGCGAGGTCCGAGGCCTCGCCCACCGGCTGCTCGGCCGGCAGGAGCTCGACGTGGCCGACGCGGCGAGCGTCGAGGCGGCGCTCGCGCGCTTCGACCCCTGGGCGGTGGTCAACGCCGCCGGCTACGTGCGGGTGGACGATGCGGAGCGCGACGCCGAGCGCTGCTACCGGGAGAACCTGCGCGGCCCGGTCACGCTCGCGGCGGCCTGCCGCGAGCGCGGCGTCCGGCTCCTCACCTTCTCCTCCGACCTGGTCTTCGACGGCGCGACGCGCTCCCCCTACGTCGAGAGCGACGGCGTGGCGCCGCTCGGGGTCTACGGCCTGAGCAAGGCGCGGGCGGAGGCCGAAGTGCTGCGCCGCTTCCCGGGAGCGCTGGTGGTGCGCACCAGCGCCTTCTTCGGCCCCTGGGACGAGCACAACTTCCTGGCCGCCGCGCGCCGCGCGGTGGCCGGCGGCCGACCCTTCCGCGCGGCCGCGGACATGGTCGTGTCGCCCACCTACGTGCCCGACCTCGTGGACGCCAGCCTCGACCTGCTGGTGGACGGAGAGTCCGGCCTCTGGCACCTCGCCAATGCCGGAGCCTGGAGCTGGGCGGAGTTCGCGCGGCGCGCCGTGGCGCTGCTCGGGCTCGACGCCGGTTTGGTCGAGCCCTGCTCTACCGCCGCCCTCCGCCTCGCAGCCCGCCGCCCCCCCTACAGCGTGCTTGGCAGCGAGCGGGCGGGCCTGCTGCCGCCGGTCGAGGACTCGCTGGCGCGCTGGGCGCGGGACTGCGCCGCGGCCTAGATCTCCTCGGCCCCCGGCGCCGCCGCGGTCACGAACCACTCCGGCCGGCGGCCGAAGCGGCGGGAGAAGCTCTCCTCCAGCGCGGCGCCGGCCCGCGCCACCGCCTCCGGCCGCACCAGCGTCACCGTGCAGCCGCCGAAGCCGCCGCCGGTCAACCGCGATCCGTACACTCCCTCGACCGCGGCCGCCGCCTCGACGAGCAGGTCCAGCTCGGGCACCGAGACCTCGTAGTCGTCGCGCAGCGAGCGGTGGGAGGCGAGCATCAGCCGGCCGAAGGCCGCGAGCTCGCCCGCGGCGAGCGCCTCGGCGCCCTGGAGCGTCCGTTCCATCTCGCTCACCACGTGCCGGGCGCGGGCGAGGAGCGGCGGCGGCAGGAGGCCGGCGTGCCGCTCCAGCTCCGCCGGCGGCACGTCGCGCAGCGCCCGCCACTCCGGATGCGCCGCGGCGAGCCGCGCCACCGTCTCCTCGCAGGCGGCGCGGCGCTCGTTGTAGGCGCTCGCCGCCAGGCGGTGATGGACGCCGCTGTCGCAGACCAGCACGGCCGCGCGCCCGGGCTGGAGCGGGATCGGCGTCACGTCGAGGCTGCGGCAGTCGATGAGCAGGGCGTGCCCGGCGCGCCCCAGCACCGCCGTCAGCTGGTCCATGATCCCGCAGCGGATGCCGACGAAGCGGTGCTCGGCCGCCTGCGCGGCGAGGGCGAGCCGGCGCGGGTCGAGCGTCCGGCCGGAGAGGGCGGCGAGGGCGAGCCCGACCGCGGTCTCGAGCGACGCCGAAGAGGAGAGGCCGCCGCCTTCGGGGACGTCGCCGAGGAGGACGAGGTCGGCCCCGCCGAGCGCCCCGACCTCCTCCTCCAGCACGCGCGCCGTGCCCTCGACGTAGTCGAGCCACGTGCCGCGGCGCGGGCGGGGCGGCGCGGCGAGGTCCACCGTCTCCTCCTCGCCGCGGTTGAGCGAGGTCACCCGCAGCGTGTGGCCGGCGCGCGGCGCGGCGGCCACGACGGTGTCGCGCTCGACCGCCATCGGCAGCACGAAGCCGTCGTTGTAGTCGGTGTGCTCGCCGATGAGGTTGACGCGACCGGGGGCGCGGAACAGGCGCGGCTCGCGCCCGTGGCGGTCGCGGAAGGCCCGCCGCACGCGCTCGGGGTCGATCATCGGCCGCGAGTGGCCCGCGCGATCTCCTCGAGCGGCAGCTTCGGCGTGCGGTCGGCCGCGAGGAGGCCGTTGACCTCCTGATAGGTGTCGGCGAGCTGCGTGTAGCAGAAGCCGGCCAGGAGCTCGGAGTCGCGGACGACCTCGAGCAGCGCGGCGTAGCGCTCCCCCAGCTGCTCGGGCGTGCAGAGCGAGTAGCCCCAGGCCGCCGCCTCGTCCTCGCCGCACACCGCGATGCCGCCGAACTCGGTGAGCACGATCGGCTGGCCGGCGTGCGGGTAGCCCTCGATGGTCAGCAGACGGCCGGCCGGGCGGCCGTGGCGGAAGAGCTGCGGCAGCACCTCCGGGCGCTCGTAACGCCGCTTCAGCCGCTCGAGGTCGTCCTCGTAGTCGTGGATGCCGATGATGTCGGTGGCGGTGCTCTCCCAGCCGTCGTTGCCGACCACCGGCCGGTCGGGATCGAGCGTCTTGGTCAGGTGGTAGAGCGCCTGGACGTAGTGGCGCTGCGCGGGCATCGCCGGCAGGTCGGGCACCCCCCAGGACTCGTTGAACGGCACCCAGGCGACGATCGACGGGTGGTTGCGGTCGCGCTCGATCGCCGCCATCCACTCGCGCGTCAGCCGCTCGACGGAGTCGCCGGTGAAGCGGTAGGCGCTGGGCATCTCCTCCCAGACCATCAGCCCCAGCCGGTCGGCCCAGTAGAGGTAGCGCGGGTCCTCGATCTTCTGGTGCTTGCGGACGCCGTTGAAGCCCATCGCCTTGGCCAGCTCGACGTCGCGGCGCAGGGCGTCGTCGTCGGGGGCCGTCAGCCCGCTCTCCGGCCAGTAGCCCTGGTCGAGCACCATGCGCAGCGGGTGCACGCGGTTGTTGAGCAGGAAGCGGTCCCCCTCGACGCCGACGGAGCGCAGCGCGGTGTAGCTCCCCACCTCGTCGAGCACGCGCCCGGTCTCGTCGAGGAGCTCCAGCTCGGCGGCGATCAGCGCCGGGTTGGCCGGGCTCCAGAGGAGGCGGTTGCGGTCGTCGTCGATGCCGGGGTCGGAAGGGGCGATGCGCCGGTTCACCTCGCCGTCGATGACGCTGAAGGTGTCGTCGGCCAGGGTGCGGCCGTCGAGCGTCAGGTGGACGCGCAGGCGGAGCCGCTCGCGCGGGGCGCCGGCGACGCGCGCGTTGAGCCCGATCTCCCACTGCTCCAGGCTGGGCCGCCAGCGAACGGCGGCGATGCGGGTGGCCGGAACCGGCTCGAGCCAGACGGTCTGCCAGATCCCCGAGGTGCGCGGGTACCAGATCGAGTGCGGCTCGCGCAGCCAGTCCTGCTTGCCGCGCGGCTTGGCGAGGTCGCGCGGGTCGTCGTGGGCGCGGACGACGACGGTCTGCTCCCCCTCGACCAGCACCGGCGTGACGTCCACCCAGAAGGGCGTGTAGCCGCCGGCGTGGCGCGCCACCTCGATGCCGTTGACCCACACCCGCGCCGCGTAGTCGACGGCGCCGAAGTGGAGGTGGAGGCGCTCGTCCGCCGCCAGCGGCGGGCGCGCGAAGCCGCGGCGGTACCAGCAGGCGTCGAAGAAGCCGGGCTCGGCGACACCGCTCGCCCGCGTCTCCGGCGCGAAGGGCACCAGGATGCCGCCGCCGCCCCACGGCACCGCGTCGGGCTCGACCCAGGTCGCCTTGCGGTCGAGCGCGAAGTCCCACCGGCCGTCGAGCGCGAGCCACCGGCGGCGGGTGAGCTGCGGACGGCGGTGCGGGCGCGGCGGGCTCTCGGCGCTCAAGCCCGGCGCTCGGCTGCCTGCTCCTTGACCACGGCGGCGCGCCCGCGCCGCTTGTGGCCGTTGCCGTTGCGCGCCTGGTGCACGGGCGCGGCCAGCCCCGAGGCCCTGAGCGCCACCGCCCGCTCGCTGCCGATGAGGCGGGCGTAGAGCGTCAGCGCCTGGGCCGCCACCTGGTCCATGTTGTAGTACTTGTACGTCGCCAGCCGCCCCACGAAGTGCACCCCCGGCGTCTCGTCGGCGAGCGCCTTGTAGCGCTTGTAGAGCTCGGCGTTCTCCGGCCGCGGCACCGGGTAGTAGGGGTCGCCTTCGGCGCGCGGATACTCGTAGACCAGGGCGGTCCGCGGATGCTCCTGTCCGGTGAGGTGCTTGAACTCGGTCACCCGCGTGTAGAGGTTGTTGTTGGGGTAGTTGATGACCGCCACCGGCTGCACCCGGCTCGCGTTGACCGTCTCGTGCCGGAACTCCAGCGAGCGGTACGGCAGCCGCCCGAAACGATAGTCGAAATACTCGTCGACGGGGCCGGTGAAGATCAGCTCGCGGTAGCGGATCGCGCCCGCGACCTCGCGGTAGTCGGTGTTGAGCAGGATCTTGACGTTCGGATGGTCGAGCATGTTCTCGAACATCCGGGTGTAGCCGTGGCGCGGCATCGCCTGGTAGGTGTCGCCGAAATAGCGGTCGTCGCGGTTGTTGCGCACCGGCACGCGCGCGGTGACCGTGGCGTCGAGCTCCGACGGGTCCAAGCCCCACTGTTTCCGGGTGTAGTTGCGGAAGAACTTGTTGTAGAGGTCGCGCCCGACCCGGCTCACGACCACGTCCTCGGAGGTGCGCACCAGCTCGCAGGGCTCGGCCACGGAAGCCAGGAACTGCTCCACCTCGGGAGAGGTCAGGCGCAGCCCGTAGAGCTGGTTGATGGTGTCGAGGTTGATCGGGATCGGCAGCAGCTGGCCGTCGACGCAGGCGCGCACGCGGTGCTCGTAGGGGCGCCAGTCGGTGAACCGCGACAGGTACTCGAAGACCTCCTGCGAGTTGGTGTGGAAGATGTGCGGCCCGTAGCGGTGCACCAGCAGGCCGTCGTCGTTGTAGTGGTCGTAGGCGTTGCCGCCGATGTGCGGCCGCCGGTCGAGGAGCAGCACCCGCTTGTCCGAGCCGCGAGCCAGCCGCTCGGCGATGACGCTGCCGGCGAAGCCGGCGCCGACGATCAGGTAGTCAAACATCGGCGGCCTCCCGGACCAGCTCGGCCATGCGTCGTTGCGTCGCGTCCCAGGAGCTGCCGCGAAGCTGCTCGTCGGCGCGCGCCAGCCAGGCGGCGCGCTCCGCCTCGCCGCGGGCGAGCAGCCGCTCGACCGCCGCGACGAAGCCCGCGGCGTCGGCGGCGATCTCGACCAGCCCGAGCTCGCCGTACGGGCGCACGACGTCGCGGACCGGCGTCGAGACGACCGGCTTGCCCCCCGCCAGGTACTCCGGCGTCTTGGTCGGGCTGATGAAGCGCGTCGACTCGTTCTGCGCGAACGGCATCAGCGCCACGTCCCAGCCGGCGAGGTAGGCCGGCAGCTCCCGGTAGTCCTTCATCCCCAGCCAGTGGAGGTTCGCGGCGCGCGGCAGCGCCGCCGCGTCGAGCTTGGCGAGCGGCCCGAGCATGACGATCTGCCAGTCGGGGCGGGCGGCGGCGAGGCCGGCCAGCAGCTCGAGGTCGATGCGCTCGTCGATCACCCCGAAGTAGCCGAGCCGCGGGCGCGGGATCGGGGCTTGGTCGGCGGGCTCCGCGACCGGCCCGCGGGCGCGCGCGAAGTGCTCGCGGTCGATGCTGCTCGGCAGGCAGTGCACCCGCGGGTGGCGGCCGCGCTTGGCCTCGTAGAGACTCTGGCCGCCGGTGAAGACGAGGTCGGCGCGCGCCAACAGCTCGGCCTCGCGCTCGGCGAGCCGCGGCGAGGCGCCGCGGAACAGCGACAGCTCGTCCATGCAGTCGTAGACCGTGACCGCCGGCCGCAGGTGGCTGGAGAAGCCGAGTGCCATCGGCGTGTAGTACCAGAGGACGTAGTCGGCGAGCCCCTGCTCGGCGACGAGTGTGTCGAGCAGCTCGCGCTGCAGCGCCTCGGCCTCCGCGAGCGGCAGGCCCTGCGGCAGGCGCGGCACGGCGACGAGCACGTGGCCGCCGCCGGGCAGCGGGCGCGGGCGCAGCTCGAGCGCCGGCGCGCCGTCGTGGGCCACCGGCTCCTCGAAGAAGAAGACGCGGCCGCTGCGCGCGAAGCGCGTCATGAGCTGCTGTGGGCGCTGGAAGACGAAGTCCCAGCGCAGGTGCGACAGACAGAGCAGTTCCCCGCCCGGGGTCTGGCGGGGCGCCAGCGCAGAAGCGGCCATCAAAGATGTGTCCTTCTCTCGGAGTGTTGCGACCGCCAACGTGTGCGGGCAGACATCCTTGCGAGCGAAAGACGGTTTTTGCAAACCGCAGGCCAGCGCCAGCGGCTCGCACGGCCGCCGCGGCGGCGGCGAAAGCGGCTCCCCGGAGGCTAGCTAGCGGCCGCGGGCGTCGGCGACGACGACGATCTCTTCGGCGAGGAGCCGGCTGCCGAGGTCGCGCACTTCCACCTCGACCTCGTCGCCGCGCTCGAGGTTCTCTGGCTCGTAGCGGCGGCCCTCGAACTCGACCACGGTGTCGGCGTCGTAGTGCAGCACGACGACGCCGTCGCGCTCGTCGGACTCGAACTGCCGGTCCACCTGGGCGCGCTCGAGCTCGATCGTGCGGTCGCGGGTGTCGACGTAGCGCACCAGGCCGCGCACGTCGGCCAGGCTCGAGTTCGAGCCGCTGCCGCTGCCCTGGGTGACGTCGTAGAGGACCTCGATCTGGTTGGCCACGAGGCGGCTGCCGCTGCGCTCGACGTCGGCTGCGATGCGGTCGCCGCGCTCCAGGGCGTCCGGCTCGAAGGTGCGCCCCTCGTACTCGACGATCGTGTCCTCGTCGTAGTAGAGCGCCACCTGGTCGCCGGCGTCGCGCAGCTCGCTGCGGTACGAGCTGTCGGCCTCGACCCAGATGATGCGGTCGCGGGTGTCGACCCGCTCGACCGTGCCGCGCAGGTCGTCGTCGAGCCGGCCGGGCGGGCTCGAGCCGCCGAGGATGTCGCCGAGGCCGCCCGAGCCGCAGCCGGCGAGGGCCAGGCCGAGGCAGACGGTAGTGAGCAGGAAAGCACGGGTCGTTCTCATGGCGTTGGCTCCCGGTGGTTGTGGACCCTTCGGCAAACTCTTCCTCGGGTCAACAGAGCAGGAGCCGTGCCACGTCCGGGGGAGTTACGGCGCGTTCGCGGCCGCGACCCGCTCCCAGAACGGCGGGTAGCGGACGACGAGATCGCCGTCGTCCACCTCGATCTCGGTCGAGAAGCCGGTGTCGCTCGCGTAGTGGAGGCGCTGCGCGTCGAGGCGGGTGTAGGTCTGGGTCAGGCGGCGGACCTCGAGCTCCGGGAAGAGCACCCAGGCGGCCGCGACCTCGCGGCTCTCGCCGATCGCGAGCGGGAGGCGGCGAAGCGGCAGGGTGTTGGTCGCGGGGGTGAGGCTCAGGTCGACGTCGCGGCAGCCGGCGACGGCGGGGAGCTCCGCGCCGCCGCTCCGCCAGCGACCGTCGCCGTCGGCGTCGAGCTCCATCCGGCGCGCCGCCCCGCCGTGCGCCATGAGGACCGTCACCCGCCGCGTCCGCCAATCGGCGGCGCACTCGATCTCGTACTCGACGTGCAGCGGCGCCCCCGCGTGCGCCAGCAGGATCGTCCCGGCGAGCCGCGGCCCCGCCGCGCCCGCGCTCAGCCGGAAGTGCTCCAGCCCGGGGACGTCCAGCCGCCGCCAGAGCAGCGTGCGTACGGGTCCCTCCATGCCTTGGATCCTACCGGGGCGGCGCGTTCGGCGCCGCCCCGGCGAGTCGGCTCGCGGCTCAGTCGTCGTCGTGGTCGCAGCCGCGGTGGTGCCGGTGGCCGCGACCGCGACCGCGGCGGTCGTCGTCCCGGTCGTAGCGGTCGTGGTAGCGGCTGCGGCCGTCGTCGTAGCGCCCGCGGTCGCGGTACCGGCCGCGGTCGCGATAGCGGCCATCCTCGCGGTAGCGGCCGCGGCGGTCGTCGTACCGCTCGTACCCGGCGAAGCGCGGCGCGTAGCGGTCGAACGCCCAGTAGGGGTCCACGTCGTAGTTGCGGAAGTGGGCGCCGACGAGCGGGCAGGACTCGTGGTGGTAGTAGCGGCCCTCGTCGTGGAAGCAGGAGCGGCTGCACTGGTGGCCGCGATAGCGGATCGGCCGGTCGTAGCGGTAGTAGTAAGCGGGTTGGTAGGCGAAGCTCGGTCTGCCGAAGACGAACGCGATGTGCGCGGCCCCGACCCGGAAGGCGGTGCCGACGGCGAGCCAGTCGTCGTAGGCCCGCGCCTCCGGGACGAGACCTGGGGCGAAGAGCGTCGCCCCGACAAGGACTCCGGCCAACAGCATCCTGCGCATCTTTTGTTGAACCTCCTGGGCGCTCGCGAGATCAGGAAGCGTGCCAGGCGCCCCCGCCGAGCGCCGCGCAGGAGTGGCCCGCGCGGCGGCCCCCGGCGCCGTCCACGGCCGCGGACGGCGGAGCCGCCTGGAGAGTGCGCGGTGAGCCGCCGTCACTGCACCCGCATCCCGACGGCGACCCGGACGACCGACTCCGGGACACCCGCCGCCTTCCACGCCGCGAGGTCGTCGGCGCCGAGGGCGCGGGTCAGCGTCTTGCCGCGGAGGTAGTCCTGCAGGGCGCTCTCGCTGCGGCCGTCGGCGATGAGGGATTTCAGCTCCCGCAGCGCGGCCTCCGGCGTCAGGGGAGCGGCGTCGCCGGGGGCCGCGGGCGCGGCCGGGGAGCCGCCCCACGCCGCGCGGAAGGTCGGATCGCCGAGCGCGTTGGCGAAGCTCTCGGCCAGCGCGTCGCTCACGACCTCGTTCGTGTTCTCGGTGCTGAACTTCTTGCCGTAGCGGCTGGCGTCGCCGACGAAGGTGCCGCCGGCGAGCTTCTTGCCCGCGCGGTCGCGCAGCTCGTAGTCGAGCGCGACCTCGGCGCTGTACGTCGCGCCCACCGCCTGGTTCGTCTCGTCGACCTGGAACTGCGTGATCTTGCCCACCAGCAGCACGCCGGCCTCCGCGGGATCGGCGATCACGAAGCTCCAGTCGCGCGCCTGCTTCGTCAGGGCGGACTCCACGAAGCCGGCGACGTCGTTGGTGGCCTTCAGCTCGCTGCGCCGGTCGTCGTCGTCGCTGCGGCTGCCGATCACCGCCTTGTCGGCGAGCCCGCGGTCGTCGCTGATCAGCAGCGCCGCGGGGACGGCGCGCATCTCCGAGGTCGGCGCGGCGGACGCCTCGGCCACCGCCGTCGTCGGAGTGTAGGCGAGCGGGATGTTGGGGCTGCCCTTCTTGGCCGCCGCCGCGGCGGGGACGAGGGCGACGACGGCCAGCAAAGCCAGCGGCCGGCGCCAAGGGTTCGCAGCAGGCATGGATCTCCTCCTCTCGGGGCGTGGGACTCGCGTCGATTCTAGTGAAACGGCGGCTCCTCCTCGTCGCGGCGCTCGCCCTCCTCGTCCCGCCCCTCCTCCTCGTCTTCGTCGTCGTTGCCGAAGACCTTCTTGAACCAGCGGCGGATGGGATGGCGGCGCTCGCGCGGCCCGGCGCGGTCGGCCTCGTCCGCCGCCTCGTCGATCGCGTCGCCGACGTCGTCGAAGACCGCCCACTCGTCGGACCAGCCGCGGTGACGGTCGCAGACCTCGTCGGGGACGTTGCCGGAGCGGAAGACCTCGGTCAGCACGTAGGGGCAGAACTCGGTGGCGAGGAGCCCGGTCGTGGGGTCGATCACCGCCGTCGCGATCCCCGCCGGCTGGTCGAAGGCCGGGTACCCGCCGGCCGGCGCCACCGCCTTGGCGAAGCGGCCCCAGATCGGCACCGCGCCGCGTGCGCCGGAGAGCCGGGTCGGCGAGTTGTCGTCGTAGCCGACCCAGACGGCGGAGGCGCGGTTGGGCGAGTAGCCGACGAACCAGCTGTCGCGGCGGTCGTTCGTCGTGCCGGTCTTGCCGGCGACCTCGCCGCGCACCCCCCACGAGCGCACGCCGCGGCCGGTGCCGCGGTCGACGACGCCCTGGAGGATCGAGGTCAGCAGGTAAGCGGTCTGCGACGAGAGGACCCGGCGGCGCTCCGGCAGCTCGGCGCCGGTCACCGGCTTGCCGTAGCGGTCGTAGACCGCGACCAGGCCGTGCACCGGCGGGCGGATGCCGCCGGCGGCCAGGGTGGCGAAGACCGTCGCCAGCTCGAGCGGCGTCACCTCGGCGGCGCCGAGCGCCACCGACGGGTTGGGCGCCAGCTCCCCCTCGACGCCGAGGTCGTTGGCCAGCGCGACGACGCGCTCGATCCCCACCTGCAGCGCCAACCGCGCGGTCGCCGGGTTGTAGCTGCGTTCGAGCGCGGTTCGCACCGTCACCCAGTCGTGGAAGCTGCCGTCGTCGTTCTTCGGCCGCCAGGGGCGGCCGGCCAGCCGCACGGTCAGCGGCGAGTCCTCGAGGAAGGAGGCGGGCGTGGCGCGGCCGTTCTCGAAGGCGGCGGCGTAGACCACCGGCTTGAAGGCGCTCCCGGCCTGCCGCTCGGCGCGCCCGGCGCGGTCGAACTGGCTGGCCCCGTACTGCCGGCCGCCGACGTAGGCGAGGATGCCGCCGGTGCGCGGGTCGAGGGAGACCAGCGCCGCCTGCAGCGGCCCCTTCGCCTTGCTCCGCCTCTCGTACGCCTTCTCGACCGCCGCGAGCCCGTCCTCGACCGCCTTCTGCGCGGCGCGCTGGTCGCTCCAGCCGAGGGTCGAGAAGAGGCTGAAGCCGCCGTCCTCGAGCGTGTCGATGCCGTAGCGGCGCTCGGCCTCGGCGGCCATGGCGTCGGCGAAGTAGGGCGCGCGGCGGCGGAACACCGGCGACGGCGCGACCCCGAGCGGCGCGGCCAGCGCGCGCTCGATGCGCTCGCGGTCGACGCGCCCGAGCGCGGCGAGGCGGTGCAGCACCCAGTCGCGCCGCGCCTGGGCCGCTTCGGGGTGGACGAGCGGCGAGTAGGGGGCCGGGGCGCGGATGATGCCGGCGAGGGTCGCCGCCTCGTGCAGCTCGAGCTGCGAGGCGTCCTTGCCGAAGAAGCCGCGGGCCGCGGCGCCGACCCCGAGCAGGTTCACGCCGCCGGCGGCGCCGAGGTAGATCTCGTTGAGGTAGGCCTCGAGGATCGCCGGCTTCCCGTAGCGCAGCTCGAGCAGCAGCGCCAGCACCAGCTCCTGCCCCTTGCGCACGAAGGTCCGCTCGTGGGTCAGGTACAGGTTCTTGACCAGCTGCTGGGTGAGCGTGCTCCCCCCCTGCTTGACCTCGCCGCCGCGGAAGTTCACCCAGGCCGCGCGCGCGATGCCGGAGAGCGAGACGCCGGGGTGGCGGAAGAAGCCGTCGTCCTCGGCCGCCAGCACGGCGGCGACGAGGTCGTCGGGCACGGCGGCGAGCGCCACCGGCCGCCGCTCCTCGTGGTCGGGGCCGTAGAAGGTGTTGACCAGGGGCGGCTCGAGCCAGGCGGCGGCCACGGGCGCGCCGTCCTTGACCACCTTGGCCACGCGGCTGCCGCGGAAGGTGACCTCGAGCAGGCCGCTCCCCGGAGCCCCCTCCGGGGTCAGGAACTCGCGCAGGCGGACCGCGACGCCGTTCCGGGACCGGCGGTAGGTCCCCCCCGGCAGCGGCTCGGCGCCTTCGTCCTCTTGATAGCCGTCCGCGGCGAGCTCGCGCACCAGCCGGTCGCGCGACATCGCCCGCCCGTCGTAGAGCCGCACCGGCGCGGCGTAGAGGCGCGACGGCTGGAGATAGGTGAGGTCGTCGAACTGGCCGGCGAGGCGCCAGAACGGCCAGAGCACGAGCCCGGCCAGCAGGGCGAAAGTGGCGAGGACGAGGAGGAGCCGCCGGGCGCGCCGGCGCCGGTCCTCCGGCGCCGGACGGACGGCGTACTGCGTCTTGCGGCTCATCGGCGGCAGCTTACGCCCAACCGCCGGCCGTCCGTTTCAGGCGGCCGGCGGTCGGGTCGCGCCCGGGGAGGTGCAAGCGGCGCACCACGGGCGGGGAGCTCGGCGCGCCGGGCGCCCGACGGGCAGCGCTAGGACGTCAGCGCTTGAGCCGACGCCTCATTGGGTACGGATCACGGTCGGCTTATTGGAGAAGAGCCTGACCCTCTGTTTCTTCCCTTTCACCGTCAGCGTGCCATGCCTGCGCAAACCGCCGACTTCTTTCTTCCCCACGACGAACCGATAGCCGCCGTTGCGATCGGTGAAGGTGTGGAAGGTCCTGCCGCCGAGGGTGAGATCGACGAGTTGCCCGCGCGCGGGTTTGCCCGAGCCCTCCATGATCTTGCCCTGATGGACCGTCGCTTTCGCCGCAAGCTCCAGCGGCACGAAGACGAACGACCCGTAGATCGTGTCCCAGTTGACCTCCATGAAGACGGGTCCGTCGTAAGTCGTGGAAGGACAGACGACGGTGGTCGTCGCCGACTGGCTCGACCCGGTCGTATTGGCGCGCGATGATGAATTGGTTGTCGTGAAGGTGTTGGCCTGCTTGACGCTCAGAATGTCGCTCAAGCCTGCGCCCGTGGAAAGGCTGATCGACAATTCGAGCGATGATTCAGTGGCTTTCTCGGTCTGGAAATCGTTTTTCAATGCCTGGGTGAATGAGATGCACGAGCACACGCCGCCGTTGCAATCGGCGGAGGCGAGTGCGGGCTCATACGGAAAGGTCCAGGTGGTCGGAACGTAGCGCTTCGGGTCGATGGGAAGATTCGCGGCGAAGGGGTCGGCCGACAGAATCGTCTGGAAATCCTCGTTCGTGAAGCCGAGCGTCTGCAGCTGCCTGGCCACGGGCGGGCGCATCGTGGACGGGTCCTTCAGCTCGGACGCGAACACCGTGAAGAGCAGCGCCGAGGGGCCGGTATGGCCGACGTTCCAGGTCACGTTGTTGCCCTGAACGTTGACCGCGATCGCGGGGTTGAGCAGCAGCACGAATTGGTCCTGGCCGTGGTCCACGCCGTCTGCGTTTCCGGAAACCTTGATGCCGAGGGTCTGCGACTTCGAGATCGTCCGGCTGGTGCTGTCGGTCTGACTCACGGTGAAGCCCGTGCTCGCGTCGAGCGGGCCGACGGGCAGCTTGGCGTTGACGCTCACGCTCATGCCTATCTTGAAGGCGCTCTTGGTCGACAGCTTCGTCCCGTTCGAGCTTGTTTGCGCGTAATCAACCAGGCTGGTCGCGGCGCACTTGAGTGTTGCGGTGCTCGTGCACCCCGGCGGCGCATACACGATCGCCATGATGAAATACCGTGGGCGTATGACCTTGACCGGCGGAGGCTTCGTGCACTGGGCGCGGCACTTCCTGCTGCACTCGGCTCGTAGCAGCTTCTCCTCGTTGGTGAATTGGCTGCAGTTCTCCGCGAAACATTCCCGGTTGCACTTCGTGTCGACCTGTCCCGGCTGTGCGTTCGCCGGAAGGCGCGTCATGGCGAATAGCATGACCGCGCCCAAGAGGGCCTGACCCACGGCGCGGTTGTTCGAGACGACAGACGCATCGATGACGGCCATCGCGCACTCTCCTTTGCAATATCTTGCGTGTCCTCTTCAAAGAGGCCCTCTAGGGAACGATGTACCCCTCGAAGATCGCGTCCCAGGTCAGGTTCGGGTTCCCCGCCGGCGCGGCCGAGTTGAACGAGAAGGCGTAGACCTGCATGTCGACTTGGACGTTCGGCACGTCGAAGATCGAAAGCCATCCCGCCGCCGTGCCCGTGATCTGGCTGTTCTCGATCACGTTGACGACGTGGTCGAGCCGAATCGTGGTGTTCTGGACGGCGGTGCCGCCCTCGTCGTACTGCCGGAAGATGTAGGTGGAGGCGCAAGGCTGCGAGTCGCAGAAGACCGAAGGGCCCTGCGTGAGGCCCGGCCTCCAGGTGAAGATCACCGCCCGGCTGCTGCCGGTCAGCGGCGTCGAGCGAAAGATCCGCAGATGGAAGCGGTCGATGTCTTCGTCGTCCGAGGCCGTCGCGCAGGCGGTGGTTCCGCCCGGGTTCGTCGCGAGCTGCTGCGCGCAGAAGCGGGCGGTCGAGTCGATCTCCTCCCGACCGTCGCCGGCGACGTAAAAACCCCTCATGAAGCTGTCGGTGGTGGCGGGAAGACTCTCCAAGGGCACCATCGCGAGCCCGTTCGCCGAGCCCTGGGAGAGACGCGTGTAGTAGATGAAGCCCTCGAGGGCGTTGGTGCTGCCGAACGGATAGCCGCCTTGCAGCGGGTTGAGCGCCGTCGCCGCGGTGACGACGTCGATGGTCATGAAGCCGCGATAGAACGGGCCCTCGGTGAGCTGGGTGCGGACCGCCGGAGCGGCGGTGTTGATGAGGTCGCGCATCGCCGCGCTCCAGGAGTCCAAGGAGTTAAGGGTGATGTTGCCGTTGAGACCGGTCGCGCTGCCGTCCACGTCCCAGACGTGGTAGTGGAACGTGATGTTGGCGAACAGCCAGTTGGTGACCACCAGCAAGGTGTCGTGCGGGTGCGTCGTGGAATCGATCCCGGTCTCGAAGAAGGGGACCAGGAGAGTCGCGGCCGGCACCCGGTCGGTGGCGCTGGGGACGGCCAGGGCCGGTGCGGCCAGGGTCAGGGCCAGGAGCAGGAAGCAAGCGGCACGGAGCGATCGGTTCATCGAGGTCTCCTCCAGGTTGCCTGGGACGGGAGGAGAGCTCCTCCCAACGCGGGTGCGGCACGACAGGACGGTTAGGCTCTGTCAGCCTAGCATCCGTTACAGCCAACTTGGAGGAGCGCCCCGCCTGCGGTCAGAACCTCCAGGTGACGCCGGCCGCGAGGTCGCGTCCGGAGAGGTCGATCTCGCCGAAGTCCTCGAAGTCCTCGCCGAGCTCGTCCTCGGCGCGCTGCCACCGCCCCTCGGCGAAGAAGGCGACGTTGCGGCTCACCGGCACCTCGAAGCCGCCGAGCAGGTAGTAGCCGAAGGTCTCCCCTTCCGTCGCGAAGGTGCCGGAGAAGAGCTCCGGCGGCGGCGGGTTGAAGTCGATGAAGTCGCCCGACTCCTCGAGGCGGTAGGTGTAGAGCCCGCCGCCGGCGCCGACGTACGGGCGGATCGCCGCTTCGGGCCCCAGGAAGTGGAAGGTGGCGCCGAGCGTCAGCGACGCGATCTCGAGCGAGGTGGTGTGCTCGATGTCGTTGCCGCGGTCGTCGGTGAAGTCGAGGTAGTGCTGATCCATCTCCCCTTCGAAGAGCGTCCCCGAGAAGAGCAGCGAGAGGTGGGGCGTGACGTCGAGGCGGTAGTCGAGACCGAAGGAGAGATCCTCCAGGTCCTCGGCCTCGCCGCTGAAGTCGAGCGCGTTCACCTCGAAGTAGGTCGAGTCCCCCTCCGGCACGAAGCCGCCGACGCGCAGGCGGAGCGCGTGGTCGGCGGGATCGCGGTGGCGGCCGTAGCGCGGTTGCGCGACCGCCGGGGCGGCCGCGAGAAGGATCAGGGCGAGCGCGAGGGTCCAGCGCTTCATTTCGTTCTCCTTGCCCGTCACGAAGCGGACGGTGCTTTGAGCGGCGGCCAGGAGCAACCGCGGTGCCAGAGCGCGGCAGAGGCGCTAAGTGAATGGACGAGAAGGGGTTGCGCGGTTCGGCCGGCGCCGGCGGCCGGCCTGGATGACCTCTACAGAGGACGGCGCGCGCGGCGGGCGTCGACGAACGACTTGACGCAGAGGACGACGAAGACGAGCGACAGCAAGGCCATCGCCGCCTGCTCGACGACGGCGTTGCGGCGCGCCACCTCGCCGCCCCCCAGGAGCGCGAAGGCGCGCACCAGGCCGGGAAGGCCGCCGAGGAAGGCGAAGAGCCCGAGCGCCGCGGCGGCGTGCATGGCGTGCTTGAGCAGCCGCTCGCGGCGGGCGACGACGCCGCAGACGACGACCAGGACGCCGAAGAAGGCGGGGATCAGCGCCGTCACGCTCTCCTGCCCGGTGCCGAAGTAGAACCCCGCGCCGAGCGCGATCAGCAGCACGCCATACGCGATGGTGACGGCCGGCATGGGACGCAGCCTAGCACCGGTAAGCTCGCGCCCATGCTTCCGCCTAACCATCCACGGCCTGGACACCGTCTTCTACGCGCTCGACCGCGACGCCTGGGACGCCGACGGCGCGCGCTACGAGCTGCGCTGGTCGTAGGTGCCCTGCAACCTCACGGCCTCGCGCCCAGCGCTTGCGCGAAGCGGCGCCGCAGCTCCTTCTCGACCGCCTTGGTGTTCTGATCGATCAGCCCAGGGACGTCGTCCGTGGATTCGTCGGCCAGGGAGGACGCGTACTCGTGGATCTCCTCGCCAGCCGCCGCCAGGAGCCCTCTCAGCTCCTCGTCCTCGAGCTCTTCGGCGATGATGCTCATGACCCCGCGGTCGAGCCCCGGCGCCTCCGCCGTCTGGAACTTGCGGACCAGCCAGGACAGCGCCTGGTCTCCCGCCCACGGCCGGATGATCGCGAAGAGACTGAGCTCGGCCTCGGTGAGGCGGGGCGCCGCCTCGAAGGCCTCGCTCAGCCGCTCCTTTTGCTCGCCGGTCAGGAACGCGGCGAGGAGGGCAGGAGCCGGCTCGCTCTCGAACGAGCCGCCCTCGGCGAGGAAACGGGTGACGACCGCCTGCAGGTCCTCGGCCGTGTGTTCGGTCGAGGTGCCTCGCCGCTCGGCGAGCTCTCCGAGCGACCACAGGGCGTTGCTCAGCTCGCCGGTCGCTTCGTGCCGGGTCAGCGGCTCCTCGAGCGTCGCAACCAACCACTCCACGAGGTCGGCGGGATGCGGCGCGCCGCGGCGCAGCAGCCGCGCCAGCGCCGACAGCCGCTCGCCGTAGGCCGCGAGCTCGGCTGCCGGCAGCGCCTTGAGGCCGAAGTGGTAGTCGGCGGACTCGTAGACCACCCTCCGGCTGCTCCCGTCGTCGCGGGTCCTGAGAAACGCCAGCACCTTGGTGCCCGGCGCGAAGCGTCCCTGCTCCTCAGCCTCGACCTCGGCGTGGTGGACGCGGATGCTGCGGCCGGGCGCCCTGCCCTTCAAGGTGGTGCCGACGACGAAGTCCGTCGCCACTTCGCCGAAGCCCTCGTTCTGCTCGATCACGATCGAGGAGTCGGCGGTCGCCAGCACCACCAGCTCGCTGTCCTCGAACATTCGGCGGAGCGGTTCTTGCGCCACGGCCATCACCCCTGCCAGAACCACTTCTTCGCTCTCTTCACCCATGGCCAGGGCCTGCATGCCGATCTCTCGCCGCTCGCCGGGATTGAGCAGGATGTCCGACTGCGGGGCGACCGCGAACCCCTCCACCCAAGCCTCGAGGTCGTACACCCCGGCTCCCAAGCCGTCGAACGTGAACTCGCCGTCGGCGGCGGTCGTCGCCGAGTGCTGCCGGCCGTCGAACGCGTTGCGCGCCACCACCTGCACGCCCGGAAGCGGGGCGCCCGTTGCCTCGTCGGCGATCCGGCCACGCAGGCCGGCGCCCTTCGCGGTCGGCCGCTGCGGTCGCGCGCCCTCCGGCTTCGCGCCCTGCTCGGGCGAACCCGGCGCCGTGGATGCCGCCGGCGGCGGGGCAGGCCCGGCGGCGGCGGCGGTGCCAAGACCCAGGAAGCCGCTGACGACGGCAGCGGCGACCGGCGACGCCCGCCAGGGGCCGGGGTTGGCAGCCGCCGGCGGCGGACCGGGATCCAAGGTGACGATGCGCCCGTGGCGGTCCCGGGTGATGCGGGCGCACAAATGGCCGCGGCTCGCCTCGATCAGAGCCGCGATCTCGCGCGGCGTCATCTGGCCGAGGTCGTGGACCTGCCGCTCGCACTCCCGGCAGTACCGTCGCCGCTCGTCGCCCTGCATCCCGTCCCACGCCGTCGAGCATGGCGATCCGATCGCCAGCCGGCTCAGCTTCTCGTTCCTGGTCGTCAGGGCACACCACCTTTCACCAAGGTCGTGCTCGGCGCGAGGTGCAAGCCACACACCAGGCCCTCGCGCGCGGAGGACCTTCAGTCAGACGCAACAATCTGGTTTCAAGCAACCGAACGTCTCCACGATGATGAACGGGGGCGAGCTCGGCCTTGCGCCCTCCCGCCCCTTTCGCTACCATCCCGCCGAGCTTGTGACGGTTGTCACAAGTAGGGTGCTTCGATAAGGTCGCTGCGCCACGGCGGGAGGGAGAGCGCGCCGGATGCAGATCTTCCACCGCAGCACGAACACCATCGCGAAGGTCAGCATCTTCGGGGCGGTCGCCTTCCTCGCGGTGCTGCTCTGGCTCTGGTCCGCGCTGCTGCGCTCCGCCTACGCCACCGGCCAGGGCGTCGTCCAGAAGCAGCCCGTCCCCTTCAGCCACGACCATCACGTCGCCGGCCTCGGCATCGACTGCCGCTACTGCCACACCGCGGTCGAGAAGTCGGCCTTCGCCGGCCTGCCGCCGACCGAGACCTGCATGAACTGCCACCGGCAGATCTGGACCAACGCCGAGCTGCTCGAGCCGGTGCGCGAGAGCTACCGCAGCGGCAAGCCGATCGCCTGGAACCGGGTCAACGACCTGCCCGACTTCGTCTACTTCAACCATGCGATCCACGTCGCCAAGGGGGTCGGCTGCAGCGAGTGCCACGGCCAGGTCGACGAGATGCCGCTGATGCGGCAGACCGCGTCGCTGCAGATGGAGTGGTGCCTGGAGTGCCACCGCGAGCCGGGCAAGCGGCTGCGCCCGCGCGAGGAGGTCTTCAACATGAAGTGGCGGCCGCCGGCGAACGCCGCGGCGCTGCAGGCGCGGCTGGTCCGGGAGTACGACGTCAAGAGCCTCACGAGCTGCTCGGTCTGCCACCGCTAGGGCGCGAGAACGCGAGAACGAATGACGAGCGACGGGCTGGTGCAGTTGGGCGGGGGGGCGGGGCGGCTGGAGGTCGCGGAGGTCCGCCGGCGCCTGGCCGGCAAGCGCGGGGCCGACCTCTGGCGCAGCCTCGACGAGCTGGCCGCGACGCCCGAGTTCGAGGAGCTGCTGCACCGCGAGTTCCCGCGCCAGGCGTCGGAGTGGATCGAGGGGGACGGCCTCTCGCGCCGCCGTTTCCTCCAGCTCTCGGGGGCCTCGCTGGCGCTCGCCGGGCTCACCGCCTGCACCAAGCAGCCGCCGGAGGCGATCGTCCCCTACGTCCGCCAGCCGGAGGAGGTCGTCCCCGGCCGGCCGCTCTTCTTCGCCACCGCCCTGACCCTGGGCGGCGTGGCGCGCGGCGTCCTCGCCGAGAGCCACCTCGGCCGGCCGACCAAGATCGAGGGCAACCCGCAGCACCCGGCGAGCCTCGGCGCCACCGACGTCTACGCCCAGGCGGCGCCGCTCGGCCTCTACGACCCGGAGCGCTCGCAGGCGCTCACGCGCGCCGGCCGCATCGCCACCTGGAGCGCCTTCGTGCAGGAGCTCGGGGCGCGCGCCCGCGCCCAGCAGGCGCTCGGCGGCGAGGGGCTCCGCTTCCTGACCGGCGCCGTCACCTCGCCGACGCTCGCCGCCCTCTTCCAGGAGGTCGCCCGGCTCTTCCCCGCCGCGCGCTGGCACCGCTGGGAGCCGGCGGCGCCGCACCAGGCGCGGGCGGCGGCGGCGCGCGCCTTCGGCGCCCCGCTCGAGGCGGTCTACGACTTCAGCCGCGCCCGCGTCGTCCTGACGCTCGACGCGGACCCGCTCTGCGACGGCCCCGCCGCCGTCCGCTACGCGCGCGACTTCGCGGCGCAGCGGCGGCCGCGCGCCGGGCGGCTGGAGATGAACCGGCTCTACGCCGTCGAGAGCACCCCGACGCTCACCGGCGGGAAGGCGGATCACCGGCTGCCGCT
>DASUNQ010000097.1:0-18887 GCA_036277075.1 Thermoanaerobaculia bacterium
CTCGGGCCGGCGCACCAGCTCGAGCACCGGCCGCCCCGCCACCTCGCCGCGCACGTCGAAGAGGCGCAGGAACGCGGCGTTGGCGAGAAGGGCCCGGCCGTCGGGCCCGACGACCAGCACGCCGTCGGCCATGGCGCCGAGGATCGAGCCCAGGAGATCGCGCTCGGCGCGCGCGGCGGCCGCCTGCCGGGCGGCTTCCTCCGCGAGCCGCCGGGCCTCGGCGTCGAGGCGCGCGAGCGGCGCGGCGAAGCGGCGAGCGAGCCACAGCCGGAGCAGGACCGCGGCGCCGGCGGCGACCGCCAGCACGAGGCCGATCGTCGCCGCGCGGCTCACCGGCGCAGCCGATAGCCGACGCCGATCACCGTCTCGATGCGCTCCGCCTCCGGCCCGAGCTTGCGCCGCAGGCGGCGGACGTGGGTGTCGACGGTGCGGCTGTCGACGTCCTGCGCGTACCCCCAGACGTCGGCAAGGAGCTGGGCGCGGCTCTGCACGCGCCCGCCGCGCTCCATCAGGATCCGCAGGAGACGGAGCTCGGTGGCGGTCAGCGGCACCTCGGCGCCGCGCACCCAGAGCCGGTGCGCGGCGGCGTCGAGCCGGATGCCCCCGGCCTCGAGGATCTCGCCGGCGCCCTCCTCGGGCTGCCGCCGGCGCAGCACCGCCTTGACCCGCAGCACCACCTCGCGCGGGCTGAAGGGCTTGATGATGTAGTCGTCGGCGCCGAGCTCGAGCCCGACGATGCGGTCGACCTCCTCGCCGCGGGCGGTGAGCATGACGATGGGCACCCGGGCAGTCGCCTGGTCGCGCTTGAGGGCGCGGGCGATCTCGAGGCCGTCGACGCCGGGGAGCATGAGGTCCAGCAGGACGAGGTCGGGCGGGTCGCGGCGGATCGCCGCCAGCCCCTGCTCGCCGCGCCCCGCGGTCTCGACGGCGAAGCCCTCTTTCTCGAGGTTGTACTGCAGCACCTCGGCGATGTCCGGCTCGTCTTCGATGAGCAGGATGCGGTCGCGGAGCACGCCCGGCGAGCCTAGCACCGGGGGTCCCGGCGAGTTCTCCACAGGCGCTGCGGAAAACTCTGTCGAAAACGGGGTGGAACGAGGCCTGGAAGCGGCCTTCCACCGCTCTTTTCACCGCTTTGAACAATCCCTTGTGCAGATCGCATAAGCTCTTGGATCTGCTGAGTTTGTATCTTTTGCTTTGAGAGCGGACCGCGGCCCCGGATGCGAAAACCGGGCCGATTTCCGCAGTGTGCCGCGCTCCGTCCCGAACCCGGTGTCCTTAAGTGCCTGTAGATGAGGAACTTACCAGCTCCGCGGCGGACTTGAACCGGCCGCCGCGGCGGCCCCGCGGCGGCCGCTGTGGCAAGATGCGGCTCCTCGCCGCCCGAGGTCCCGATGGCCGAGCCCGAGCGCACGTCGACGATCCCCTTCCCCGCGCCGCCGGCCGAGCGCGGCGACGAGCCCGCCCTCTACCTCAACCGCGAGCTGTCGTGGCTGGAGTTCAACCGCCGCGTGCTGGCCGAGGCCGAAGACGCCGACAACCCGCTGCTCGAGCGGCTCAAGTTCGTCGCCATCTTCGACGGCAACCTCGACGAGTTCTTCATGAAGCGGGTCGGCGGCCTGCGCCAGCAGCTCGCCAGCCACGTCCGCGAGCTGCCGCCCGACGGCCACGGCCCGCGCGAGCAGCTCGCCGCCATCCACCGCGTCGTCCGCCCGCTGCTGGCGCGGCAGCGCCAGCTCCTGCGCCGCGAGCTGCTGCCGGCGCTGGCGCGGCACGGGCTCGAGATCGCCACCTGGGAGGAGCTGCGGCCGGGCGAGCGGCGCCACCTCGCCGAGGAGTTCGAGCGCCGCCTCTTCCCGATCCTGACGCCGCTGGCGGTCGACCCGGCGCACCCGTTCCCCTTCATCTCGAACCTCTCGCTCTCCCTCGCCGTCTCGGTCCGCCACCCCGGGGAGGACGAGCTCCGCTTCGCGCGCGTCAAGGTGCCGCAGACCCTGCCGCGCTGGATCCAGCTCCCGCGCTCCCTGCGCTTCGTGCCGCTCGAGGAGGTCGTCGCGCACAACCTGGAGCGCCTCTTCCCCGGCATGGAGGTGCTCGACGCCCGGCCCTTCCGCGTCACCCGCAACGCCGACGTGCGGCGCAACGAGGAGACCGCCGACGACCTCCTCGAAGCCATCCAGGAGGAGCTGCGGGTGCGGCGGTTCTCGTCGGTGGTGCGGCTGGAGGTCGTCCCCGGCTGCCCGGCGTGGATGCGCGAGCTCCTCTGCCAGGAGCTCGAGGTGCGCGAGCAGGACGTCTTCGAGGTCGACGGGCCGCTGGCGCTGCGCGACCTCATGCAGCTCGCGGCCCTGCCGCTGCCGTCGCTCAAGGCGCGCGCCTGGACGCCGGTCACCCACCCGAGCCTCCACGCCGCGGCTGAGGACGAGGTGGACCTGTTCCAGGTCGTCTGCGCGGGGGACCTCCTGCTCCACCACCCCTACGACTCGTTCGCCACCAGCGTCCAGGAGCTCGTCGAGCGCGCCGCCGGCGACCCCGCGGTGGTGGCGATCAAGCAGACCCTCTACCGCACCTCCGCCAACTCGCCGATCATGCAGTCGCTCATCCGCGCCGCCGAGAACCGCAAGCAGGTGGCGGTGACGGTGGAGATCAAGGCGCGCTTCGACGAGGCGGCCAACATCGAGTGGGCCGAGGCGCTGGAGAAGGTGGGGGCGCACGTCGCCTACGGGGTGGTCGGGCTGAAGACCCACGCCAAGCTCTGCCTCGTGGCGCGCCAGGAGGGGGACCGGCTGCGCTGCTACAGCCACGTCGCGACCGGCAACTACAACGCCGAGACCGCCAAGCTCTACACCGACCTGGGGCTGTTGACCTGCTCGCCCGAGATCGCCGCCGACGTGGCGCAGGTCTTCAACCTGCTCACCGGCTACGTCCACGAGCCGCACTTCCAGAAGCTGCTCGTGGCGCCGGTCAACATGCGCCAGCGCTTCCTCGCCCTCATCGAGCGCGAGGTCGAGCATGCCCGCGCCGGGCGCGGCGGCCGCATCGTGGCGAAGATGAACGGCCTCGACGACCCGCAGACCGT
Source organism: Thermoanaerobaculia bacterium (assembly GCA_036277075.1). GTDB lineage: Bacteria > Acidobacteriota > Thermoanaerobaculia > Multivoradales > UBA5704 > DASUNQ01. The sequence continues at coordinate 3,077 of DASUNQ010000097.1, forward strand.
CGAGGCGCTCTACGACGCCTCGGCGGCGGGGGTGGAGATCGACCTCGTGGTGCGCGGGATCTGCCGGCTGCGGCCGGGGCTGCCCGGGCGCAGCGAGACGATCCGCGTGCGCTCGGTCGTCGGCCGCTTCCTCGAGCACGCGCGGATCTTCTCCTTCGCCAACGGCGGTGTGCCGGAGGTGTTCATCGGATCGGCCGACTGGATGACCCGCAACCTCGACCACCGGGTCGAGGTGGTGACCCCTGTCGAGGAGCCGCGCCTCCAAGAGGAGCTGCGGGCGATTCTCGAGCTCCAGCTCGCCGACAACGTCAAGGCCTGGGAGCTGCGGCAGGACGGCAGCTACGAGAAGCGCAGCCCCGCCGAGGGCGAGGAGCCGCGGAACAGCCAGGAGCTGCTCATGCGGCGGGCGCTCGAGCGGGCGGGTCGGGCGGGGTAAGGGCGGCACCCCCCTCCAGCCGCTGCGCGAGGGCCTCGACGTCCTCGAGCAACGGCTCGGCGCGACCGCCGAGCCAGCCCTCGTCGAGACGCCGGAAGAGGTCGTCGCGCCGCGCGCGGTTGCGGCGGGCGAGCGCCAGCAGCCCCGGCTGCGTGGTGCGCCCGCGGCTGCGCTGGCGGAGCGCCGCGGGATCGCCGCCGAGGGTCGCCTCGAGGATGCCGTGCGCCCGCTCGGCGGCCGCCGCGGCGAGCGCCTCCGCCAGCTCCTCTTCGAAGACGTGCGCGTCGTGCAGCTCGCCCAGGAGCTCCTGGAGCCCCTTGAGCCGCTTGACGAGCGCCCGCGCCGCGTCGACCTCCTCGCCGAGCGGCTCGAGCAGGTAGCGGAGGCGCTTGCCGGCGATGCGCGTCTGGTGCGCCGCCGCGACGTCTCCCGCCGCGTGCACCGCCGCCAGCCGCTCGCCGAGGTCGGCCGCCGCCGCCCGCAGCGCTTCGCCGGCGGTGGCGGCGAAGGGGGGCGGCGCGGACGAGCCGTCGAGCTTCACCTCGGCGCGGTAGACGCCGAGCCGCCGCCGCAGGTCGTCAGCGAGCGGCGCGAAGCCGCGCGCCAGGTGGTCCGTGGCGACCGTGTAGCCGTCCCGGCGCCGCTCCTCCAGCTTCGCGGCGAGCCACTGCCCGCCGGCCCGGTGGTAGGGCGGGAGCTCCGGCTCGACCGCGCGCAGCCAGGCAAGCTGCACCTCGGCGTCCCGCCCGGCGCCGGTCTTCTCACCCAGGCGCTTCAACGCCCGCTCGAGCTTCTTCGACAGGCTCTCGGCCAGCGCCGGCCGGTAGGCGCGGAGGGTGCTGCGCAGGCGGCGCACCGCGACGCGGAAGTCGTGCAGGGCCTCGGCGTCGGCCGGGTCGGCGAGGCGGGCGTGGGCGGCGGTGGCTTCGTCGAGGAGGCGGAGGGCGAGGCGGCGGACGGCCTCGGCGGCGGGCCGGCCGAGCAGAACGGCGTCGGGCTGCACGCTCACCCCCCGAGAGCGCGGAGCTGCGCCGGGGTCAGCGCCCAGAGGAGCGTCGCGCCGCCGGCCGTCGGCTCCTCCCCGAGCTCCAGCAGACAGGTCCCGCCTTTCCGCAGCGCGAGGATCGGCCGCTCCTCCCCGGTGAGCAGCCAGGAGACGATCGAGGACAGCGACGGCTCGTGACCGACGACGGCGATCGTCTCGTCCTTCCGCGTGGCGAGCCAGGCGAGAAGCTCCGCCGGCTTCGCCTCCGGCGCCAGCTCCTCGATCTCGACCGTCTTCAGGTCGCCATACACCGCGTCGAGGATCGCGCCGGTCTGGGCGGCGCGGGTGAGCGGGCTGGTGGCCAGCAGGTCGATCTCCGGCACCAGGGTGCGCAAGCCGCGCGCGGCGCGCCGCATCTTCTTGCGCCCCTCGTCGGTGAGCGGGCGCAGGCGGTCGTCGCGCCCGGTGCGGGCGAAGTCCTCGCGCTCCTCGGCGATGGCGTGGCGAACGGCGAGCAGGCGCATTCCGGGGCGATCCTACCCCGGCGCCGGAGGGCGGCCGCGCGCCGGCGTCACTGCGCGGCGGCGGCGGGAGCGGCGGCCTGCTTGGCCGCCGTGACGGCGGCATCGATCCGCTTGCGGAGCTGGCGCTCGACCGCCGGGCTCCAGCCGCTCTTGGCGAAGATCACCTCGCCGGTGTGGTCGACGAGCAGGTAGGTGGGGAAGGAGGCGACGCCGGAGCGGCGGGTGAAGACGCCCCCGGCGTCCCAGACCTGCGGCCAGTCCATGTCGTGGCGGGCGACGAAGGTCTCGACCACCCGGCGAGTGGCGTCGGCGCTGACTGAGAGCAGCACGAAGGGCTCTCCGTCCATCTCCCGGGCGAGCCGCCGCAGCTTCGGCACGGCGTTGACGCAGGGGCCGCACCAGGTGGCCCAGAAGTCGAGCAGCAGGACCTTGCCGGCGAAGGCCTCGTCGCGCAGCGTGTCACCGGCCAGGGTGGTGAGCGCGAAGTCGGGCACGAAGCTGCCGCTGCGGCTCGCCCGCCGGGGGTTGGCGAGGAGCTCGCGGGCGCGGGCGGCCGACGGCCCCTCCGGCTCGCGCGTCAGGTACTCGTCGAGGAGCTTCGACGCCTCGTCGCGCCGTTCCAGGCGCAGCAGCGCCTCGGCGAGGTTGACGCGCGCCGCGTTGGCGCTGCCGCCGCTCAGCGCCAGGACCTCGCGGAAGGCCTCGGCCGCGGCCTCGGCGCGCTCGGCGTCCTTGGCGCTCAGGGCGAGGAGGGCGAGGCCGCGCTCGTTGAGGGCGTGGGCGCGCAGGAAGTCGTCGGGGCCGCCGGCGAGGGTCGCGTCGGCCGCCGCCAGCGCGCCGCGGTAGTCGGCGAGGCGGTTGAGCGCCTTGGCGACCCCGAGCTGGCAGTCGGCGCAGCCGCCGCCGGCGAGCTTCTCGGCGGCGCGGAAGGCGCGGACGGCGTCCTTGTAGCGCTGCGCCTGGAGGAGCTGGCGCCCCTTGTCGAGCTCGGTCTGCGCCGGGGCGGGCAGCGCGCCCGCGGCGGCGGGCGCGGCGAGGAGGAGGAGCGCGACGAGGAGAGCGCGCATGACGAGAGATAGAATACGTCAAGCTTAAAGTTGGAGAGTCCCGATGCCGAGCCCGCAGCCCGCCCCCCGCCGCGCCCCGCGCGCCGCCGCCGCGGCGCTCCTCATGCTCGCCGCGGGCGCGGTGGCGCCGTGCGTCGCCGCGGCGGCAGGCCGCGACGCGGCCGCCGCCGAGCTCCTGGCGCGGGCGCAGGAGCACCACGGCCAGGGCCGCTACGCCATGGCCGCGGAGGCGGCACGGCAGGTCGTGGCGCTCGGCACGCCCGCCGATGTCGTGTCGCGCGCCGCGAACACGCTCGGGCTCGTGCTCTACCGCCAGTGGACCCTGGGTCTCGAAGACGCATCGAAGGAGCACCTGGAGCGTCTCTTCTACGCCCCCGGCGGCCGGCGGGTGCCGCCGGCACCGAGCGACGAGCTGCTCGAGGAGGCGGCCGAAGCCTTCCGCCTCGCCATCGAGCTGGACCCCGACGGCGGCGACCCCATGCGCCTCAACCTGGCGCAGGCGCTCCACGATTTGGAACGCAACGAGGAGGCGTCGGCGGTGCTCGACGAGTACGTCCAACGCGGTGGGACGGACCCGGAGGCGCTGGCGCTGCGCCCTTGCCTCCGCTACCGCAGCCCCTACGACGGGGAGCCGCTGCGCGTGGAGGGAGAGGTGAGCCGGCCGGAGAAGATCGGCGGTGCGAACCCGGCCTACACCGATCTCGGACGGTACTTCAGCGTCGAGGGGGTCGTGGTCCTCGAGGCCGTGATCGACGAGGCGGGGGACACCCGCTGCATCCATCCCCTGAAGCGGCTGCCGCTGGGAATGACCGAAGCGGCCACGACCGCCGTCAGCGGCTGGAAGTTCAAGCCGGCCACTCTCGCGGGCAAGCCGGTGAAGGTCTACTACACGCTCACCGTGACCTTCATTCTCGACGACTCTTAGCCATTGATTAGAGCCCGGCGCGAAGTCTTCGCGCCTAGCGCGGCAGCGTCCAGCGCTCGGCGCCCGCGAGGCGGGCGAGGCGGGCCGTCGCCGCCTCCAACCCGGCCCGCCGGCCGCGGGTCGGCTTGACCCCGGGCTCCCACCAGACCTTCCGCACCGCGAGCAGGCCGCGGTCGCGGTGGAGCTTGGGGTCGAGACGGCCGACCAGCCGCTCGCCTTCGAGGATCGGCAGGACGTAGTAGCCGTAGCGCCGCTTCGGCGCGGGGACGAAGACCTCCAGGGTGTAGTCGAAACCGAAGAGGCGCTGGGTGCGCCGGCGGTCGTGGACGATGGGGTCGAAGGGGCAGAGGAGGCGCAGGCGGCGCGGCGCCTCGGGCGCGGCGGCGGCGCGCTCGCGCCAGTCGGGGAGGGCGAAGGCGCGGCGCGGGCGGGCGCCGTCGAGCGCTTCCACCTCGACCGGCACGATCTCACCGCGCGCGGCGGCGCGCTCGCACCAGGCGCGCGCCGCGGGGGGCGGGACCGCCCGCCAGAAGCTCGCCAGCTCCTCGGGGCTGGCGGTGCCCAGACGCGCCAGTGCCGCGCGGCAGGCCCACTCGACGTACTCCTCGGCCGACGCGGCCGGTGCCGAGCGCGCCGCGGGAAGCACCCGTTCGGCCAGGTCGTAGACCTTGTGGAACTGCTCGCGGCGGGCGATCAGCAGCTCGCCGGTGTGCCAGAGGAACTCGAGCGCCGCCTTCTCCCGCGTCCACCCCCACCAGGCGGACTTCTCGCCGGGAGGACGCTCGAAGTGTCGCGCCATGACCGGCCCCTCGCGCCGCACCCGCTCGAGGACCGCCGCGGTGGTCGCGTCCGGGTCGCCCCCGAGGCGCGCCATCCACCAGGCGTTGCCGAAGATGATCTGCCGCGCGTGGGCGAAGCGGTGGCGCCAGAGCGGGTACCAGGCGGTGGGCACCGCCGCCGCGTCGCGCGTCCAGTGCTCGAAGAGCGAGCGGTCGCGCTCGAGCAGCCGGTCGAGCAGCGCCGGCCGGTAGCCGTCGAGCCGCGAGCCGAGCGTCAGGTGGTGCGCCCGCGCCACGACGTTGATCGAATCGACCTGCACGAAGCCCATGCGCTCGACGAGCTCGTAGACGGCTTGCGGCGTCGCCCGCCGCCGCGGGTCCCCGAGCAGCCCCTGCGCGTCGAGCAGCAGCCGCCGCGCGGCGGCCGCCGGGACCCGCTCAGCGGTAATGCGTGATCTCCAACGGGTTGCCGTCCGGGTCCTGGAAGTAGATCGACTCGGCGACGCCGTGGTCGACCGGGCCGCGGAAGCGGACGCCGAGGGCGCGCAGGTGCTCCTGGGCGGCGGCGAAGCCGGGAGCGTCGGTGCGCCAGGCGACGCGGTGCCAGCGCGGGGCCTCGCCGGAGGCCGCGCGCCCCTCGCCGGCCTGGAAGAGGGCGAGCATCGGGCCGCCGGCGGCGCCGATCATCACCGGCTCGGGGTTCCAGCGGCGGCGCTCGGTGAGGCCGAGTGTCTCGGCGTACCAGCGCTGCGCCGCGCCGAGGTCGCGGACCAGGACCTCGACGTGGTCGATCTCGGTGACGGAGAAGGGCATGGCGGACGGGGCCTCCGGCGACGGGAGACCCCATCCTAGCGCGGCGGCCGCGCGTTCCCGACCGCTACCCCGCGGCGTCCTCCAAGAAGCGCAGCGCCCCCTTCAGAGCGTTCCACTTCGCGAGCTGCGCCGGGGTGAGGATCGCCGAGAAGGCGGTGTCGAAGGTCTCGAACGCGGCGCGGATCTGCTCGCGCCCCTCGTGGAGGTCGATCTGGATCTGCCCCACGGCGCAGGGGTCGGGGTTGGCCTGCTCGAGCGCGTCGTGGAGGTCCTCGTAGAGGACCCGCTGCTGCTCGCGCAGCGGCTTGAGCGTCTGCTGGAGCTGGCCGTAGAGTTGCCGGAAAGTGCCCAGCTGCTGCTCGTTGAGCCGCAGGAAGCGGGCAAGCGCGCGCGGGTTGCGGAAGAGCTCCCCGGGGTCCGGGCGCGCGGCCGCCGTGGTCTGGGCGGCGAGCGGCAGGGCGAGGGTGGCGAGGAGCAGGGCGAGGGGGGCGGCCCAGCGGGCGGCTCGGGTCATGGCGTCGTCTCCTTCCGGCTTGCGGGTTGTGCGGCGCGCCGCGCGCCGCCGACGGTGCAACACGCGGCCGGGGCCGATCCTACTCCGGGGCGGCGCGGAGTCGCTGTGATACCGTTCGCGGGCACGCCGCCCCGCCGCGGGGACCCGCGACGTGACCGTCTCCGAGCTCGCACGCACACCTCTCCACGAATGCCACCGCGAGGCGGGAGCCCGCCTCGTCGAGTTCGCCGGCTGGGAGATGCCGGTGCAGTACGCCGGCGTCATCGAGGAGCACCGCGCGGTGCGGCAGGCGGCCGGGCTCTTCGACGTCTCGCACATGGGCGAGATCGCCGTCCGCGGGCCCGGCGCCGAGGCCCTCCTCCAGCGTCTCACCCCGAACGACGTCGGCAAGCTCGCCCCCGGCCGCGCCCACTACAGCGGCCTGCTCACCGAGCGCGGCACCTACGTCGACGACCTGCTGGTCTACCGTCTCGCCGCCGACGAGCTTCTGGTCGTCGTCAACGCGTCGAACGCCGCCAGGGACCTCGACTGGATGCGCGCCCGCGCCGGCGGCGAGGAGGCCGAGGTGGTGGACGTCTCCGACCGCTACGCCCTGCTCGCCCTCCAGGGCCCGCGCGCGCTCGCCATCCTCCAGCCGCTCGCCACCCCCGACCTCGCCCCGCTGCGCTACTACGGCTTCGCGCGCGGCACGGTGGCGGGCCGGCCGGCGATCCTCTCGCGCACCGGCTACACCGGCGAGGACGGCTTCGAGCTCTACCTCGCCCCCGAGGACGCGCCGGAGGTCTGGCGCCGGCTGCTGGCCGCCGGACGCGGCGGGGGCCTGGTGCCGGCCGGTCTCGGCGCTCGCGACACCCTGCGCCTCGAGGCGGGCATGGCGCTCTACGGGCACGAGATCGACGACACGACGACGCCCTTCGAGGCGGGGCTCGACTGGGTGGTGAAGCTCGACAAGGGGGACTTCGTGGGGCGCGACGCGCTGGCGGCGCAGCGACGCGAGGGAATCCGCCGCAAACTGGCGGGGTTCGAGATCGAGGGCCGCGGGATCGCGCGTCAGGGGCATGCCGTCGTCGACGGCTCCGGCCCGGTGGGCGTGGTCACCAGCGGCACCTGGAGCCCCACCTTCGAGAAGGCGCTCGGCATGGCCTACGTGCCGGTGGAGCTGGCCGCGCCGGGCGCGCGGCTGGCCGTGGACGTGCGCGGCCGCGCCTTGCCGGCGGCGGTGGTTGGACTGCCGTTCTACCGGCGGCCCCGCTAGCCGCGGCCGGCGCCGGCGATCTGTGGACATCGGACGGAGGAGCGGAGGGGGAATGTATCCGAGCGACTATCTCTACTCGCGGGAGCACGAATGGATCCGGGTCGAGGAGGCGGTCTGCGTGCTCGGCATCACCGAGTTCGCGCAGCAGGAGCTCGGCGAGGTGGTCTTCGTCGAGCTGCCGGAGGTGGGGCAGGTCTTCGACACCAACGACGAGGTGGGGACCATCGAGTCGGTCAAGGCGGTGGCCGAGCTCTACACGCCCGTGGCCGGTGAGATCGTGGAGGTCAACGACGCGGTCGTCGACGACCCCGAGCTGCTCAACGAGGACCCGCAGGGCGACGGCTGGCTGCTCAAGATCCGCTTCTCCTCGGCCGCCGACCTCAAGAGCCTGATGAACGCCGAGCAGTACGAGGAGTACGTGCGGAGCGGCGAGGCGTGACACCGCGGGCCGCCGGGGCGCCGGCGATGGAGCCGGCCGCCGGCCCGGCGGCGGGCGCGGCGCCGGCCCGTTCGCCCGCGGGCGCCCCGCCGCTCGCCCCGACCGACACCTTCCAGCGCCGCCACATCGGACCGAGCGAAGAGGAGGCGGCGGCCATGCTGGCGACGCTGGGCGTCGAATCGCTGGCGGCGCTGGTCGACGAGACGGTGCCCGAGGCGATCCGGCTGCGCCAGCCGCTCGCGCTCTCCCCGGTGCCGGGGGCGCCGTCGGACCGCCCGTTGGGCGAGCGCGAGCTCCTCGCGCTCCTCGCCGCGATGGCCCGCAAGAACCGGGTCCTCCGCTCCTTCCTCGGCATGGGCTACCACGACTGCCTGGTGCCCGGCGTCATCCAGCGCAACGTGCTCGAGAATCCCGGCTGGTACACTCAGTACACGCCCTACCAGTCCGAGATCTCGCAAGGCCGCCTCGAGGCGCTGCTCAACTTCCAGACCGTGGTGGCCGACCTGACCGGCCTGCCGGTGGCCAACGCCTCGCTCCTCGACGAGGCGAGCGCGGCGGCCGAGGCGATGCACCTCTGCCGCGCCGCCGCGAAGGCCGGCGGCGAGGTCTTCTGGATCGCCGCCGACTGCCACCCGCAGACGATCGCCGTGGTGCAGACGCGCGCCGAGGCGGTGGGGATCGCGGTGCGGGTGGGGGACCCGGCCGCCGCCGAGCTGGAGAGCGTCTTCGGCGTCCTCGTCCAGTATCCGGCGACCGACGGCCGGGTCGTCGACTACGCGCCGCTCGCCGCGCGCTCGCGTGCGGCCGGCGCCCTCTTCGTCGTCGCCGCCGACCTGCTGGCGCTGGCGCTCCTCCGCCCGCCCGGCGAGTTCGGGGCCGACGTCGCCGTCGGCAGCGCCCAGCGCTTCGGCGTGCCGCTCGGCTACGGCGGGCCGCACGCCGCCTACCTGTCGACGCGCGAGGAGCTGAAGCGGCAGATCCCGGGGCGCATCATCGGCGTCTCGCGCGACCGCACGGGCCGGACCGCCTACCGCATGGCGATGCAGACGCGCGAGCAGCACATCCGGCGCGAGAAGGCGACGAGCAACATCTGCACGGCGCAGGTGCTGCTGGCGGTGATGGCCGCCTTCTACGCGGTCTACCACGGCCCCGAGGGGCTGCGCGCCATCGCGCGCCGCGTCCATGCCCTCGCCGCGGCGCTCGCCGAAGGGCTGCGCAGGCTCGGCTACGCGCTCCCGGCGGAGCCCTTCTTCGACACGCTGCGGGTCGGCTCGCCGCGGCGGCCGGCGGCGGAGATCGTCGCCGCGGCGCGGGCGCGCGGCATGAACCTCCGCCTCCTCGCCGACGACGCCGTCGGGATCGCCCTCGACGAGGCGACGACCGAGGAGGACCTGCGCGCCCTGCTCGCGGTCTTCGCCGGCGAGGAGCCGCGCCGCCTTGCCGGCCTCGACCCCGCCGGCCTGGCCGCCGCGGCGCCTCTCGCCCTGCCGGCGCCGCACGCCCGCACCTCCGACTTCCTGACCCACCCGGTCTTCCAGCGCTACCACACCGAGCACGAGATGCTGCGCTACATCCGGCGGCTCGAAGGGCGCGACCTGTCGCTCGCGCACTCGATGATCCCGCTCGGCTCGTGCACCATGAAGCTCAACGCCACGACCGAGATGGCGCCGCTCTCCTGGCCCGAGTGGAACGCCCTCCACCCCTTCGCGCCGGCGGAGCAGGCGGCCGGCTACGCCGAGCTCTTCGCCAGCCTCGAGCGGTGGCTGTGCGAGATCACCGGCTTCGCGGCCTGCTCGCTGCAGCCCAACGCCGGCTCGCAGGGGGAGCTCGCCGGGCTGCTCGCGGTGCGCGCCCATCACCGGGCGCGCGGCGAGGGGCGGCGCGACGTCTGCCTGATCCCGGTGTCGGCCCACGGCACGAACCCCGCCTCCGCGACGATGGCGGGGATGAAGGTCGTGCCGGTGGCCTGCGACGCGCGGGGCAACGTCGAGCTCGCGGACCTCGCCGCCAAGGCCGAGCGGCACGCCGAGCGTCTGGCGGCGCTGATGGTCACCTACCCGTCGACGCACGGCGTCTTCGAGGAGGGGATCCGCGAGGTCTCGGCCGTCGTCCACCGCTACGGCGGGCAGGTCTACCTGGACGGCGCCAACCTCAACGCGCAGGTCGGGCTCTGCCGGCCGGCCGACTACGGCGCCGACGTCTGCCACCTCAACCTGCACAAGACCTTCTGCATCCCGCACGGCGGCGGCGGCCCCGGCATGGGGCCGATCTGCGTCGCGCCGCACCTCGCCCCGTTCCTCCCGGGCCACCCGCTGGCGGCGGTGGGCGGCGAGCGCGCGATCGGACCGGTCTCCGCGGCGCCCTGGGGGAGCGCGTCGATCCTCACCATCTCGTGGGCCTACATCGCGTTGATGGGGGCGGCGGGACTGACCCGCGCGACCGAGGTGGCGATCCTCAACGCCAACTACATGGCGGCGCGTCTGGCCGAGTACTACCCGTTGCTCTACGCCGGCCGCCGCGGGCGGGTGGCGCACGAGCTCATCCTCGACCTCCGCCCCTTCCGGGCGAGCGCCGGCGTCGAGGCCGAGGACGTCGCCAAGCGCCTCATGGACTACGGCTTCCACGCCCCGACGATGTCCTTCCCCGTGGCCGGCACGCTGATGGTCGAGCCCACGGAGAGCGAGTCGAAGGCGGAGCTGGACCGCTACTGCGAGGCGCTGATCGCGATCCGCGAGGAGATCCGCGCCATCGAGGAGGGGCGCTCCGACCGCGCCGACAACCCGCTCCGCAACGCGCCGCACACCGCCGAGCTGGCGCTGGCCGGCGACTGGACCCATCCCTACGGCCGCGAGCAGGCGGTCTTCCCGCTCCCCTGGGTGCGCGAGCGGAAGTTCTGGCCGGCGGTCTCGCGCGTCGACAACGCGTGGGGGGACCGCAACCTGATCTGCGCCTGCCCGCCGATGGAGAGCTATGGCGAATAGACCGCGGCCGCGGCAAGCCGGCGCGTGAAGCGGCTCGAGCTCGTCCTCCTCGCCCTCTTCCTCGCCTGCTGGGCGGTGGACGTCCTCGCCCTCGCCGGCCTGGTGCCTCTCGCCGGCAGCCTGCCGCTCTCGCTCTACGGTCTCTACGGCCTCGCCGCCGCGCTCGGCTTCCTCGCCGGCAACCTCTACGTGCAGCGCTCGCGCGACCTGCCGCGGCCGCTCCGCCGCCGGCTCCTGCTCGTCTACCTCTCGGCGCCGCTCGGCATCGTCTTCCTGCTGCGCGCCATGGCGCCGGTCGCCGAGCAGCGGGCGGCGCCGCTGGTGCCGCTCTACGCGCTCGGCGTCTTCGCCGTCTTCTTCCTGGTGCCGGTTAGCATGCGCTTGCCGTCCCGCGCCGGCCGGCGCTGATGTAAGGTTCACAATCTTTCGAACCACTGTGTGGAGGCGCCCGGGATGGCGAATGCGAAGGTGCGCGCGATGGCTCTCGGAACGCTGGCGGTCGCGGCGCTGGGGCTGGTGCCGGCGCCCGCGGCGGGAGCCGCGAAGGGCAAGCCGATCGTCGAGCGGACCCTCGGCAGCTCGGAGAACGACCTGGTCTACACGCCGGTCGCCCCGTGCCGCCTCCTCGACACCCGCTCGGGCGGCGGTCCGATCCCCCCCAACCGCACCATCGCCTTCGACGTGGCGAGCCTCTGCGGCGTCCCCTTCCCCGACGCCAAGGCGGCGGTGCTCAACTTCGTGGCGGTCGGCCCCGGCGGTCCGGGGCACCTGACGGTCTGGCCGTGGGACTCGGTACCCACGCCGGCACCGGTGAGCAGTGTCATCAACTACGCCGCCGTCGGCGGCCTCAACATCGCCAACGGCGTCGTGGTGCCGATCTGCAACACCGCGACGGCCACCGACGAGGACTGCTCCGACGACCTCTTCGCCCGTGCCGCGATCTCCTCGACGCACCTGGTGGTGGACGTCCTCGGCTACTTCGCGCCGCCGATCCCCACCCCGATCGAGTGCACCGAGGCGACCGCCCCCTTCTCCGTCCAGGCGGGGGGGACATTCGACAACCTCGCGGTCCCGTGCCCGCTCGGGTACGCCGCCACCGGCGGCGGCTTCGCCCACAACCCGACTCTCGCCCTGCCGGGCGCGGGCGCCCAGATCGTCCGCTCCGCGCCGACGCTCAACGGCTGGGGCTGCTCCGGCCGCAACGCCAGCGCCGGCACCTGGTCCGGCACCTGCTACGCCGTCTGCTGCCGCGTCCCCGGCATCTAGAAACCCGCGTGCTACCATCGATTTTCGATGGTGGACGCCCTCCTCACCGACCTCGCCGCGCGACGCTCCGTGCTCGTCGCCTACTCGGGCGGCGTGGACTCCGCGCTGGTCGCCGCGCTGGCGCGCCGCGCCGTCGGCGAGCGGGCGCTGGCGGTGACGGCGGCCGCCGAGACGCTGGCCGGCGCCGAGCTCGACCACGCCCGCCGTCTCGCCGCCGAGATCGGCATCCGCCACGAGACGGTGACCTACAGCGAGCTCGCCGATCCCGAGTTCGCGGCCAACCCCGCCTACCGCTGCTACGTCTGCCAGGGGATGCGCATGGGGACGCTCGTCGCGCTCGCCCGCGAGCGCGGCTACGCCGTGGTCTGCGACGGCACCAACGCCTCCGACCCGGGCCCCGACCGCCCGGGTCTCGCGGCGGTGCGCGAGCGGGGGGTCTACTCGCCGCTGCTGGCGCACGGCATCGACAAGGCGGCCGCCCGGGCACTGGCGCGTGTTCTCGGCCTCTCCGTCTGGGACCGCCCGGCCAACGCCTGTCTCTCCTCGCGCATCCCCCACGGCCAGCCGGTGACGCTCGGCAAGCTGCGCGAGATCGAGGCGGCCGAAGACCTCCTCGCCGGCCAGGGTTTCCGGCTGGTGCGCGTCCGGCACGACGAGCGCGCGGCGCGCGTCGAGGTGGGCCCGGAGGAGGTGGCGCGCCTCGCCGCGCTCTGGCCGGCGCTCGAGCCGCGCCTGCGGTCGCTCGGCTTCGAGCGCGCCGTCTACGACCCGCGCGGCTACCGGCGGGGCGGCGCCGACCTGCCGCTTTGAGGCCCGAGGCGCTGCGCGAGCTGCTGGCCCGCGTCGCGGCCGGCTCGCTCTCCCCCGACGCCGCCCTCGCCGCTCTCGCCGACCTTCCCTACGCCGACCTCGGCATCGCCAAGCTGGACCTCCACCGCGAGCTGCGCTCGGGTCTGCCGGAGGCGGTCTTCGGCGAGGGCAAGCGCGACGACGACCTCCTCGCCATCGCGCAGAAGCAGCTCGCCGCGAGCGGGCGGCTGCTGGTGACCCGCCTCGCCCCCGAGCGGGCGGCGGCGCTCGCCGCGCGGCTCCCCGGCGCCACCTACGACGGGCGGGCGCGGGTGCTCACCTGCGGGCCGCCGCACGAGGAGTCCGGCGCGCGGGCGGCGGTCGTGGCCGCCGGCACCTCCGATCTCGGCGTTGCCGAAGAGGCGGCCGTCTGCCTTTCCTGGTTCGGTCACACGGTGGCGCGCCGCTTCGACGTCGGCATCGCCGGCCTCCACCGCCTGCTCGACGCCGTCCCCGACCTCCGGCTGGCGGGCGTGATCGTGGCGGTGGCGGGGATGGACGGGGCGCTGCCCACCCTCGTGGCGGGGCTCGTCGCGGCGCCGGTCGTGGCGGTGCCGACGAGCGTCGGCTACGGCACCGGCTTCCGCGGCCTCGCCGCCCTCCTCACCATGCTCAACGCCTGCGCCCCGGGGCTGGGCGTCGTCAACATCGACAACGGCTACGGCGCCGCCGTCCTCGCCCACCGCATCCTGCGCACTCAGGGCAGACTAAAGGCGCCATGAAGCTCAAAGCGATCGTGCACGAGGCGGAAGAAGGCGGTTTCTGGGCGGAGGTCCCCGCGGTCCCAGGCTGTGCTTCCCAGGGAGATACGTTCGAGGAGCTCCTGAAGAATCTCCACGAAGCGGTCGAGGGATGTCTTTCCGTGGAGCTCGATCCTGCGGAAACCGAGGGAACGACGGATCGCGTGATCGAGATCGCGGTCTGAGCTGCGGGGGTGAAGCCGCACGGCTGGAAGCTCCGCCGTATCCACGGTAGCCACCACATCTACGCGAAGCCCGGACTCACCGTCCGACTCTCGATCCCGATCCACGGCAGCCGGCCTTTGAAGTCAGGCTTGCAGCGCCATCTGCTCAAGCTCGCCGGAGTGGATGCTTCGGATCGCTGAGAGGCCGAGACCCTCGCTGTCGAAGCAAGCGCATTAGGGTCTGCGATCGGATGGCCGTCGCTCCGCCAGCATCGCGTCGCCGTAGGAGTAGAAGCGATAGCCGGCGGCGACCGCTTCGGCGTAGGCGGCGAGGAGCCGCTCGCGGCCGGCGAAGGCGGCGACCAGCATGAGCAGCGTCGAGCGCGGCAGGTGGAAGTTGGTGAGGAGGACGTCGACGGCGCGGAAGCGGAACCCGGGGGTGATGAAGAGCTCGGTGACGCCCGCGCCGGGGGCGACCTCGCCGGCATGCGCCGCGGCGGCCTCGAGCGCCCGCACCACCGTCGTCCCCACCGCCACGACGCGCCGCCGCTCCGCCCGCGCCCGCCGCACCGCCGCCGCCGCCGGCTCGCCGATCGCGTAGCGCTCGCGCTCCATCCGGTGCTCGGCCACCCGCTCGGCGGTGACCGGCTTGAAGGTGCCGGGGCCGACGTGGAGGGTGATCTCCGTCCGCTCGACGCCCGCCGCGGCGAGCGCCGCCAGCACCTCCTCGGAGAGGTGCAGCCCGGCGGTCGGCGCCGCCACCGCCCCCGGCTGCCGGGCGTAGACCGTCTGGTAGCGCTCGCGGTCCGCCGCCTCGTCCGCGCGCCGGATGTACGGCGGCAGCGGCACGTGCCCGAGCCGCTCGAGGTGGGGCTCGATCGGCTCGCTGAACCGGAGCCGCAGCCGGCCGCTCCCGACCCGCGCCACGACCTCCACCGTAAGGCCCGGCGCGAGCTCCAGCACCGCACCGGTCCGCGCCTTGGCCGCCGGCCGCGCCAGCGCCTCCCACTCCGCCGGACCGACCCGCTCGACGAGCAGCAGCTCGATGCGCCCGCCGCCGGGCCGGCGGGCGAAGAGGCGCGCCGGGATGACCCGCGTGTCGTTGACCACCAGCAGGTCGCCGGGGCGGAGCAGCGCCGGCAGGTCGCGCACCCGCCGGTGCCGCTCCCGCCCGGCGCGGTCGAGCGCGAGGAGGCGGCTCTCGCCGCGCGCCAGCGGGCGCTGCGCGATGGCCGCGGCGGGGAGCGGATAGTCGAAGTCGGCGGCGCGGAGGAGCCCCGTCACACCGCGCTCCGCGGATCGAGGAGGTCGCGCAGCCGGTCGCCGAGGAGGTTGAGCGCGATCACCGTCAGCGCGATCGCGGCGCCGGGGAAGGCCGCGAGCCACCAGGCGGCGGTCAGCACGTCGCGCCCCTCGGCCACCATGTTCCCCCAGCTCGCGGTGGGTGGCTGGATGCCGAGGCCGAGGAACGAGAGCGCCGACTCGACGAGGATCACCTGGCCGGCGAGGAGCGCGCCGCGCACCAGCACCGGCGGCAGCGCTCCCGGGAGCAGGTGGCGGAGGAGGATGACCGGCGGCCGCTGGCCGATCCCGCGCGCCGCCAGCACGTAGTCCCGCCCGCGCAGCCCCAGCACCTCCGCGCGCACCAGGCGGCTCACCTCCATCCAGGCGGTGGCGCCGAGGAGCAGCACCAGCAGCAGCGCGCCCGGCCGGAAGAGCGCCGAGAGCGCCAGCAGCAGGAAGAGCCAGGGGAAGGCGAGGAGGGCGTCGACGGCGCGCATGAGGACGGCGTCGACCCAGGGGCCGCCGGTCGCCGCCGCGGCCCCCACCGCGACCCCGAGGGTGATCGCCACGAGCACCGCCAGCAGGCCGATGCCGAGCGACACGCGGGCGCCGTGGAGGAGGCGCGACAGCACGTCGCGGCCGAAGCGGTCGGAGCCGAGGACGAAGACGCGGCGGTCGGCGACCCCGCCGTCGGCGAGGTTGCGCACGCTCGCCGCCGGCAGCCGCTCGACCCGCCCCAGCCGCTCGACGCGCAGCCCCCCGGACGTCCGCTCCACCCGGTCGGCGAGCC
>DASUNQ010000098.1:0-3620 GCA_036277075.1 Thermoanaerobaculia bacterium
TTCGGACCCGCCGCCGGCTGCCGACTCCGTCTCCGCCGGGACGGGCTCCGGCCGGCCGGCGGCCGCGAGGCGCGCGGCCAGCGCGGTGCCGGCGGCGGTGGCGAGGACGGCGAGCCAGGCCTCGAGCAAGGCGAGACCGACGAGCAGCGCGACGGCGCCCAGGCGGAGGAGCGCTCCCGCCAGCTCGGCGCGGTAGGAGCGGCCGTAGCGGTCGGCGAGCCGCAGCGCGAGCAGGCGCAGCGAGGAGTCGATCTGGAACCAGACGCAGAGCAGGATGCCGGCGGCGACCGGCAGCGACTCGCGCGCGCCGAACCCCTCCGCCGCGGCGGCGAGCGGGAAGGCGGCGAGGACCGCCAGCGCGCCGACCAGGAAGAGGGCACGCCGCAGTGAGCGGACTGCGCGCCCGAAGGCGGCGAACCGCGCGGCGTCCCGCTCGCGCTGGAAGAAGTGGAGGAGCGAGGTCGTGCTGCCGAGGTCGGTCGTCACGGTGAAGAGGGTGACGACCGAGAGGGCGAGCGTGTAGAGCGCGAGCTCGCGCACCGGCAGCGCCCGCACCAGGAGGAGGCCGGCGGCGACGCCCGCGAGCTGGGTGACGGTCTGGGTGGTGAAGTAGGCGGCCAGGATGCCGCTCCAGCGCCGCAGGCGGCCGAGCGGCTCGGGCCAGGCGACGGCGGCGGCCGCGGCGTCGATCACGCGGCGCCCCCGGCGCCGGCGGCGAGCGCCACCCCCTGCTCGGCGAGGATGCGCCGCGCCAGCAGGCGCGACTGGGCGCCGAGGCCGCGCGGGGACGCCGCCGAGCCCCCGCCCTGACCAGCGAGCCAGGGCACGACCGGGACGTAGAAGCCGGTCTTGGGCCGCGCGAAGACCGCCTCCGGCAGCTCGGGGGCGGCGCGCCGCACCAGCTCCCGCGTGCCGAGCGAGCGCGCGGGCTCGAAGTCGAGCGCCGCGAGCCGCGCCCGCAGGCGGGCGTCGACGAGCGGCACCCGCAGCTCGACGGAGTGGGCCATCGACGCCCAGTCGGCGTCGCGCAGGAGCTGGTTGCGCAGGTAGTGCGCGCTCTCCAGCTGGTGCACGGCGCGCCAGGCCTCGGCGCGCCGCGGCAGGCGGCGATCCCGCCCGCCCAGGCTGCGCGCCGCGTCGGCGAGCGGGTCGTAGGCGGCCAGTGCCTCGGCCGCGGCGTCGGCGCCGAGCAGCGCCGGCAACTCCTCGGGGAGGAAGAGCGCGCGGCGGAGGAAGTAGGCGCCCGGCAGACTGCCCCCCCAGCGCAGCACCCCCTGGAGCTTCGGCCGGCCGCCGAAGGCGCGCCGCGCCAGCGCCGGCCAGAGCGGCGCCACCCCCGGCACGCGGCGGGCGCGCCGCGCTTGGCGCAAGAGCCGCGGCACGTCGCGGAAGGACGGGTAGCCGCCGAACAGCTCGTCTCCCCCCAGCCCCGAGAGCGCGACCTTGATCCCCGCCGCGTGCGCCGCGCGGGCGACGAGCCAGACGTTGAAGCCGTCGATCGTCGGCTGGTCCATGGCCGCGAGCGCCGCCGGCCAAAGTTCCAGGAACTCGTCGCGTCCGACCGTACGCTCGACGTGCCGGGTGCCGAGCCGGTGGGCAATCGCGGCGGCGAGCGGCCCTTCGTCGCGCGGCGTGCCGGCGAGGGCGTCGAAGCGCAGGGTGAAGGTGGTTGGCGGCTCCGGCGCGGCGCGGCGGGCGAGCGCGGCGACCAGGGCCGAGTCGAGCCCCGCCGAGAGGAAGACCGCGACCGGCACGTCGGAGACGAGGTGGGCGCGGACCGAGTCCTCCAGCGCCGCGGCGGCGTCTCCACCGGGCTCCAGCGCGCCTTCCGGCTCGTCCCCGGCCGCGAACGGCGCCGGTCCCTCGACGATCCCGCCGCGCGCCAGCAGGAGATGCCCGGCCGGCAGCGCCCGCACGCCGCGGCGGATCGTCCAGGGCTCCGGCACCGAGCCCCAGAGCAGGAACCCGGCGAGCCCCGCCGGCTCGACCGCGCGCGACACGGCGCCCCCCGCTTCGAGCGCCCGGACCTGCGAGGCGAAGCGGAGGACGCCGCGGTCGACCGCCCAGTAGAGCGGCTTGATCCCCAGCGGGTCGCGGGCGAGGAGCAGCGTTTCCGCCGCGGCGTCCCAGAGCGCCAGCGCGTACATGCCGCGCAGGCGCCCGAGCATCGCCGCCCCGTGGCGGGCGTAGAGCGCGAGCAACACCTCCGTGTCGCTGCGCGAGCGGAAGGCCGCGCCGTCGCGCTCGAGCTCGGCGCGCAGCGCCCGGAAGTTGTAGATCTCGCCGTTGAGGACGAGGCGCAGCCGCCCGTCCGGCGACGCCATCGGCTGCGACCCGGCCGGGGAGGGGTCGAGGACCGCGAGGCGGCGGCTGGCGAGGGCGGCGCGGCCGTCCTCGGCCACCCACTCCCCGGCGCCGTCGGGACCGCGCGCGGCCATCGCCTCGCGCGTCCGACGGAGCTCGCCGCGGTCGAGCGGCGGCGCGTCTGGGCCGAGGCGGAGGAGGCCGTTGATGCCGCACATGCTCAGGCGGTCCGGGTCAGGAGGTCGAGGTGCGGCGCCAGCCGGTGGCCGAAGCGCTCGGCGGTGTAGTCGCGGAGGAAGCGGCGGCGCCCGGCCGCGCCGAGGCCCGCCGCCAGCTCCCGGTCGGCGAGGAGCCGGGCCAGCGCCGCGGCGAGCGCCTCGCCGTCGGCGGGATCGACCAGGAGGCCGGTCTCCCCCTCGACGATCACCTCCTCGGCGGCGCCGCCGCAGGCGGCGAGGCAGGGCTTGGCGGCCCGCATCGCCTCGAGGTAGACGAGCCCGAACCCCTCGCCGCGGCTGGGCATCGCGAAGAGGGCGCAGCGGCGGTAGAGCTCGGCGAGGGTCGCCTCGCCGACGAAGCCGGTGAAGGTCACGCGCTCGCCCAGGCCGAGCTCGGCGGCGCGCGCGGCGAGGCGCGGGCGGTCGTCCCCTTCGCCGGCGACGACGAGCCGCGCCGACGGTGCCGCGGCGAGGAGACGCGGCATCGCCGCGAGCAGCTCGTCGTGCCCCTTGTAGCGCTCGCGCCGGTCCATCCGGCCGACGGTCAGCACGAAGCCTTCGCCGAGCCGGGCGAGGAGCGCGCGGTCGGCCGCGCCGGCCGGCGCGCGGTCGGCGAGCGCCAGCGGCACGACGCGCGCCCGCTCGAGGCCGGGGCAGAAGGGGCGGGCGCGCTCGACGGTATGGCGGGAGATCGCCAGCAGGGCGGCGGCGCCGCGGACGGCGCGGGCGCGGTCCCAGGAGAGGCGGCGCCAGGCCTCGATGCCGAGGAGGACGAGGAGGTACGGGGCGCGCAGGGCCGACGGCAGCAGCGCCTGGACCCGCGCCGGGCCGAGCAGGTCGAAGACGTAGGCTTCGGGGCGGCGGCGGAGCTGGCCGCGCCAGGCGGCCCGCGCCAGCGCCGCCTGGCGTCCGGCGAACCCGCGCCACGGAGCGCCGCCCGGGCCCGGGCCGCGGAGCGCCAGGACGCGGAAGCCGATTCCCTCCCGGCGCGCGAAGGCGGCGGCGGCGTCGGCCAGGAGGCGCCCGGCCGCGGCCCGCCCGCCGCCCTCCGGCTCGAGGCCGGCGGAGACGAAGACGAGGTCGCGGCGGCGCGCCGGG
>DASUNQ010000099.1:0-5077 GCA_036277075.1 Thermoanaerobaculia bacterium
CGGCCCCCGGGCGCGGGGCCCCCGACCTCCCCGTCCTATTCCTGAGGAACACCGAGATATGGCAGAGCGAAGGCGGCGATCTGGCCGAAGGCCGGAGCCGCGACGGACCCGCCGTAGATTTCCCCCTGCGGCTCGTCGACGATCACCGCGGCGAGCAACTGCGGGTTCTGGGCCGGGGCGAAGCCGATGAAGGAGGCGATGTACTTGGTCTCCGAGTAGGTCCCGCCTTCGGCCACCTGGGCCGTGCCCGTCTTGCCGGCCAGGGTGTACCCGGGCACGCTCACCTCCGAGGCGGTCCCTCCCGGGCTCAGCACGCCCTCGAGCATCTCGCTCACCTGGCCGGCCACCGCGGGTGAGATCACCCGGCGCCCCTTGTCCGTCGGAACCTCCTCGTCGCCGATTCGCTCGATCAGCTGCGGCCGCCTGAGGATGCCGCCGTTGGCGATCGCCGCGTAGCCGGCCATCATCTGGATCGGCGTCACCGAGAGGCCCTGGCCGAGCGGCAGGTTGCCCATGGTCGAGCCGGAGTATTCGTCCAGCGGCAGCAGCAGCCCCCGCTCCTCGGACGGGAACTGGACGCCGGTCGGCCGGCCGAACCCGAAGCGGTGGATCCAGCGGTCGAATTTCTCCGCGCCCAGCCTCAGCCCCACCGTGACCGCGCCGACGTTGGAGGAGTGGGCGAGGATCTGGGAGACGGTCAGGGTTTCGGTCCCGCGCGGGTGGGACTCCTCGATCACGCGGTCGGCGACCTGGATCGTCGGGGCGAGCGTGTACGCCGTCTCCGGCGTCACCAGCTTTTCCTCCAGCGCCGCGGCGACGGTGAACGCCTTGTAGGTCGAGCCGGGCTCGTAGGTGAACCCGGTCGCCCGGTTGAGCAGGTCCTCGTTGCTCACCTCGGAGAGGTCGGTGGGGTCGACCGGCGGCCAGTTCGCCATCGCCAGGATGTGCGAGTTGCGCGGGTCCATCACGATCGCCGTCGCGCCCTTGGGCAGGTAGGTTTCGCCGACTTCGGCCAGCGCCTGCTCGGCCTCCTGCTGGATCACCGGGTCGAGGGTGAGCTGGATGTCTTCGCCGTCCTCCGCTTCGGTGGCCGTTTCTAGCCGCAGCGGGTCCCCGAGCGCGTCCTTGACGATCAGCTGCTCGCCGTCGGTCCCGCGCAGGACCTCTTCCTCGCCCAGCTCGAGGCCGGTCAGGCCCTGGTTTTCGGAACCGACCGCGCCGATCACCTGCCCCGCCATATCGCCCTGCGGGTAGGTCCGCCGGCTGTCGGGAAGCTGGCCGATGCCTTCCAGGTCGAGCGCTTCGACCCGGGCCGCCGTCTCTAGGTCGACGCGCTGGGCGAGGTAGGAGAAGCCGGATTCCTCGGTCAGCGCTTCCAGCACCTCCCCTTTGTCCTGTTCGAGGATCGGCGCCAGCTTCGCCGCCGCCTGCGGCGGGTTCTCCACCTGGTAGGGCGTGGCGTAGATCGTCGCCGCGTCTTCGGAGGAGGCGAGCAGGTTGCCGCGGCGGTCGAGCAGGTTGCCGCGCAGTCCCGGCACCTCGACCTTTTCGGTCTGCTGATAGACCGCTTCGGAGGCGAGCTGCGCCCCCTGCACCCCCTGCAGCCAGAAGGCGCGGCAGATGATCAGGGCGAAGCAGAGCAGGAAGCCGGCGAAGAGGAGGCCGATCCGGCGCTCGATCAACCGCATCCGCGCCCGTCTCCTAGCCCGGACCGGCGGCGGCGAGGCGCGCGGCAGCGGTGGCGAGGTCGTCGCGGCCGGCTTCGATCAGCACCGGGT
Organism: Thermoanaerobaculia bacterium; assembly: GCA_036277075.1. Lineage (GTDB taxonomy): Bacteria > Acidobacteriota > Thermoanaerobaculia > Multivoradales > UBA5704 > DASUNQ01. Next base: position 1,779 of record DASUNQ010000099.1, read on the forward strand.
CTTCGACGTTGGGCATGAACATGCCGGCGGCGCCGGCCTCATAGCGGATGCGTTCGGTGCTGTAGCGCTGGGCCACCCGGCTTCCCAGCACCGAGTTCTCTTTGCTCAGCGCGGTGATGTCCTGCGCGATCGCGCCGGAGGAGGTGGCGAAGCTGAGGGTGAGCACGTTGAGGGCGACGATCCCGACCAGGAGCACGCCGAGGACGCCGATCCAGGCCCGGCCGCGGGTCAGCCTGACGACGAGGCCGGAGTCCGGCAGCTGGCCGACAGCGACCGCGGTGCGACCCACCGCCAGCGCCAGCTTCGGCTGGACGCCGGTCGGCTGCTTGCGCTGCGGGGCGCGGCGAGCCGGTGCGGGGCGCGAGCGGGGCGCCGAACGGGTAGCCGGGCGGGCCGGCGCGGGCCGGCGGCGCGGCGGCGTCGTCCGCGAGGGAGCCGGGGCCGGAGCGGTCTTGCGGGCGGGAGCGGCGACGGCCATCAGCCGGCCTCCCCACTCGGAGTCTCTTCGGCGATCTTCAGCGCGACCCGCAGGTGCGCCGAGCGCGAGCGCGGGTTGGCCTCGGCCTCCTCGGCGCTCGGAGCGACCGCGCGCCGGGTCAGCAGCTCGGCCTCTGGCTCGTGGCCGCAGACGCAGACCGGCAGCTCGGGCGGGCAGACGCAACCGCGGGCTTTGGCGGCGAGGAACTGCTTCACCATCCGGTCCTCGAGCGAGTGGAAGGAGATCGCCCCGAGCCGACCGCCCGCCGCCAGCGCGTCCCAGGCGACCGGCAGGGCCTCCTCGAGCGCGGCGAGCTCGCCGTTGACGGCGATCCGGATCGCCTGGAAGCTGCGCTTGGCCGGATGGCCGCCGCCGAAGCGGGCGGCAGCCGGCATCCCCGCCTTGATCGCGGCAACCAGCTCGGCCGTGGTCGAGAGCGGCCGGCGGCGGACGATCTCGCGGGCGATCCCGCCGGCGTAGCGCTCCTCGCCGAAGCGGCGCAGGACCTGGGCGATCCGCGACTCCGGCCACTCGTTGAGCAGGTCGGCGGCGTCGAACTGCTGGCGGGTGTCCATCCGCATGTCGAGCGGCGCGTCATAGGAATAGGAGAAGCCCCGCTCGGCGGTGTCGACCTGCATCGAGGACATTCCGAGGTCCATGTAGATCATCGCTGGGCGTATGCCTTCGCCGCGCAGGGCCGTTAGCCCTGCTGCGAAGTCCTCGCCGATGAAGCGGGTCCGGCAGGGAGCGGCGGCGGCGAACTCCTCGAAGCGCGCCTCCGCGGCGGGGTCGCGGTCGATCGCGATCAGGGTCCCCTCCGGCCCCAGCAGCTCGGCGACGCGGCGGGCGTGGCCGCCGGCGCCGAAGGTGCAGTCGACCGCGGTCTGCCCCGGCTCGGGGGCGAGCAGCGAGACCAGCTCCGGGGCGAGGACGGGCAGGTGCTCGCTCATCGCGATGACCCCGGCCAGGCCAAGTTCGCGGCGGTCGTGGGTGGCGATTCGGTGCGCATGCAGTCTCATGATCACGCCGTCCCGGCGCTGGCCAGGCCCTCGGCGATCTCGGGGGCGGCGGCGTCGAGCTCCTCCTCCTGCTTGGCCCAGGCGTCGGCGTTCCAGATCTCCAGGTACTCGCCGGCGCCGATCACCACGCAGTTGCCGTCGAGGCCGGCGTGCTCGACCAGCGGCTTGGGGATGCGGATCCGCCCGGCGGAGTCGAGCGTTTCGTCGAAGGAGCCGCCGTGGAAGCGGCGGCGAAGCTGGCGGGCGTCGCGCCCGAAGGGGCTGTGCGGCGAGAGGAAGCGCTCGGAGAGCTGCTCGAACTCGCCGGTCGTGTGCACCCAGACGCAGGGGTCGAAGCCCTTGGAGAGAACTACTCCGTCCGAGAGCGGGGCGCGGAAGCGCGAGGGAACCGTGAGGCGGTCCTTGGAATCGAGGCTGTGCTCGTAGAGACCCCGAAAAGCCACCTCGGCGAGTCCTTTCTGAGCTGGAGGGGCAGAAAAGTCGGACCGGAGTGATGAGGTGGGAGGAGCCTCACCACCCCGGTCCTGGGCTTCAACTCGATCGCCACAATAACCCACTCTCCCCCACTTTGCAACACGACCTCCCTCTGCAACCCCATTTGCAGCGGCGGGCGGGCGCGGTAGGTTGCTCCCCGTGAGCGCGCCGGACGACGCCAACGACCTGCGCGGCGTCCACGCCAGGCGGTTGATGAGTCGACCGTCGGTCTGGATCCCGGTGCTGCTGGCGCCGGCCCTCGTCGGCCCCGTGGTCGGGGATATCGCCTCGCCGGCGATCGGCCTGCTCGCCGCCTTGGCAGCGCTCTCGATCGGCCTCGGCGTCGTCCTCTGGTTCGCCGACTCCCGGGCCGGCGACGACTTCTTCGAGCTCTACGCGCAACAGCGCAGCCTGGCTCTGGACGGCGAATCGGAAATGCGCGCGGCAACGCCGCTGCTGTTGAGAGGGAGCAAGCGCTACGCCGTTCGAACGCTGGAGGGCGAGCTGGGCGACGGCGTCGAGGGAACTCTGGCCCTCTACACCTACGAGGAAACGACCTCCACCGACAAAGGCGTCCAGACCTCCTACTTCCGCTACACGCTGGGGCTGGTCGAGGTACCCGAGTGTGCCGCGCTGGTGCCGGAACTCTTCTGCCAGCGCAAGTCCGGCTTGCGAGCCCTGATCGGGCTCGAGGACGCCCTTCGCAAGTCGAGGAAGCGCGTCAGGCTGGAGAGCGAGGGCCTCGACAGGCGCTACGAGATCTTCGCGGGCAAGGACCAGGACGCCGCCTGGCTGCGGCGGCTGTTCAGTCCCAGCTTCATCGTCTGGTTGACCGACTCCGCGCCGAAGAAGTTCGCCTTCGAGCTGTGGGGCGGAATGCTCTGCTGCTACGTCAAGGGCCACAAGCAGAGCGCCAAGGACCTCGACGCGATCCGCGCCGCCAGCGCCACGGTCGCAAGGCGGCTGCGCGACGAGGCGCTGGAGTAGGGGCGCGTTAGTCGCAAATACTGCGACTAACGCGCCCCTCCCCGACTCAGAACCCGCCGAGCAGCGTGTCGGCGTTGGCGATCAGGGCGGCGGCGATCATCAGCAGCACCGAGGGGACGAGGACCAGGGCGACGACGAGCTGGATCTTCGGCGCGGCGCGGGCGGCGCGCTCCTCGACCGCGCGGCGGCCCTCGCGGCGCAGGGCGCCGGCCTGGCGCCGCAGCTGCTCGGCGAGCGGCGAGCCGAAGCGGCGCGAGCGCTCGATCGCGGCGATCAGCGTCGCGATCTCGGCGCCGGGGGCGCGGGCACGCAGGGAGCCGAGCGCAGCGCTGAGCGGCGTC
>DASUNQ010000100.1:0-5109 GCA_036277075.1 Thermoanaerobaculia bacterium
CGCGAAGGCTTTCGCGCCTTAGGCCTCCTGCTCCTGCTTCTGCCGCTGCGCGTCGGCGATGATCTTCTCCTGCACCGGGCGCGGCACCTCCTCGTAGTGCGAGAACTCCATCGTGAAGCTGGACCGCCCCTGGGTCATCGAGCGCAGGGCGGGGGCGTAGTTGAGCATCTCGGACATCGGCACCATCGCCTTGATGAGCTGGGCGCCGTTCTGCGAGTCCATGCCCTGCGGCCGCCCGCGCCGGTGCGAGAGGTCGCCCATGATGTCGCCCATGAACTCGTCGCTGGTCGAGATCTCGACCTTCATGATCGGCTCGAGCAGGGTCGGCCGCGCGCTCTGCATGGCGTCCTTCCAGGCCAGCGAGCCGGCGATCTTGAAGGCCAGCTCGGAGGAGTCGACGTCGTGGTACTGGCCGTCGAGCAGGCGCACCCGGAAGTCCACCACCGGGTAGCCGGCGAGATAGCCGCGGTGGCGGGCGTCCTGGATGCCCTTCTCGACCGCCGGCCGGTAGTTCTGCGGGATCGAGCCGCCGAAGATCTCGTCGACGAACTCGAAGTCGCCGCCGCGCGGCAGCGGCTCGAGCTTGATCCGGCAGTCGGCGAACTGGCCGCGGCCGCCGGTCTGCTTCTTGTGCCGGCCGTGGCCGTCGGCGGTCCGCGAGATCGTCTCGCGGTAGGGGACCTTCGGCTGGTGGAGATCGACGTCCACGTGGTAGCGGTGCTTGAGCTTGGCCACGGCGATCTCGATGTGGAGCTGGCCCGAGCCGGAGAGCAGCACCTCGTGGGTCTCCGGGTCGCGCCCGGCGCGCAGCGTGAGGTCCTCCTCCATGAGCCGCGTCATCGCCTCGCCGATCTTCTCCTCGTCCCCTTTGCTCTTGGGCTTGACCGCGAAGGCCATGGCCGGCTCGGGGACGGCGATCCAGGCCAGGCGGATCGGCCGCTCCTTGGCGCAGAGGGTGTCGCCGGTGTGGGTGTGCTTGAGCTTGGCGACGGCGCCGAGGTCCCCGGCCACCAGGTGCGGAACCGCGCTCGACTGTTTGCCCTGCAGCACGAGCAGGTGCCCGAGCCGCTCGGCCTCCTCGCCGCGCGCGTTCCAGACCGTGGAGTCCGAGCGCAGGGTGCCGGAGACGATGCGCATCACCGACAGCTTGCCGGTGAAGGGGTCGTTGAGGGTCTTGAACACCAGGGCGGCGACGGGGTCGCCGGAGGCGGTCGCGACCGTGACCGGGTCGCCGCCGACGTTCGCCGCCGGGAAGCCGCCGCGCTCCGCCGGCGACGGGACGTGCGCCACGACGGCGTCGAGCAGCGCCGCGGGCCCGATGCCGTGCGCCCCCGCCGAGAGGGTGAGGGGGAAGATCTGCCGCCCCGCCACGGCGCGCCGGAGGCCGGCCTCGAGATCGGCCTGGGCGAGCGAGCCGCTGTCGAAGAAGCCCTCCATCAGCGCGTCGTCGGTCTCCGCCACGGCCTCGATCAGCCGGCCGCGCCAGGTGTCGACCGCGTCGGCCAGCTCGGCGGGCACCTCGCCCGGCTCGCCGCGGCCGTTGCCGTCGCGGGGGAAGCGGTAGGCGCGGTTCTGCACCAGATCCACAACCCCCTCGAAGCGGCCCTCGCTGCCGATCGGCAGGTGCAGCGGCAGGACGCCGCGGCCGAAGCGCCCCTGGAGCCCGGACAGGGCGCGCTCGAAGTCGGCGCGCTCGCGGTCCATCTTGGGCAGGTGCAGGACGACCGGCAGCGCCAGCTCCTCGGCGTAGCTCCAGACCCGCTCGGTGTTGACCTCGACGCCGGCCACCGGGTTGACGCACAGGAGCACGGCGTCGGCGGCGCGCACGCCGGCCTTGGTCTCGGTCAGGAAGATGGTGTAGCCGGGGCAGTCGATCAGGTTGACCTTGTGCCCTTTCCAGGGGACGAAGCAGGTGGCGAGCCCGATCGAGATGCCGCGCTGGACCTCCTCGTGGTCGAAGTCCGTCGCGGCGTTGCCGTCCTCGACGCGCCCGAGGCGGTTGGTCACCCCGCCGGCGTAGAGCAGGGCCGAGACCAGGGTGGTCTTGCCGGTGTCGTTGTGCCCCGCGACCGCGAGATTGCGGATCTTCTCCGGACTGTCGACCTGCATACGTGGGGGACCTCCTCGGGATGGCGCTCCCGGCCGGGAGAGCAGCGCGGAAATATATCACAGCGCCGGGACCGGGTCCCGGCCCCGCCAAGCGCGCCTAAACACAAGCGCGACAGGTGCTTAGCTGCGCGCTCCGGGGTTTGACTCGGCCCCGCCGGGAGCCTACAATGCATGGGCAACCCAAGCGCTCAGGATGTTGACGACGTTGATGTTGCCCGTGATACCGACACGCCTCGGCCGCTACGAGATCCTCGACGAGCTCGGCAAGGGCGCCGCGGGAGTCGTCTACCTCGCCCGCGACCCGCTCATCGGGCGCCTGGTGGCGCTCAAGACCTTCCGCGTCGGCTACTCGGTCAAGGACCAGGAGCTGCAGCAGTTCCGCGCCCGCTTCATCCGCGAGGCGCAGAGCGCCGGCATCCTCTCGCACCCCAACATCGTCACCATCCACGACGTGGTCGAGGAGGGGAACGACGGCGTCGCCTTCATCGCCATGGAGTACGTGCGGGGGACGAACCTCAAGCAGATCCTCCAGGGGGGGACGCCGCTGGGGCTTCCCTTCGCGGCCGAGATCGTGCGCCAGGTGGGGGAGGCCCTCGACTACGCCCACTCGCGCGGCGTCGTCCATCGCGACGTCAAGCCCGCGAACATCATCATCACCGCCGACAACCGGGTGAAGATCACCGACTTCGGCATCGCGCGGCTGGACACCTCGAACCTCACCCAGGAGGGGCAGCTCCTCGGCACGCCGAACTACATGGCGCCGGAGCAGATCCTGGGCAAGGAGGTGGACCACCGCGCCGACCTCTTCTCGCTCGGCGTGGTGCTCTACGAGATGCTCACCCGCCACAAGCCGTTCCAGGGCGAGAACCTGACGGCCGTCTCTCACCGCATCGTCTACGACCACTTCACGCCGCCGCGGCAGTACGTGCGCGACCTGCCGCCCGAGCTGGAGAGGATCCTCGGGCGGGCGCTCGCGAAGGAGCCGGCGCAGCGCTACCAGCGGGCGCGCGAGCTGATGGATGACATCAAGCGGCTGGTGGGGGAGCGGCCGGCGGCGGAGGTGGAATCGCTCAACGACACGCAGAGCCTCGGGGCGACGGAGGTCCTCGCCGAGAGGACGCCGGTCGAGCCGGCGGCGGTGGTGCCGATCTGGCGGCGGCTCCTGGCGCGGCGCCGGCCGGCGGCCGGCCCGCCCGCCGCGGCCGCGGTCCAGGGAGGATCCGCGGCGCCGGCCCTCCAGGCGCTGGCGCTGGACGACGACACGGTCTCGTCCGGTCTCGACCTCGCCGACGTCGTGCCGCTCGTCCCCCCCGATCCCTGGTCCGCGCCGCCGGCGCCGCCACCCGGCCGCGCGGCTCCGCCCGCGGCGCGGCGCCTCGTCCTGCTCGCCACCGGCGCGGCAATGGTGCCGGTCCTGGCCATCGCGGCGGCGCTCCTCGTCGTCGCCTGGACCGAGCCGCCCGCGCCGGCCGCGGTCAAGGACGTCCATCGCCAGGTCGTGCCGCTCCTCACCCGGGGCGAGCAGCTCCGCCGCAGCGGCTTCGCGCCGCAGGCGGCGGCGCTCTTCGGCCGCGCCGAGCGGCTGGCGCCGGAAGTGACGAAGCTCGGCCAGCTCCGCCGCGCCGCCGAGCGGGAGAGGATGGACCTCGAGCGGCGGCAGGCCCTGGAGCAGGAGATCGCCGCGCGGCTGGGCGAGGCGCAGGCGGCGCTCGCCGTCCGCGGCTGGGACGACGCCGAGGCGGCGGGCCGGCGGCTGCTCGAGCTCGACCCCAAACACCCCGCGGCGCCGCAGCTCCTGGCGGCGGCCACCATCGGCCGCGCCCGCGAGGGGGAGGCGCAGCGCATGCGGCTGGCGCGGAACGCCTCCGCGGCGGCCGACACCCGTCCGTCCCCGGCGGAGACGCCGGTGGCGCCGCCGCTCGTCGCGGTCGCCCCGGCACCCCCGCCGCTGCCCGTGGATTCGACGCTCCAGGTCGAGTTCCACAGCGACCTGCCGCGCGGCACGTTCTCGATCCGCGACCGCAAGACGGTCCTCTTCCAGGAGCGCTTCGACTTCCGCGAGGGGAGGATCTGGAACCGGCGGCCTGCGGGCGGCTCCCTCCACCGCACTCTCGATCTGGTCCCCGGCACCGATAGGCTCCGGGTCTACGTCACCCCGGACGGCCGTCCCGCCGAGGTCGCGGAGGTGGCCGGCGGCTTCGCGGGCGGCAGCCGGCGTCTCGTCGTGCAGCTGACCGCCGCCGGCAGGATCCACGCCCAGCTCTACTAGCGAGCGGCGCAAGCTCCGGCGCGCGCCTCAGGTGGCGACCGTCATCCTCGCTTCCGGGCTCCAGACGGTGACGGGGCCGAGGGCGGAAAGCTGGCCCTCCAGGCGCTCGGCGGGGCCGACGGCGACGACGGCGATCCGCCGCGGGTCGAGGTGGCGCCGGGCCAGCGTCTGCACCTCTTCGGCCGTGACCTGCCGCACGCGGTCGAGGTAGCTCTCGAAGTAGTCGTCCGGCAGGCCGTAGGTCGCCAGCACCTCCAGCCGCTTGGCCAGGTCGCCGATCGTCTGCACCGTATAGGGGAAGACGCCGATCAGGTAGTCGCGCGTCTCCTCGAGCTCCGCCGCCGGCACCGGCTCCTCCTGGATGCGCGCCAGCTCTCCCAGCACCTCGCGCGCGGCGGCGCCGGCGACCTCCGTCGCCACCGCGGCCGAAACCAGGAACGGCCCCGGCCCCTGCCGCCCCACGAAACGGCTGTGGGCGCCGTAGGTGTAGCCGTGCCGCTCGCGCAGGTTCAGGTTGATGCGGCTGGTGAACTGCCCGCCGAGCAGCGTGTTGAGCACCACCAGCGGCGAGTAGTCGGGGTGGCGCCGCGGCAGGCCGGCGTGCCCCAGCCGCAGCTCCGTCGGCGCCGCGGCGGGCCGGTCCACGACGTGGACCGTGATCCCCGCCAGCGGCGCCGGGCGCACCTCCGGGGGCGGCGGCGGGGCGGCGCCGCCGGCCGCGCCGAAGGCGC
>DASUNQ010000101.1:0-10291 GCA_036277075.1 Thermoanaerobaculia bacterium
ACATAGGCCACGAGCCGCCGGTCACGCACCATTACGGCCACCTGATGGACTCCGGGCAGGGCGGCCAGAGCCACCTCGATCTCCCCGAGCTCGATGCGGAAGCCGCGCACCTTGACCTGATGGTCGATGCGGCCGAGGAACTCGACGCCGCCTTCCGGGAGCCGGCGGAGGAGGTCGCCGGAGCGGTAGAGACGCGCGCCCGGCTCGCCCGAGAAGGGATCGGGGACGAAGCGCTCGGCGGTCAGGTCCGGCCGCCCCAGGTAGCCGCGCGCGAGCCCGCTGCCGCCGAGCCAGCCCTCCCCCGGGACGCCCGGCGGCACCGCCTGGCCGCCGGCGTCGACGAGGACGAGCCGGGTGTTGTCGATCGGGCGGCCGATCGGCGGCGGCGGCGCGGCGCCGGCACCGGCCGGCGCGGGCTCCACCATGCCGGCGGTGGCGACGACCGAGCACTCGGTGGGACCGTAGTGGTTGACGACGCGGAACGGCAGGCCGGGGCGGGGCGGGGCGTGGAGGCGGTCGCCGCCGACGAGCAACGCGCGCAGCGGCGTGCCGGCCGGCCAGGGCTCGGCGAGCGCCAGCTCGGCGAGCGCGGTGGGAAGGAACGTGAGCGTCACCCCCTGCTCCGCCAGCCAGGGGACGAGCCGCGGCGGGTCCGCCCGGACCTCGGCCGGCGGGATCGCCACCGCGGCGCCCGCCGCGAGGTAGGGCCAGAGCTCCCAGACCGAGGCGTCGAAGCCGACCCCCGCAAGCTGGGTCGCGCGGTCGGCGGCGGTCACGCCGTACGCCCGCTGGTGCCAGGCGACGAGGTTGAGCAGGCCGCGGTGCGGGACCTCCACACCCTTCGGCCGCCCGGTGGAGCCGGAGGTGTAGATGACGTAGGCGAGGCGGTCGCCGTCCGGGAGTGGCGGCAGCGCCGCGTCCGTGCCGGCTGGGGGCGCCTCTCCCGCGCCGTCTGCGCTCGCCTCCACCTCCAGGACGCGCACCCCCGCGGGCGCCTCGCCGCGGCAGCCCGCGGCGACGAGCAGGAGCGGCGCGCCGCAGTCGGCGAGCTGGAAGGCGCGGCGCTCGGCCGGGTCGGCCGGGTCGAGGGAGACGTAGGCGCCCCCCGCCTTCCAGACCGCTAGCAACGCGGCGGCGCGCGCCGGAGAGTGCTCCATCGCCACCGCGACGCGCGTCTCCTCGCCGACCCCCAGCGCGCGCAGGCGGCGGGCGAGGCGATCCGACCAGCGGTCGAGCGCGCCGTAGGTGGCGACCTCGGGCGCGAGGAGCGCCGGCGCCTCCGGCGCGCGCGCCGCCGCCCGCGCGAAGAGCTCCAGCGCCGAGGCGGCATCGGGCGGCGCGGCGGCGGTGTCGTTCCACTCGACGAGCGTCTGGTGGGCGAGCGCGGCGTCCCAGAGCGGCAGCTCGGAGAGCCGCCGTCCGGGGTCGGCGAGCGCCGCGCCGAGGAGCGTCGCGAAGGCGCGCAGGAGGCGCGCCAGGGGCGTCGCGTCATAGAGGTCGGCGCTGCCGTCGAAGCGCGCGACGAGCCCGCCGGCACCCTCCTCGACGGTCAGCGCCAGGTCGAACTTCACGGTCCCGTGCTCGGCCGCGAGCGGCTCGACGACGAGCCCCGCCAGCTCCGGGGCGGTGCCGGCGCCGTCCCCGAGGCCGAAGACCGCCTGGACCAGCGGGTTGTGCGACAGGCTCCGCTCCGGCGCCAGCTCCTCGACCAGCTCCTCGAACGGCAGGTCCTGGTGCGCGTAGGCGGCGACCGCGGTCTCGCGCACCTGCCGCAGCAGCACGCGGAAGCTCGGGTCGCCGTCGAGCCGCGTGCGCAGCGCCAGGGTGTTGACGAAGAGGCCGATCAGCCCTTCGCTCTCCGCCGCGCCGCGGTTGGCGATCGGCGTTCCCACGACCAGGTCGCGCTGCCCGGTGGCGCGGAACAGGAGCGCCTGGAAGGCGGCGAAGAGGGCCATGAACGGCGTCACCTCCTCGCGGTGGCAGAGCTCGCGCAACGCCGCGGCGGCGGCCGGCGCCAGCGGCAGCACGGCGCGGACGGCGCGGTGGCTGCGCGCCGCCGGGCGCGGCCGCGCCAGCGGCAGCTCGAGCAGGCGCGGCGCGTCGCCGAGCTGCGCGCGCCACCAGCCCATCTGCCGCTCGCGCAGCCCCCCTTCCAGCCGCTCGCGCTGCCCGGCGGCGAAGTCGGCGTACTGGATGGGGAGCTCGGGCAGCGCCGCGGGGCGGCCGGAGCGGAAGGCGCCGTAGAGGGCGGCGAGCTCGCGCCCGAGGACCCCCAGCGACCAGCCGTCGGCGGCGATGTGGTGGAGCGTGAGGAGGAGGTGGTGCTGGGGGAGGGCGCCGCCGAGGCGCAGGAGACCGGCGCGCAGCAGCGGCCCGCGCGCGAGGTCGAAGGGGCGGCCTGCCTCCCGTGCGGCGAGACGCCGCGCCTCCTCGCCACGCACGGCGGGCGGCAGCCCGGCGAGGTCCGCCCGCGGCAGCCGGAAGGCGCCCGGCGGCGAGACGACCTGGACCGGCTCGTCCGCCTCGACGCCGAAGGTCGTGCGCAGCGCCTCGTGGCGGCGCACGATCGCGCCGAGCGCCGCTTCGAGGGCCGGCTCGTCGAGCCCGCCGGTCAGCCGCAGCGCCAGCGGGATGTTGTAGAGCGGCGAGCCGGGCTCGAGGCCGTCGATGAACCAGAGGCGGCGCTGCCCCGAGGAGGCGGGAAAAACGAAGACCTCCTCCGCCGCCGCGGCGGCGGCCTCGCCGGGAGGCAGGGTCAGAAGGTCGGTCGCCGCGGTCGTCGGCTCGGCCATCGGCCCGGGTGACCTACTTCGCCCCCCCGAGCGTGGCGCGCACCTGCTCGGCCAGCTTCTGGCCGTTCAGCCGCCGATCCTTGGGGAGCGGCTTGCCGACGTGCATGTAGTAGACGGGCGAAGGGGCCGCCTCCTCCCAACGCGTGCCCGGCGGGAAGAGGAGGAAGGTGTCCCAGGCGCGGTCGGCGGCGAGCGCCAGCGGCGCCTGGAACGCCTCCGCCACGCCGTGCGCGTCGGTCCAGAAGTGACTGGCCCGGGGATCGGGGAGGACGGCCGTGGCGCGGCGGGCGGCGGGCTCCGTCTCGTCGCCCAGCATCGGGCCCCAGGCCACGTAGACCCGCAGGTCGTCGCTCGCGATCTCGTCCAGGACGTAGCGTTGCACCACCCGGGCGCTGATCAGGCAAACCCCTCACGTCGGGGAAAGGAGCATGAGGAGACGGGTCTTTCCCGCGTCCCGGTTGAAGGCGTCCTTGAGCTCGGCGGCGGCGGGGGAGAGGGGGAGGAGCGGGCCCTGCTTCGCCTCCTCGCGCGGCGTCCCGGGGTCGCCCAGCCGCTTCATGGAGAAGGGGATGCGCGCCTCCGGCGCGTCGCTCTCGACGAGCTCGCCGGCGAAGCTCCGGCCGTCGCCGGCCAGAGTGCCGGTGAAGGCCGTCGAGACGTTCTGCTGTGCGTGCGGCACGAACCAGGTGAAGGCGAAGCCCCCCTTCCGGCCGTCGAGCGTCACGTTCTCGAGCGGATGGAAGGCGAGCTGCTGGTTGGGCACGTCGATCGTCCCGACGAGCCGGCCGTCGGCGGCGCGGGCCACCTCGACGGTGAACTCCACCTCGACCTCGGCCGGGCGGTACACGATCAGGCCGTCCCACAGCCCGTCGAGCCGGGCGGTTGGGGCCGGGGGTGTCGCCGGCGTCGTCGGGCCGTTCGGCGCCGCGCCGGCTGCCCCGGCCCACAGCGCGGCGGAGAGCAGGAGCGCGGCCGGTGTCCAAGCCCGGAAAGGCGTCGTCTGCATCCCTGAGGTCCCTCTCGAAGTCTCTGAGGCTTTTCGGCTTGCGGCGACACCTCTACCCAAGGCGCGGCCGCCATTTGTAGGGTGTCCGCCTCTCTGGACGGCGGGACAGAGACCGACGGCACTTTACCATCTTCGATTTGGGCGCCGGGAGCGGTGTGCCGCTCCTGATCGCCGCTCATCCTCCCGGCAGCGCGAACGGGGGGCGCTCGATCTCCTGAACGCAGCTCGTGTCGATCTGCTGCGGGTCGGCGCGCTCGAGGAACTGGGCGAAGACCTCGGCCAGGCAGGGGCCGGGGAGGCCGTGGGCGCCGTGCTCGAGGACGAGGTGGCGGGCGCGGGGGAGGTGGCGGACGACCTCTTCACCCCAGCGCGGCGGCGTCGCCGGGTCGCGCTGGCCGGAGACGACGAGCGCCGGCACCCGGGCGGTCACCGGCCGCGCGTAGCCGGCGGGGAGCTCGCCGCGCGGCCAGACTTCGCAGGCGCGGCGCTGCTGGTCCACGCGGTAGCTGCCGAGGAAGGTCCCCGCCGCCAGCCGCTCGGCCTCGGCGGGGTCGATGCCCGGCACATCCTCGGCGCAGGTCGTCGACAGGAACGTTCCCACCGCCAGGAGTGCGCCGGTCGCGGCGGCGCGCCGCAGGGCGAGCGCCGCCCGCGCCACCGGCGCGAAGTCGCCGCCGTGCGCGGCGGCGATGAACGACGGCACGCTCGCCGCCCGCTCGTCGTAGAGGCGCCAGCGGAGCACCTCTGCGAAGACGTCTCGCGAGAGCCGTAGCCGCACCGGGCGCTTGGTCTTGGGGTCCTCGACCTCGACCTCCGCCGGGGCCGCCGCGAGCCGCGCCAGCACCTCCGCGAGCTTTCCCGGCAGGTCGGGGTAGGCGGCGCCGCAGGCGGCGTCGGCGGCGCACTCGGCGAGGAGGCGGTCGAGCGCCCGTTGGGCGTCCGGCGCGTGGTGGAGGGGCGGGCGCATCGTGGCCGGCGCCGCGCCGTAGAGGATCGCGGAGCGCACGCTCGCGGGGTGGGCGCGCATCCAGACCAGCGCCGTGCGCGAGCCGTAGGAATGGCCGAAGAGGTTGACCTGCGGGTAGCCGAGCGCGGCGCGCACGTCCTCGAGGTCCTCGACGGCGAGCGGCGTGGTGTAGAGCCGCGGGTTGGCGTCGAGCGCCGCGCGGCAGGCACGGACCGCCTCGACCGGCAGCAAGTCGCCGAGGTAGCCCTGCGGGTCCTCGTCGCTGCCGGGCAGCGGGCAGTGGAGCGGCCGCGAGCCGCCGGTGCCGCGCTGATCGACGAGCACCAGGTCGCGCACCGCCCGCAGCGGCCCCAGCGCCTTGGCGAGCAGCGGCGCCGCGCCGACTGCCCCCTGTCCGGGCCCGCCGAGCAGCACCAGCACGGGGTCGGGCTGGCGCTCGGGGCCGGTCGCGGGCAGCACCAGCACCTGCAGCGGGATGGTGCGGCCGCTTCGCGCCCGCCGGTCCTCGAAGACCTCGAAGACGCCGCAGCGCGCGCCGGCCAGCTCGGGCGCGGGCTGGGCGCCGACCTGTGCCGCAGCGCAGGGTCCGAGGGTGAGGTTGGGCGGGACGGAAGCCGCGGCGGTGCCCGCCGCGGGCGCCGCCGACCGGCAGCCGGCGGCGACCGCCGCCAGCAGCAGCGCGAGCGCCACGCCGGCCAAGCGCGGCCGGGAACTTTCCCACGTCGTCTTCATCGCTGCCTCTCCTCGGTCAGTCACGAAGTGCCGGCTGCAGTGTCGGCGGAGACGCAGCGGCGTCCCTCCGACCCTCTCGCGTCGCACTCTGGACAGGGAGGATAATCCTCGCATGAGAGCCCTTGCGCGCCGCGCGCTCTGTGGTGCCGTTCTGTCCTGCGCCGCCTTGGCCCTCTTCGCCCAGACCCCGGACTTTACCGGGGAGGTCGCCCGCAACCGCTTCACCGTCGCCCCGGCCGGCTCGCCGATCAGCGTCGACGGCAGTCTCACCGACGCGGCCTGGGAGAGCGCCGCGGTCGTCCCGATCACCCACGAGTGGCTGCCGGGCGACAACACGCCGCCGCCGGTCGCCACCGAGTGCCTGGTCACCTTCGACGACGACAACCTCTACGTCGGCTTCCGCGCCCACGACCCCCGGCCCGGTGAGATCCGCGCCTATCTCGCCGATCGCGACACCGCCTTCCAAGACGACAGCGTCGGTTTCCTGATCGACACCTTCAACGACCGCCGCCGCGCCTTCGAGTTCCGGGCCAACCCCCTGGGGGTGCAGATGGAGGCGGCGGTGAGCGACGTCGACGAGACCGAGGACTGGACCTGGGACGCCATCTGGGACTCCGCCGGGAGGATCACCGACGAGGGCTACGAGGTGGAGATCGCCGTCCCCTGGAAGCAGCTCCGCTTCCCGCGCGGCGAGCGGCCGCAGACCTGGGGCTTCCTGGCGATGCGCGCCTACCCGCGCTCGGTCGTCCACGAGCTGCGCTCGACGCGCAACGATCGCAGCCACGACTGCCTGGTCTGTCAGTTCGACTCGATCGACGGGTTCCAGCGCATCGAGTCCGGTTACAACCTGGAGGTCGTCCCGACGGTGACCGCCAAGCGCAACGACGAGCGCTCGGCGCTCGACCAGCCGTTGGAGTCGGGGGACGAGAAGGTCGATGCGGGAGTCTCTCTGCGCTGGGGGATCACCCCCAACGTGACCCTCAACGCCGCGGTCAACCCGGACTTCTCGCAGGTCGAGGCCGACGTGGCGCAGCTCAACGTCAACGAGCGCTTCGCGCTCTTCTTCCCCGAGAAGCGCCCGTTCTTCCTCGAGGGTGCGGACTACTTCGCCACCCGTTTCCCGGTGGTCTTCACCCGTACCGTGGCCGATCCCAATCTCGGGATCAAGCTCACCGGCAAGGAGGGAGGGAACGCCTTCGGCTTCTTCGCCGCCGAGGACCGGTTCAACAACCTGATCTTCCCGGGGGCGGAGGAGTCCGGCTTCACCTCGCTCGAGGAGGACGTGCGCAGCGTCGTCGGCCGCTGGCGGCGCGACGTCGGCAAGACCTCGACCTTGGGCGTGCTCTTCGCCGGGCGCGAGGGGGAGAACGACTACTACAACCGGGTCTACGGCCTCGACGGCTCCCTCCGTCCCACCGACGCCGACACCGTCCGCTTCCAGGTCGTCAACGCCGACACCCGCTACGACCGCGGCGTGGCGCTCGACAACGGGCAGCCGCTCGACAGCTTCTCGGGCCCCGCCTGGCGGGTCGACTACTCGCACGCCACCCGCAACTGGGGCTGGGACGTCGGCTACAACTCACGCGACCCCGACTTCCGGGCCGACAGCGGCTTCATCCCGTTGGTGGACTTCCGCGAGGTCTTCGCCGAAGTGGTGCGGACCTTCTGGGGAGAGCCCGGAGGGTGGTTCTCGCGCCTCCGCCTCTACGTCAACACCAACGACGCGCGCACCCTCGACGGCAACCTCTTCGAGCAGAGCACCAACTTCGTGGCCATCTACGAAGGCCCGCTGCAGAGCTACGTGGAGCTCGGCCTACGCCCCAACAAGGAGGCCTTCCGCGGCGTCGAGTACCACGACTTCCGGCGCGACCTGCTGATCCGTCTGCGGCCGCGCGGGGATCTCGGCCTGCAGCTCTTCGTGCGCGGCGGCGAGATCATCGACTTCAACAACGCCCGACAGGCCGAGTTCGAGCTGATCCAACCGACCGTGGACTTCCGGCTGGGGCGGCACGTCCAGGGGCAGCTCGACCACACCTGGCAGGCCTTCGACGTCAAGGACGGTCCGCAGTTCCTGGAGGCGAACCTCACCCAGGGCAGGCTCCTCTACCACTTCAACGTCCGCACCTTCGTGCGGCTCATCGTCCAGTACCTCGACGTCGAGCGCGAGGTCGCGGAGTGGACGTTCCCGGTGGCGCCGGAGGAGGAGACCCTCTTCACCCAGTTCCTCTTCTCCTACAAGCTGAACCCGCAGACGGTGCTGCTGGTGGGTTATTCGGACGACTACGAAGGGACGATCGACATCGACCTACGACAGCGCGACCGCGCGTTCTTCTTCAAGGTCGGTTACGCCTGGCTGCAGTGACAGTGCGGCGCTCGGGGCGGGCTCGAGCGCCTGCGGCGCCCCCGCGAGCCCCAGCGCCCGCCGCAGGTGGCGGGCGAGCGCCGCGACGTGCGGCGGCTCGTGCATCGTCAGGTGGTTGCCGGGGGCGATGATCACCTCGACGCCGCCGCGGGCGAGCTCGATCCAGGGGAGCTCGGGGCGCGGCGGGTCGCCGAGGCGGCGCTCCTCGGCGCGGAAGAAGAGGAGCCGGCCCTCCCAACGGGCCGGCGCGTGGGCGTAGAGCGCCGCCGCGTTGGCCTCGATCACCCGCACCTGCCGGCGCGCCTGGCCGTCGTCGAAGTCCTCCCCCGGCCGGGCCGCGCGCCGCGCCGCCGCGATCGCCAGCTCGAGCTGCGCCTCCGGCTCCAGCCGCCGCAGCGCCTCGAGGTCCAGCTCGACGCGCCCGCGGAAGACCGCCGCCACCGACTCGGCGTGCCCCTCGCGCGCCGGCATCTGGTCGCCGCAGGGGGTGTCCATCAGCGCCAGGAGCGCCACCTCCTCGCCGGCCGCGCCGAGCTGCCGGGCCATCTCGAAGGCCACCATGCCCCCCATCGAGGCGCCGCCGAGGAGATAGGGCCCGCGCGGCTGGGCGCCGCGCACGAGGGCGAGGTAGTGCGCCGCCATCGCCTCGATCGAGGCGAGCGGCTCCTCCCCCGGCTCCAGCCCGCGCGAGCGCAGGCCGTAGACCGGCTGCTCGCACGGCAGCTCGCGGGCCAGGGCGCGGAAGGTGTAGACGTGGCCGCCGACCTGGTGGACGAGGAAGAGCGGCGCCCCGCCGCTCCCGGCCTGGAGCCGCACCAGGCAGGAGGGAGCGGCACGGGGCGCGGCGGCGCCCTCGCCGTCCGGGGCGAGACGCGGCGCCAGGAGCGCCGCCATCGCCGCCACCGTCGGGGCCTCGAGGAGGAGGTCGGAGGAGACCTCGACGCCGAGCGCGCCGCGCAGGCGGGAGGCGAGCTGGAGGCCGAGCAGCGAGCTGCCCCCGAGGTCGAAGAAGTCGTCGTGGACGCCGAAGCCGGGCACGCCGAGCAGGTCGCGCCAGACGGCCGCGATCCCCTCCTCGAGCGGCGTGCGCGGCGGCAGGAGGCCGCGGCCGTTGCCGCCGGCGGCGATGGCCGGCTCGGCGACGATCTCTTCGGGCGGGGCCGCGGCGCGCGCTCCGTCCACCCAGTAGCGGCGGCGCTCGAAGGGGTAGGTGGGGAGCGGCACCCGGCGCCGCCGCTCGCCGGCCCAGAAGCCGCCCCAGTCGATCTCGGCGCCGCCGATCCAGAGGCGGCCGAGGGCCCCGAGGAGCGCGTCGAGCTCGGAGCGCCCCTCGGTGGGCCGCGGCAGCGAGGCGACGACACGGGGGGCGGCGTCCGGCTGCCGGCGCGCGAACCCGGACAGGACCTGGCCCGGCCCGACCTCGAGGACGAGCGCCGGACCGCGGGCGAGGAGGGTCGCGAGGCCGTCGGCGAAGCGCACCGTCTCGCGCAGGTGGCGCGCCCAGTAGCCTGGGTCGACGGCCTCGAGCGCGGTGATCCAGGCACCGGTCACGTTGGACAGGTAGGGAAGGATGGGTGGGCTCAGCGGCACCGTCTCCACGACGGCGCGGAATGCGGCGACGGCGGGCTCCATCATCCGCGAGTGGAAAGCGTGCGAGGTGCGCAGGCGGCGCGCCTCGACGCCGCGGCGGGCAAGCGCCGCCTCGAGCGCCGCGACACGCTCCGCCGGCCCGGACACGACGCAGGCGGACGGCGCGTTGACCGCGGCGAGCGACAGCTCGTCTTGCCCACCCAGAAATTCCTGGACCTCCTCCTCGTCCAGAGGCACCCCCAGCATCGCGCCCGCCGGCAGCGCCTGCATGATCCGCCCGCGCGCCGCCATCAGCCGCAGGCCGTCCTCGAGCGAGAAGACGCCGGCGAGATAGGCCGCCACGTACTCGCCGAGCGAGTGGCCGAGCATCGCCTGCGGCCGCACTCCCCAGCTCGACCAGAGCTCCGCCAGGGCGACCTCGACGGCGAAGAGCGCCGGCTGCGCGATCGCCGTCTGCTCCAGCCGCCGCGCCGCCGCCTCGCGATCGGCGGCCGCGGGCGGGTGGAGCAGCGCGCGCAGGTCGAGCCCCAGCTCCGGCCGCAGCAGCTCGCAGCAGCGGTCGAGGGCGGCGCGGAAGACCGGCTCCGCGGCGTACAGCTCCGCGCCCATTCCGGGGTGCTGCGCCCCCTGCCCGGGGAGGAGGAAGGCGACCGGCGTCCCCTCGCCGGGGCAGGCGCCGGCGGCGAGCCTTCGCGGGTCGGCGCCGCGCAAGGCCGCGACGGCGTCGCCGCGGGCGCGGCACACCAGGGCGCGGCGGTGGCGCATCCCCTTCCGCCCGGTCTGCAGGGTGAACGCGGCGTCGGCCAGCTCCTCCGCGCCCCAGCCGCCGGCGCTCTCCAGCC
>DASUNQ010000102.1:0-3199 GCA_036277075.1 Thermoanaerobaculia bacterium
CCGCCGGGCCGGCGCGCACGCCGGAGGGCCCGGCCACGGCTTACGTCCGCCCGCTGCCCGACGGCTGGGCGGCCGTCCTGGTGCCGGAGCTCGCGCCGCTGCCGGCGCTCGAGCGGGTGGGGAGCTGGACCTTCGGCACCCTCGCGCTCGCCGCCCTGGCGCTCGCCGCCGCGCTCCTGCTGGCGCTGCCGCGCGCCGCTTTCCGCGAGAGCCTCGGCCGCGCCGTCCGCACCTACTCGAAGCGGCTGCTGATCGTCACCACCCTGCTGCTCCTGGTGCCGCTCCTGCTGGTCAACGTCATCCTGGTGCGCGCCACCGAGCGCCGGCTCCTCGCCGCCCGCCGCGACGCCGGGGAGGCGGCCCTCAACACGGTCCAGAAGGTGCTCGGCGACTACATCCTCACCTTCGCGCCCGGCTTCGGTCTCGACACCGCGCTCGACGACGACCTCCTCGTCTGGCTCTCCCGCGTCACCCGCCACGAAGTGAACCTCTACTGGGGGAGCGGCGTCTACGCCTCCAGCCGCCACGAGCTGTTCACCGCCGGGCTGCTGCCCAAGCGCATCCCGGGCGAGATCTACTCGCGCCTGGCTCTGCTCGGCTACGAGCTCTCCTCGCGCACCAACCGCGCCGGCGAGACCGCCTACCTCGAGCTCTACGCGCCGCTGCGCGTGCCGGGGGTGCCGGCCTCGCAGGCGCGCCTCTTCCTCTCGATGCCGCTGCTGGCGCAGCAGGAGGAGGCGGCGCGCGACCTCGCGCACCTGCGCCGCCACGGCATCCTCGCCAGCGCCGCGCTCTTCGCCCTCGTCCTGGCGGTGGCCACCCGGCTGGCGCGCAACTTCACCCGCCCGCTCACCGAGCTGGTCGAAGGCACGCGGCGCATCGCCGCCGGCGCGCCGCGGCTCGACCTGGCGCCGACCGCGGTCGAGCTCGCGGCGCTGGTCGAGGCGGTCGACCAGATGGCGCGCCGCATCGCCGAGGCGCGCGAGCGACTGTTGCGCGAGAAGCAGGTCGTCGAGCGGATGGTCGAGAACATCACCTCCGGCGTCGTCTCGCTCGACGCCGAAGGCCGGGTGCTGATGCACAACCGGGTCGCGGCCGACCTGCTCGGCACCCGGGTGGGGGAGCGGCTCGAGGCGTCGCTCGCCCGCTCCTCACGGCTGGCGCCGGTGACCGCCTTCCTGCGCGGCCGCGGCGGCGAGCCGGCGCGCTCCACCGTCCGGCTGCCCGGCGGCGAGCCCGGCGAGGAGCGCGAGTGGGCGCTCGTCTGGGTGCCGGTGCCGGGAGCGGGGGAGCCGGCGGCGCTCCTCGTCGTCGAGGACGCCACCGAGGTGCTGCGCGGCCAGCGCCTCCTGGCCTGGGCCGAGATGGCGCGCATCATCGCCCACGAGATCAAGAACCCGCTGACCCCGATCCGCCTCTCGGCCGAGCACATGCGCGAGGTGCACAAGAGCGACCCGCAGCACTTCGGCGAGGTCTTCGAGCGCTGCACCGCGAACATCCTGAGCCAGGTCGAGGAGCTGCGGCAGATCGCCTCCGAGTTCTCGGCCTACAGCTCGATCCCGCGCATCGAGCCGCGGCCCGGCGACTTGGCGGCGGCGGTCGCGGAGCTGGTCGAGGGCTACCGCGCCGCGCCGCCCGAAGGCGTGGCGGTCGAGCTGGCGGTCGACGGGCCGCTCCCGGCGCGCTTCGACGCGCGCCTCCTCGGGCGGGCCGTGCGCAACCTCCTGGAGAACGCGCTGCGCGCGAGCGCCGCCGGCGGTCGGGTCAGCGTACGGGTCGAAGGGGACGGGAGCGAGGCGCGGATCGTCGTCGCCGACACCGGCCCCGGCGTGCCGCCGGAGGTCCTGCCGCGGATCTTCGACCCTTACTTCTCGACCCACGACACCGGCACCGGCCTGGGGCTGCCGATCGCCCGCCGCATCGCCGAGGAGCACGGCGGCGACCTGACCGCCCGCAACCGCCCCGAGGGGGGGCTGGAGGTGACGATCACCCTCCCGGTCATTCCGCCCGCAGCGCGAGATTCGGGTTGATCCGCGTCGCGCGGCGGGCGGGGAGCCAGCACGCCAGGGTGCCGACGGCGAGGAGGACCAGGGCGGTGGCGGCGTAGGCCGCCGGAGCCTGGGCGCGGACGCCGTAGAGGAGGTCCTGGAGCCCGGAGCCGAGGGCAAAGGCGAGCAGCAGGCCGAGCGCCACCCCGGCGCCGCAGAGCACCACGCCGCGCCGCAGGACGTGCCTCAGGATGCGGCGCGGGGAAGCGCCGAGGGCGGCGCGCACGGCCAGCTCCGGCGTGCGCTGGACGACTCCGTACGCCACCACGCCGCCCACCCCGACGGCGGCGAGGAGCAGCGCGAGGCCGGCGAAGAGGGCGACCAGCAGCGTCTGGAGGCGGGGGGCGGCGACGCTCCTCGCGATCACCGCCGACATCGTCCGCACGTCGAAGAACGGGCGGTCGGGCGAGATGCGGGCCGTCACCTCCCGCAGCGCGCCGGCCAGGGCGTCGGGGTCGCCGGCGGTGCGGACGACGAGGTTCATCGTCGGCAGGATCGCCCACGTGCTCGACATGTAGATCGTCGGGGTGACTTCCTGCGCCAGGCCGAGCTGGCGGGCGTCGCCGACCATGCCGACGACGTTGTACGCCTGCCCGTTGCTCAGCCAGACCTGGCGGCCGACGGGGTCGGTCCCGTCCGGCCACACGCGGCGGGCGAGCGCCTCGGAGAGCAGGACGGAGCGGTGGTGCTCGCCGCTCTCCTGGAACCACCGCCCGCGGCGCAGCGGCACGCCGAGCGCGGCCAGATAGTCCGGCGTGACGGAGCGCCACGAAGCCTGCACGCCCTCCTTCCCGCCCGGCGCGATGCGCTGCGCGGCGGCCGCCATCGTGGTGTCCACGTCGCCCAGCGGGATCTCGCTCGCCATGCCGGCGGAGACGACGCCCGGCAGCGCGCGGACCTCGCCGAGCAGCGCGTTCATCAGGACGTGGTCCTCCTCGTGGGACTCGTCGTCCCCCCAGTCCGGGAAGGAGATGCGCGCGGTCACCAGCCGGTCGGGCTGGAAGCCGAGCGCCACGTCCTGGAGCCGGAGGTAGCTCTGGCCGAGGAGCGCGGCGGCGACGACCAGCATCGTCGCCAGCGCGAGCTGCGAGACCACGAGCGCCTCGCGCACCGGCGCCCGCCGCGCGTCGACCGCGGAGCGGCCGCCGTGC
>DASUNQ010000103.1:0-3658 GCA_036277075.1 Thermoanaerobaculia bacterium
GCCGAGCGCGCCCGGCGCGACTGCGACCAGGCCGCTGGGTAGGAAGCTTCAGCGCTCCGGCGGCTCGGCGGGCTCGGGGGCGAGCGGCGCCACGGGCAGCTCCCTCCCCTCCGCCTCGCCGGTCATCGGCACGAAGCGCACCGGGGCGACCTGCTCGCGCACGATGCCGGAGGGGGTCTTGGTGAGGACGATCAGCTCCTGCCACCAGCGCCCCAGGGGCAGCACCATCTTGCCGCCGACCTTGAGCTGGTCGAGGAGCGGCTGCGGCACCTCCGGCGGCGCGGCGGTCAGCAGGATGGCGTCGAACGGCGCCGCGTCCGGCCAGCCGCGGTAGCCGTCGCCGATCCGCACCTGGACGTTGTCGTAGCCCAGCTCGGCGAGCGTCCGCCGCGCCCGTTCCCCCAGCTCCGGCACGATCTCGATCGAGTAGACCTCGTGCGCCAGGCGCGAGAGGACGGCGGCCTGGTAGCCGGAGCCGGTGCCGATCTCGAGCACTCGCGCGTCGCGGTCGAGTCCGAGGAGCGAGGTCATGAGGGCGACGACGTAGGGCTGCGAGATCGTCTGCCCGGCGCCGATCGGCAGCGGGTGGTCAGCGTAGGCCAGCCGGCGCTCGGTCTCGGGCACGAAGAGGTGCCGCGGCACCTCCTCGAGCGCCGCGAGGAGCCGCCTCTCCTCGATGCCGCGCCAGCGGATCTGCTCCTTGACCATCCGCCGCCGCGCGGTTGCCGTGGGATCGTCGCTCGCCATTGCGCACCCCGCCGCCCCGGCGAGGAGCAGGGCCAGGATACCGGCCCGCCTACCGGCGCTGGCGATGC
Source organism: Thermoanaerobaculia bacterium (assembly GCA_036277075.1). GTDB lineage: Bacteria > Acidobacteriota > Thermoanaerobaculia > Multivoradales > UBA5704 > DASUNQ01. The sequence goes on from DASUNQ010000103.1 coordinate 816, forward strand.
ACATCGCGCACCCTGCCGGTCATCGGCGACACCACGACCGGGATGACGCTGCGCTTCTCGAGGCCGTCCGCGGTCTTGGTGATGACCAGGAGGTCCTGGAAGAACTCGCCGATCGGCGCCACCATCTTGCCGCCGACGCGGAGCTGGTCGAGCAGCGGCTGCGGGACGCGCCCCGGCGGCGCCGCGGAGAGGAGGATGGCGTCGTAAGGCGCCCACGCCTGCCACCCCTGGTAACCGTCACCGACCCGGACCTCGACGTTGCGGTAGCCGAGCTCGCCCAGCCGGCGGATCGCCTGCTGCGCCGTGCCGGGGTCGATCTCGATCGAGTAGACCTGCCGCGCGATGCGCGACAGCACCGCGGCGTGGTAGCCCGAGCCGGTCCCCACCTCGAGCACCTTGTCGTCGCGGTCGAGGTCGAGCAGCTCGGTCATGACCGCCACGATGTAGGGCTGGTAGATGCTGCGCCCGGAGCCCAGCGACAGCGCCGAGTCGGCGTAGGCCTGCTCCTGGAGCGCGCGCGGCGCGAAGAGGTGGCGCGGCACCTGCTCCATCGCCCGCAGCACGTCCGGCTGCGCGACGCCGCGGGCGCGGATCTGCTCGGCGACCATGTCGCGCCGCGGCCGGGCGAAGGGGTCGGCCGCGGCCGCCAGCGGGGCGGCGAGGAGGAGGGCGAGCGCCCCGCAGGCCCCGCGCCTCACGGCGTCGCCTCGCGCGCGAAGGCGACCGCGCCGTCCACCAGCACCAGGTCGACGGCCACCCGCGGGATCTCCGCCGCCGGCACGGCCATCGGGTCGGCGGCGAAGACGACGAGGTCGGCGCGCTTGCCGACCGCCAGCGACCCCACCTCGCCATCCAGGAAGAGCGAGTAGGCGGCGTCGAGGGTGAAGCCGCGCAGCGCCTCCTCGCGCGTCAGCCGCTCGCCGGGGAGCCAGCCGTCCGCCGGACGCCCGGCCAGGTCCTGCCGCGTCACCGCGGCGTAGAGCCCGAGCAGCGGATCGGCCGCCTCGACCGGGAAGTCGCTGCCCAGCGCCAGGCGCCCGCCGGCGTCGAGCACCTTGCGCCAGGCGTAGGCGCCGGCCAGCCGCTGCGGCCCGACGCGCGCCTCCGCCCAGGGCATGTCGGAGGTGGCGTGGGTGGGCTGCATCGAGGCCAGGATGCCGAGGCGCGCCAGCCGCTCGACGTCCTGGAGGCGCAGCACCTGCGCGTGCTCGAGCCGCATCCGCGCCTCGGGGCGGGCGCCGCCGGCGGCGCGCTCGAGGGCGTCGAGGGCCACCAGCGCGCCGCGGTCGCCGATGGCGTGGACGCCGAGCTGGAAGCCGTGGTGCAGGGCGCGGCGCGCCACCTCCTCGAGGTGGTCGCCGGTCGAGGTGAGGAGACCCAGGTTGCCGGGCTCGTCGGCGTAGGGCTCGAGGAGGGCGGCGCCGCGGCTGCCCAGCGCGCCGTCGGCGTAGAGCTTGACGCCGCGCACCAGGAGGCGCGCCTCGGGGTCCACCTCCGGCCCGCGCTCGAACCAGCGCGCCAGGAGTTGCTCCTCGTCGGTCAGGAAGAGCGCCGCGCGCAGCGGCAGCCGGCCGTCGCGCCGCAGCCCGGCGTAGGCGTCGTACACCTCCTGCCCGATCCCCATGTCGGTGACCGTGGTGAGCCCGCGCTCGAGGCAGTGACGGGCGGCGGCGGCGAGCCGCTCGCTCAGCTCGGCCGGCGAGGGCTGAGGCAGGCGGCCGGCGGCGAGGTCCATCGCGTTGTCGATCAGCACGCCCGTGGGCTGGCCGGCGCCGTCGCGCAGGATGCGCCCGCCGGCCGGATCGGCGGTCGCGGCGCCGATCTCCAGGAGCGCGAGGGCGCGCGCGTTGAGGAGCGCGGCGTGGCCGTCGACGCGGGTCAGCCAGACGGGGTGCTCGGGCACCGCGGCCGAGAGCGCCGCGTGGTGGGGGAAGTCCTTTTCGGGCCAGAGGTTCTGGTCCCAGCCGCGGCCGCGCACCCAGCCGCCGGCCGGCGCCGCGGCGGCCGCCTCGCGCACCCGCCGCACCACCTCGTCGAAGCTCGCGGCGCCGGCGAGGTCCACCTGCGCCAGCCGCAGGCCGAGACCGGCCAGGTGCGAGTGGGCGTCGATCAAGCCCGGCGTGACCGCCCGGCCGCGCAGGTCCACGACGCGCGTCGCCGCCCCGCGCAAGGCGGCGGCGCCGGGGTCGGGCCCGAGGTAGGCGATGCGCCCGCCGCGCACCGCCAGGCTCCCCTCGACCCGCCCCGGGGGCTCGACGGGGTAGAACACGCCGTGTTCCAAGATGAGGTCGGCCCCGTCCTCGGCGGCGGCGGCGAGGGCCGGCGAGGCGGCCGCGGCGAGCATGCCGGCGAGCAGCATAAGTGTTGATTTCACGGCGCTTCCACGGCCAAGGCAGGGCATGACGAAGGGTTCAAGGTGCAAAGGATAAGCCATCCGGCGGCGCGACGCGACGCGCTACACTGGCCGCCGTGCCCGTGCCGGAGCTCGCTTCGCTCGACGAGATGGTGGACCGGCTGGAGCGCGTGGTCGAGAGCTCGCCGGCCGACGCCACCGAGGTGACCTGGATCGAGGCCGTGCGCCACCTCGCGAGCAACGGCAAGCGCCGGCGCGACACCTTCGAGCGGCGCGAGCGCACGCTCTACGTGCGGGTGCGCGAGCGCGGCCGGACGGGCCTGCACCGCACCGGCATGGCGGGGCTCGCCGACCTCGACCTCGCGGTGCGGCAGGCGCTGGCGCAGGCGCGGATGACGCCGCAGCCGCTCGGCAACGGCGGCCGTCCGGCGCCGGCGCCCGCGGCGGGCGGGACGCCGCCGGCCGAGCCCCCGCAGGTGCCCGTCGGGGC
>DASUNQ010000104.1:0-5273 GCA_036277075.1 Thermoanaerobaculia bacterium
CTCCGCGACGAGCGCCGGCAGCCCTTCGGCCGCCAGCCGCTCGCGCAGCGCGCGGCGCGCCGTCGGGTCGCCGGGCGGAATCGGGCTGATGCCCTCGATCAGGGCGCGCAGGTAGAGGCCGCTGCCGCCGACGACGATCGGCAGCCGGCGGCGCGACTCGATCTCCGCGATGGCGCGGCGCGCGCGGCGCGCGAACTCCCCCGCCGACCACCGCTCGTGCGGCTCGAGCAGATCGATCAGGTGGTGCGGCACGCGCCGCCGCTCCTCGGCATTGGGCTTCGCCGTACCGACGTCGAAGCCGCGGTAGACCTGGAGCGCGTCGGCGTTGACGATCTCGCCGCCGAGCCGCTCGGCCAACGCCAGGGCGAGCGCGCTCTTGCCGGTCGCGGTGGCGCCGACGACCGCGAGGAGGGGACGGGGCACGCGGCAAGAGTAGCGCGGGCATTCGCGCCTCAGCGCGGCATCCCGGGGAGCTCGATCCGCACGCGGCCGCCGCCGGGGAAGCGCAGGCGGACCATCCCGTGGCGGTCGGTGCGCAGGATTGGGACGTGGCGCGCGGCGAGGCGCGCGAGGACGGCGCTCGACGGGTGGTGGTAGGGATTGTCGACACCGGCCGAGATCAGCGCCAGGCGCGGGCGCACGGCGTCGAGGAAAGCGTCGGTCGAGGAGGTGCGGCTGCCGTGGTGCGCGACCTTGAGGACGTCGGCGCGGAGGGCTCCCTCCTCACGCCGCAGGAGGCCGTGTTCCGCCCAGGCCTCGACGTCGCCGGTCAGCAGCACGCTGGCGCCCGCGGCCGCGGCGCGGAGCACGAGCGAGCGGTCGTTGTCTCCCCGGCGCTCCCCCGCTTCCGGGTTGAGCGCCGTCAGGCACCAGCGTCCGACCCGCCGCCGCTCGCCCGCCCAGAGCACCCGCGGCGTCGTCCCGGGGAGCGTCAGCAGCTCGCCCGCGCAGCCGCTCGCCTCCCACCCCGGCGCGGTCCAGACCTCGCGCACCGGCAGATAGGCGCCCAGATCAACGAGTCCTCGACAGTGATCGCGATCGGGGTGAGTCATCACGAGGGCATCGAGCCGGCGCACCCCTTCGGCGGCGAGGGCCGGCAGGAGCACGCGACCGCCGAGGTCGCCGCGCTCCCACCCGCCGCCGTCAACGAGCACGGCGCGCAGGCCGTCGCGGAGCAGGATCGCCTCCCCCTGGCCGACGTCGAAGAGCGCCAGCTCCGGCGCGGTCTCCAGGTCCGGAGCGCGCGAGGCCGTCGCCACCGGCAGCGAGAGCCAGACGTCCGGGCGGACCTCGGCCGGCCAGCCGAACGGCGCCGCGAGGAGGTCCAGCGCCGGCAGCGCGGCGGCGGCGAGCGCGGGCGCGAGCAGCGCCAGCGCGCTCCAGACGAGGGATCCGAGCAGAGCGGCGGCGGTCCACGGGACGGCGACGAGATTGGCGAGCGGCGCCGCGAGCGGGAGCTGGTGCACGAGCGGCAGCGACCAGGGGAGCGAGGCAAGCTGGGCGCCGGTCGAGGCGGCGAGCGGAGCACGAAGGAGAGACGGCAGGCGCCGCCACCGGGCGGCCAGGGGAGGCGCGACCAGGAGGAGACCGGCGGTGGCGGAGACGCTGAGCTGAAACGAGGGGTCCTGCACGACCGCCGGCTGGTGCAGGACCAGCAGCGCCACCGCCCAGCCGAGGGCGTTCGCCGGCGCCGGCGGGCGATGCACGAGGAGGGCGGCCACGGCGAGCAGCGCCATCACCGCGGAGCGAACGAGCGGGGCTAGCGGGCCGACGAGGAGGAGGTAGCCGGCGAGGACGGGGAGCAGGAGGACGAGGCGGACGCGGCGCGGCAGCCAGACGCCGGCCAGGAGGACGGCGCCGGCGAGAAGCGCGAGGTGGAGCCCGGAGACGGAGAGCACGTGCGAGACACCGGCCACCCGCAGCCCGCGCTTCCACGCCAGCGGCACCGCCGAGGGATCTCCCAATACCAGCGCGCGCGCCAGCGCCTTGCCGCTGGTCTCGCGGCCGGCGGCCGCGAAGGCACGCTCCGCGCGTCTCCGCACGCGACCCGACATTGCGGCGAGCGCGCCGGGCGGCGCCTCCTCCCGCAGTAGCAGACGGCTCTTCAGGCGCAACCGCCAGGGCCCCGGCGGAACGCGCGCGGCGTTGGCGAAGCCGGGCGAGCGGCGCAGGTAGCCCTTCGCCCGCAGCGTTGCGCCGAAAGGCGGCGGCTCCTCCTCGTCCGGGAGGTGGAGGAAGAGGTCGAACGGCGCCGCGGCGACCTTCTCGTCCTGCCGCCAGCGGAGCGCCCGTGCCGGTGCCGACCATCCCTCCTCGTCGCGCGTCCAGTGCCCGGCCACACGCGCCACCAGCTCCACCGGGCGCCCGCCGTCGAGCCCCATTGGCCGACCCTGCGGCAGGCCGGCGCCCACCGTCGCTGAGATCAGCCCGACCGCGAACGCCGCCAGGCACCAGCCGGTGCGACGGCCGAGCGCCACACCCGCCGCGGTGAGCAGCGCCAGCAACGGCACCGGCAGCCAAGCCAGACGAAACGCGAGGACCGCCCCCGCCGCGAGCGCTGCAGCCGGCAGCAGCATGGGCGTGCCGCGCAGGTCGAGGCGTCCGGCTGGAAGCAGCGGCTCCACACCGGAGTAGACGGAGAACCGGGCTCGGCATTTGGCAGCGGGATGAACGGTAGTCGATGGAAGTCACGCCGAATCGTCTGGTGCGCCGCCTTGAGCGAACATGGCGTCATTTGTTGGCTCACGGCCTCATGCACTGCTGCCATGCTTTCCAGGCGTCGTCTGGTGCGGCGCGGATGGAACGGGCGTCGAACCGGCGGCGCCAGGGACCGATACAGCGCCGGCAGCGTTGGTAGGTCGCCTCGGCCTCGTCATCGGACTCGCCGAAGGAGCTCACCCGGAAACCAGGCTCGAGACATGTGGAGGTGGCCGTGCGGATAAGCGCTTGCAGGAGCCTTCCCTCGGCCGCCCACACCCGCACCGTCCCATCCTTGGAGGCGGTGACGACGCGCCTGCCGTCGGGGCTGAAGGCGGCGCTCACCACCGCTTCTTGATAGACGCGGAGGACCACGGGCTCGCCGGAGCCGTCGGCTGCCCACACCCGCGCCGTGTTGTACTCGGAGGCGGTAACGACGCGCCTGCCATCGGGGCTGAAGGCGGCGCTCCGCACCGAGGCGTCATGGCGAAGGACCACCGGCTTGCCGGAGCCATCGGCCATCCACACCCGCGCCGTCTTGTCCTCGGAGGCGGTGACGACGCGCCTGCCGTCGGGGCTGAAGGCGGCGCTCCGCACCCACTCCTTGTGGCCGCGGAGGACCTCGGGCTTGCCGGAGCCATCGGCCGCCCACACCCGCGCCGTCTTGTCTTCTGAGGCGGTGACGACGCGCCGGCCGTCGGGGCTGAAGGCGGCGCTCCACACCGCGGCCTCATGGCGAAGGACCACGGGCTTGCTGGAGCCATCGGCCGCCCACACCCGCGCCGTGTTGTCCCAGGAGGTGGTGACGACGCGCCTGCCGTTGGGGCTGAAGGCGGCGCTTGACACAGCGCCCCCATGGCGAAGGACCATGAGCTTGAAGGCGGCGCTTGACACAGCGCCCCCATGGCGAAGGATCACGGGCTTGCCGGAACCGTCGGCCGCCCACACCCGCGCCGTGTTGTCCCAGGAGGAGGCGGTCACGACGCGCCTGCCGTCGGGGCTGAAGGCGGCGCTTGACACAGCGACGCCCCCATGGGGATGGCGAAGGATCACGGGCTTGCCGGAGCCGTCGGCCGCCCACACCCGCGCCGTCTTGTCCTCGGAGGCGGTGACGACGCGCCGGCCGTCGGGGCTGAAGGCGGCGCTCAGCACCGACCCCTTATGGCCGCGGAGGATCACGGGCTTGCCGGAGCCATCGGTCGCCCACACCCGCGCCGTCTCGTCTTCGGAGCCGGTGACGACGCGCCTGCCGTCGGGGCTGAAGGCGACGCTTGAGATGCCCGGATGGTGAAGGATCACGGGCTCGGCGCTATCGGTCGCCCACACCCGCACTGTCTGGTCCTCGGAGGCGGTGACGACGCGCCTGCCATCGGGACTGAAGGCGGCGCTCACAACATTGTCCGCATGGCGGAGAACCACGGGCTCGCGGTCGGAGTAATGGGCCGCCCACACCCGCGCCGTGGTGTCCCATGAGGCGGTGACGACGCGCCTGCCGTCGGGGCTGAAGACGGCACTCACGACATCGCCTTGATGATGGAAGGTGGCGATCTCCCGGCCATCGGCCGCCCACACCCGCGCCGTCCCATCCTCGGAGGCGGTGACGACGCGCCGGCCGTCGGGGCTGAAGGCGGCGCTCAGCACATGATTTCGATGGCCCCGGAGGACCACGGGCTCGCCGGAGCCATCGACCGCCCACACCCGCGCTGTCTTATCGTCGGAGGCGGTGACGACGCGCCTGCCATCGCAGCTGAAGGTGGCGCTCCGCACCGCGGCCTCATGGCGGAGGACCGCGGACTTGCCGGAGCCGTCGGCTGCCCACACCCGCGCCGTGTGGTCCTCGGAGGCGGTGACGACGCGGCTGCCGTCGCGGCTGAAGGCGGCGCTCGACACGTCGCCCTCATGGCCGCGGAGGACCACGGGCTCGCCGGAGCCATCGGCCGACCACACACGCGCCGTGGAGTCGCTGATGGGCGGAAAGCCCTTGGAGGCAGTGACGACGCGATTTCCGTCGGGGCTGAAGGCAGCGCTCGACAGCATGCCTTCAAGGCCTTCATGGCTGCTGAGGACCACGGGCTTGCCGGTGCCATCGGCCGGCCAGACCCGCGCCGTGTCCCAGGAGGCGGTGACGATGCGCCGGCCATCGGGGCTGAAGGCGGCACTCACCACCGAGGCGCCATGGCGAAGGACCACGGGCTCACCGGTACCATCGGCCGACCACACCCGCGCCGTCGCGTCCCAGGCGGTGGTGACGATGCGTCGGCCGTCGGGGCTCCAGGCGGCGCTCAACTCTTCACCGAAGCTCAAAAACACTGCTTCATGGCCACGGAAGACAATGGGCTCGCCGGAGCCATCGGCGGGCCACACCCGCGCCGTCTTGTCCCCGGAGACTGTGACGATGCGCCGGCCGTCGGGGCTCCAGGCGGCGATCACCACTCCACCTTTATGGCCGCGGAGGACCACGGGCTTGCCGGAGCCATCGGCCGACCACACCCGCGCCGTCTCGTCGCCGGAGGCGGTGACGACGCGGGTCCCGTCGGGGCTGAAGGAAGCACTCCTCACATAGTCATGGCCACGGA
>DASUNQ010000105.1:0-3518 GCA_036277075.1 Thermoanaerobaculia bacterium
GCCGATCGTGAACAGGCTGGGCAGCAGGTAGGCGCCGCGGCGGGGCACGCGAGGCCCGCGGCGCTCGGCGTCGTGGATCACGTCCCGGCGTCTCCGGCCGGCTCGGCCATCGCCGTCTCGCCGTTGCGCACCCGGTCGCCCTTGCGCACCAGCAGGCGGTAGCCCGCGGGCACCAGCAGGTCCACCCGCGAGCCGAACTTGATGAGCCCCATCGACTGGCCGCGCGCCACGTGCTCCCCTTCCTTCAAATAACAGACCACCCGCCGGGCCAGCAGGCCGGCGATCTGCCGCACGCCGACCAGGTCCCCCTGCGGGCGGCGGAGGACCGTCAGGTGCCGTTCGTTGACCAGGTCGATGCCCCGCTTGAAGGCCGCCAGCTTCTTGCCGCTGGCGTAGCGCGAGACCACGACCTCGCCGCCCACCGGCGTGCGCTGAGTATGGACGTCGAAGACCGAGAGGAAGGTGACGACGCGATGGTAGGCGCCGGGGCCGACCTCGGGGTCCTCGATGCGGTCGACGAGGGTGACCAGGCCGTCGGCCGGCGCCAGCACGGTGGTCTCCGCGCCGCCGAAGCGGCGCGCGGGGTCGCGGAAGAAAAGCAGGACGAGGAGGCCGGCGACGACGGCCGCGACGGCCCAGCCGGGGCGGCGGAGGAGGGCGAGCGCCCCCGCCAGCAGCAGGAAGGGGAGGACGAAGGGGAGCGATTCCTTCGCGAAGCGCAACGGCCTACGCCGATACGCGCGACTCGCGGCGGCTGCGCAGGAGGCTCTCCATGCGGTCCTTCAACGCCAGCTTGTGCAGCTTGATCCGCTTCTCTTCGATCTCGTCGTCCTGGGAAGGCATCGACTTGCGGTAGAGGTCGGCGAGGCGCCGCTCGTAGTCCTGGTGCTCCTCGAAGAGCCGGCGGAACTCCTCGTCGCTCTGCAACAGCTCGTCCCGCAAGTCGTCGCGGTGGTGCATCGTCGTGGACCTCCTCGTTGGGTGGGGCGCCCGCGTGCGGGGCGCCGGAGTTGGAATCGGGGATGGGCGCGCGCGCGTCACCGGCGCACGGGCCCCCGGATCGTGGGGATGCGCTTGGAAGGCAGGATCGGCATGCCGCGGGCGGAGGCCAGGATAGCAACTCGGGGGAGGGGGGGCAACCGCGCCTCGGGGCCGAGACTTCGCCTCACAGCTCCAGGGCGTACACCAGCGCGTCGGTGCCGTCGCGGTAGTAGGCGCGACGCCGGCCGCTGGGCGCGAAGCCCATCGATTCGTAGAGCGCCAGGGCGGCGGTGTTGTCCGGGCGCACCTCGAGGAAGCAGCTCGCGAAGCGCGCGGCGCGGAGGCGCCGGAGGCCGGCCTCGACGAGGGCGCGGCCGACGCCGCGGCGGCGCTCGGGCGCCGCCACCGCGAGGCGGAGCAGCTCGGCCTCGTCCACCCCCTGGCGGAAGGACACGTAGCCCGCGGGCGGCGCCCCCGCCGGACAGGCCACGAGCACGAAGGAGCGGGGGTGGGTGAGCTCGTGGCCGAGGATCGCCGCCGGCCAGGGGTCGGGGAAGGCGTGGTCCTCGAGCCAGACGATCCGCGACAGGTCGGCGGGGTACGCCAGGCGAATCGCGAGCGGGGCGGGGTCGGGGGCCAGCATGGCGGGAAAAGCTTACCTCCGCGGCGCGGCGGGGGTCGCCGGCGCGATGACCGCCGGCGGCCGGGCGTAGAGCGGCTCGGTGAGGAGCGCGGGGTCCCAGTCGACGGCGAGCCGCGGCAGCAGGTCGATGGCGACCGGGGCGAGGGGGCCGGGGGCGAGGAGACGGGGCGCTTCCCTCGCGGCCGGCCAGCCCGGCAGCGCGGCGAGCGCGGCGATCCCGAAACCGGCGATCGCCGCCGCGCCGCGCGCGGCGAGGTCGGCCGCCGGCACGGTCTCCGCCTCGGCGAGAGCCCGTGGCGGGTCCCCGGCGAACGGCTGTACCGTCCACTCGCCGCGCAGGGCGTCCACGGCGGCGAGGATCACGTCTCCGGGAGCGGAAGCAGACTCCTCACGCAGCCTCGTTCCCGCACTCGCCGCCAGGACGAGCAGGGTCGGCACCGCCGCCGCCGGGACGCCGAGCGCGAGATGCAGGCCGAGCGCCGTCGCCAGCCCCACCCGCAGCCCGGTGAAGCTCCCCGGCCCGCGCAGGGCGACGATCCCGCGCAGCGCCTCCCGCTCCACCCCGGCCTCGGCGAGCGCCTCGTCGATCATCTCGAGGAGCCGCCGCGACGAGCGCGCGATCGCCTCCGAGCGGGCGGCGAGCACCTCCCCGCCGCGCCCCAGCGCCACGCTCACCTGCGGCGAGCCGGCGTCGAGCGCGAGCACCAGATCCGCGGGACCGGGAGCGCCCATGCGCCGCAGTCTAGGGCTCTTATACTCCGGCCGTGCCTCCCGCCGCGGCGCTCACCCCGATGCTCCGGCAGTACCTGGAGGCGAAGGCGGCGCACCCCGATGCGCTCCTCTTCTACCGCATGGGGGACTTCTACGAGCTGTTCTACGAGGACGCCGAGCGCGCGGCGCCGATCCTCGAGGTGCAGCTCACCGCCCGCCACCGCGGCAGCGAGCACGAGGCGCCGATGTGCGGGGTGCCGCACCACGCCCTCGACGGCTACCTCGGCAAGCTCCTCGCGGCCGGGCTCAAGGTGGCGATCTGCGACCAGGTCGAGAACCCCGCCCAGGCCAAGGGGTTGGTGCGCCGGGCGGTGACGCGGGTGGTCACGCCGGGGACCCTCTCGGACCCGGAGCTGCTCGAGAGCAAGGAGGAGAACCTGCTCGCCGGCCTGACGTGGGACGGCGGCCCGGCCGATCGCGCCGCCGGCGCCGGCGCCTTCCTCGACGTCTCGACCGGGCGCTTCTTCGTCCGCCGCTGGGGATCGGCCGAGGAGGCGCGCGAGGATCTCGCACTCTTCCGCCCGCGCGAGGTGCTGGTCGAGGACGGCGCCCTGCCGCCGGCGGTCGCCGAGTGGATCGAGCGCGAGTGCCTCTGCCGCACCGACCTCGCCGAGGAGCGGCGCTTCGACGCCCGCCGCGGCGGCGAGCTGCTCGCCCGCCAGTTCGGCGTCGCGACCCTGCGCGGCTTCGGCCTCGAGGAGGGGGAGCCGGCGGTGCGCGCCGCCGCCGCCGCCCTGGCCTACGCCCAGGAGACGCAACAGAGCCCGCTCGCCCACGTGCGCGGCCTCGCGGTGTCGCTGCCGGCAGACCACCTCGTCCTCGACGCGACGACGCTCGCCAACCTCGAGGTCTTCCGGGCGCAGCGCGGCGAGGCGGCGGGGCGGCGGCGCGGGACCCTCCTGGGCGTCCTCGACCGCACGGTCACCCCGCCCGGGGCGCGCGCCCTCCGCGAGTGGCTGCGGCGGCCGCTGCGCGACCCCGAGGCGATCGCCGCCCGCCACGCGGCGGTGGGGGAGCTGCTGGCCGACCACGGCCGGCGCGCCCGCCTGCGCGAGCACCTGGCCCGGCTCGGCGACCCCGAGAGGCTCCTCGCCCGCGCCGTCCTCGGCACCCTGGCGCCGCG
>DASUNQ010000106.1:0-10161 GCA_036277075.1 Thermoanaerobaculia bacterium
CGGGCGAGGCGCTGGCGCTCCCCGGGGACGACGCCCTGCTCCGCCGGCTGCGCGCCGGCGAGCCGCCGGTCGTCGGCTACCTGCGCGAGGGGCGGCTCCTCCTCGACCTGCGCACCGTCGACCCGGAGGACGACCCCCTCCTCGTGGCGGCGGTGCGCGCCGCCCTGGCCGGCTGAGGCGCGGCCGTGGCCCGCGGCCGTGTCCTGCTCGTCGAGGACCGCGATTCGCTGCGCCGCATGCTCGAGCACGCGCTCGCCGGCGAAGGCTACGAGGTGACGGCGGCGGCCACCGGCGGCGAGGGGGTGCGCGCCGCGCGCGAGCGCGCCTTCGACCTCGTGCTGACCGACCTCAAGCTCCCGGACCTCTCCGGCCTCGAGGTGCTCGCCGCCGCCCGTGCCGCCCAGCCGCGCGTGCCGGTCGTCGTCTTGACCGGCTACGGCACGGTGGCGGCGGCGGTCGAGGCGATGAAGCTCGGCGCCTACGACTTCCTCGAGAAGCCGGTCGAGCTCGAGGACCTGCTGCGGCTGGTCGAGGGGGCGATCGCGGCGCCCGAGGAGGCGGCGTTCGCGGCGCCCGGGGCGCCGCCCATCGTCGGCTCCCACCCGCGGCTGCGCGCCGCCCTCCGCCTCCTCCAGCGCGTCGCGCCCACCGAGAGCACCGTCCTCCTGACCGGCGAGAGCGGCACCGGCAAGGAGCTCTTCGCGCGCGCCCTCCACGCCCTCTCGCCGCGGCGCGCCGGGCCGTTCGTGGCGGTCAACTGCGCCGCCATCCCCGAGACGTTGCTCGAGAACGAGCTCTTCGGCCACGAGAAGGGGGCCTTCACCGGCGCCGACCGGCGGCAGCCCGGGCGCTTCGAGCTGGCGCAGGAGGGGACGCTGCTGCTCGACGAGATCGGCGAGCTGCCGCTGCCCGTCCAGGGGAAGGTGCTGCGGGCGCTCGAGGAGCGCACCTTCGAGCGGGTCGGCGGCGGGCGGACGCTGCGCGCCGACGTGCGCCTGGTGGCGGCCACCAACCGCGACCTCCAGGCGATGGTCGAGGCCGGGACCTTTCGCTCCGACCTCTACTTCCGCCTCGCCGTCTTCCCCGTCGAGCTGCCGGCGCTGCGCGAGCGGCCGAGCGACGTGCCGGTCCTGGCGCGCCATCTCCTGGCAGAGATCGCCCGCCGCCACCGCCGCGAGCCGCCGGCGCTCGACGACGAGGCCGCCGCGCTGCTGGCCGCGCAGCCCTGGCCGGGCAACGTGCGCGAGCTGGGGAACCTGCTTGAGCGGGCGATGATCCTCGCGGAGGGACCGGCGCTGCGCGCCGCCGACCTGCGGCCGCTGCTCGAGCCGGCGGGAGGGGAGCGCGAGCGCTTCCGCCGCGCGCTGGTCGAGGCGGGCGGCGAAAAGCGGCGCGCCGCCGAGCTGCTGGGGGTCTCCTACCGCACCCTCCTCCAGAAGGTCAAAGAGCACGACCTCGAAGGGGTGCCGCGCTACCGCGAAGGCTGAGATGCGGCGGGCGCCGGGGCGGTCTCAAGGCGCATCGCGCCAGTCTCGAACTTGAGCGCCGCGAAGGCGAAGACGCCGGGGAAGTCGGCGCGGAAGCCCGCGCTCTCGCCCGACGGGAGGACCGTCTTGGCCAGCTCCGCCGCGACGCTGGCGATGAGCCCGCCCTGCTCGTCGAAGAGGCGCACCACGACGCCGACGTCGGCGGCGGCCGCGGCGCCGGTGTTGCGCACGCTGCCGGTGATGACCACGTGACGGTCGTAGTCGTCGGGAACCCGCTCCCACGCGGTGACCTGGAGCGCGGCCGCCGCGTCCCGCGGCGCCGCCGCCTGCGCCCCGTCCGCCCCGGGGGCCGGCGCGGCCGGCTGCGCCTTCGCGAAGTCCTTGTCGGTGAGCACCCGGACCGAGCGGCGCGGCGCCGCGGGCTTCTCCGCCTCGTGCCGCGCCGCCGCCGCGTCGGCGGCCGCCTCGGCGGTCGCGGCGCGGCTCTCCTCGAGGTCGACCTCCGCGAGTCGCAGCGAGGCGAGGTCGCCCGCCGCGGTCTCGAACACCACGAGCTTGCCCTTGACCTGCCAGGGACCCGCGGTCTCGACCCGCGCCCCGTCGCGCGTCACCAGCCAGTCGGCGCGCGCGGCTGGCGCGGCGGCGAGCGCCGCCGCGGCGGCGAGGAGGAGGGAGGCGTGGCGAGCGCTCATGGCTAGAACTCCTTCCAGTTCTTCTCGATGATGCAGATCGGCACCGGCGCGATGTGGATGATGCCGGTGTCGGAGGCCAGCGTCTTGACGTCGAGCCGGTAGTTGGCGAACTTGCAGTTCGACGGGAAGAGCTTGCGCAGCTCGCTCATCACCTTGTCGAGGTGCGGCGCGACCGGCGGGTAGCGAGTGGCGTCGCCGGGCGCCGTCGCCGCCTGCCCCTGCTCGATGTAGGGCTCGGTGACGAAGTCCTGGATTACGGTGAAGCGGGTCGGCAGCAGATTGGTGTCGTAGAGCAGGCCGTTGCCGTTGGTGGCGTTGACCGCGAAGATGCGGCTGTCGCCGGTGCGGCGGCAGGTGGGCTCCTGCTGCCCCTGGCCGGGGATGATCAGGACGTCGGGGTCGAAGACCGTGAAGACCAGGACGCCGGAGAGGGCGAAGGGGTTGGTGATCAGCTTCTCGTCGGCGCCCAGCGGCAGGAACCACCCCTTGCCGGTGACGCCGGGGTCGGTGACGAAGTCGGTGTTGGTGGCGGCCGCCAGGGGATCGATGAGCTGCAGGTCGGCCTCGGTGTAGAAGGTCGTCTTGTCGGCGACGGGGATGTCGTCGCGCATGACGTAGAAGCGCCCGGCCTGCCCCTCGGAGCTCCACAGGTCGTGGCGGTTGCCGACGCCGAAGGCGAGGGCGTACTCGTTGCGCCGCGCGATGAACATGACCGACGGGCGGTAGAAGATCGGCCGCTCCGGCACGGACGGCGTGACGGCGTCGAGCTGCGCCTTGAAGACCACCCGCGGCGCGAAGCGGACGTCGCTCGCCGGGATGCGCTGCACGGTGACCGGCCCGACGCCGGCCGGCAGCCCCTGCGCCGTGTCCAGCGTCAGCGGCGCCAGCTCGGGCAGCTCGCCGGCCGGCCCGCGCAGGTCGACGCGGTACATCAGGCCGCGGTTGGTGCCGAGGTAGATGCGGTCGAGGTAGCCGTCGCCGTCGGTGTCCACGGCCGCCGGCTCCGCAGGCGCGGCGCCGCCGCCGGCGCCGCCGGGCTCGACCAGCTTCTGCTTGTAGATCGCCGAGCCGGTCTCGATGTCGACCATGTAGAGCCAGTTGCCGGCGAGGTTGGAGGTGTCGAGCCCGCCGCCGAACACCGCGACGTACTTGTCCACCGGGCTGCCGTTCTCGATCAGGCGGAGGCGGCCGATGTTGGGGATCGACCATGTCTGGGCCAGGTCGGGTCCCCCATCGCCGTCCTCGTTGAGCCGATGGACCTTGCCGGCGGCGGGCTCGTACACGCTGTCGGTGAACTCCCAGAGCTGCGACGGGAATGGCACCGGCCCGCACTGCGGGCCGCCGGCGAAGCAGTTCGGGACGTAGGTGCCGTCCGGAACCTCGGGCAGCCGGTCGTCGTCGTCGCGGATGGTGTCGGGCTGGGTGATGTCGAGCGCGTAATAGCCGCTCCCGCCCTCGCGCATGCCGCCGATCAGCACCGTCCGCCACTGCGGACCGGTCGAGGAGCTCGCGTCGTCGGGGTCGGGCGCGCCCGTGAACAGCGGGTCGATGCGCACGTCGGCGATGGTGACGGTGCCGTCGACCGTCCAGGTGCGGTTGGTGCCGGACCCGACGTAGAGGTCCTTGAGCGGACGCAGCGCGGCGCGCGGCACGAAGGCGAACAGCTCCCGGCCGGTGCCGTTGTCGAAGCTCTCGCGCGTGCCGGCGGCGAGCAGCGGGCTGGAGTCGGCCACGCCGTCGTCGTCCTTGTCGCGGAAGACGCCGGCGTCGAAGACATGGAGCATGCCGTCGTTGGCGCCGACGACGAGCATCTTGCGGCGGAAGCGGTGCTTCTCGGCGAACTCGCGGTAGCCGTTGACGTTGTTGGCGAAGAACAGGGCGTTGCTCGGCCCGCCGGTGACCACCGGGTTGGAGTGGAAGACGTCGCCGAGGACGTACGGCACGTCGTCGCCGGGGTTGGTCGGCGTCTCGGCGAGATCGGCGGTCTTGCGCGCCACCGCCTCCTTGGTGACCTCCACGGACGCGGCCTGCGCGGTCTGGTTGGTCGTCGCGTCGACCTCGACGGGCGCGAACGCGAGACCCATGCCGCGGTAGAGGTCGAACCGCTCCTCCTGGTTGGCGCCGGACGGCGCGGTGAAGGGGATGGCGGCGAAGCTCATCCGCGTCGCCGGCCACCGGCCATTCTCCGTCAGGCGCGAGTAGAAGATTCGGCGCTGGTCGGGCCCGCTGCCGAGCGGCGAGTCGTTGGGGTTGAGCGGCGTCTGCGCCAGGAGCTGCGCGCCGGCGTCCCAGAGGAAGCAGCCGACGTCGTCCTCGTCGGTGCAGGGCACGGTGACGTCCGGCGTGCTCTCGGCGGTCAGCGGCACCGGCTTGAGGAAGGCGGTCATCCGCCCCATCCACACCGGCTCGTTGCGCAGCGGGTTGAAGTTGCTGAGGAACACCTTCTCCTCGACGTCGGCCTGGACGGTGGGCACGGCGGCCGAGGCGAACGCCTTGGTCGCCTGCTGGATCTCGCCGACGATCTTGCGCAGGGCCTCGACCAGCTCGCCGTAGCTCTGCGGCGTCAGGCACTGGCCGTTCCCGGCATGAGCGAGACTGTGGTAGGTCGAGTTCGACGCGCAGGTGCCGCCGAAGTCGATCGCCCAGGTCTTGACCCGCGTCTGCTTGAGGCTGGCGACCGCGGACGTGGCGTCGTTGGTGTCGCCGTGCGCCTCGCCGTCGCCGATGACGATCAGGAACGGGCGGCGGCAGCCCCACTCCGCGAAGTCCTTCTGCACCGCGACGTCGTCCCAGCCGCTGCCGAAGGGCTGGAAGCTGGCCTTGCACTTCTGATCGTCGCTGCCGATGTACCAGCAGCGGAAGTCGACGATCGCCTTGTTGAGCGGGCTGGCGCCGAACGGAACGAGCGGCCGCAGGTCGGGGTCCTCGAGGTGGAAGAAGCCGTCGCTGCGCGGCGCGTCCTCGAAATAGGGAGCGGCGCGGAACTCGAGCTCGGGGAACGGCACGCCTTCGAACCAGTTGGGCGCCAGGCGGCGGAAGAGGGCCTCGCGGTTGGTGAGGTCCCAGTGCAGCGGCAGCATGTCGCCGCGGTCGAGGACGATCGCGGAGTCGAGCGTCGTGTCCTGCTTGACCTTGTACGGGCTGCCCGGCGCCAGCGGGTCCTCGTCTTCGATCTCGTCGAACCCCGGGCCGCTGCGCGTCGGCACCGAGTCGTAATTGCTCTCCCACCCCTGGCCGGAGAAGGGCTTGTTGCCCGGGCCGCAGGTGCCGGCGGCCTCGACGTCCTGCCACGTCCAGCCGATGCCGCGGCTCTGCTCCTGCTTGTTCTCGGCGTTGCCGCCGCCGCCGCCCTGCTGCGGCCCGCAGTCGGCGAACTGAGCGCTGTTGGTCACCA
This sequence comes from Thermoanaerobaculia bacterium, assembly GCA_036277075.1. Taxonomy (GTDB): domain Bacteria; phylum Acidobacteriota; class Thermoanaerobaculia; order Multivoradales; family UBA5704; genus DASUNQ01. Next base: position 5,574 of record DASUNQ010000106.1, read on the forward strand.
TCTCGTCGGACATCAGGAACTCGGTCGCGTAGTCGAGGTGCGAGACGACCGACTCGACGGCGCCGCTGAGGGTGCAGGTCCCGGCCGAGAACGTGGCCTTCTGGGAGGTGAACCGCACCTGGAGCACGCCCGGCCCGAAGGCGCCGCTCTCGTGCTCGACGACGAGCTTGTAGGTCTGGCTGCCCTTCGCCACCCAGAGCGTCGTCGGCGCGTAGGCGAGGATGCCGTCGCCGTCCGGATCGGAGGGCGACAGCTTCGAAAAGCGGTCGACGACGTCGAGGGCGGCGGTGGTGCCGGTCGCGAGCGGCGCCCCGCAGCTCCCGGCCTCGCCCGGCGTGGCGGTCGCGAAGTGCGTGCCGAAGGTGAGCAGGCTCCCCTTGCGCGGGTAGCCGAGGTCGGTCAGGTTCGCCGAGGCCGACTGCACCCGGTAGAGCCAGTGCTTGCCGCGCACCCGGAGCTGGTCCTGGTTGTAGGTGGCGAGCCCGAAGTGGATCGTGTCGCCGTTCTCCTGATAGGTCTCGATCAGCACCTGGAGCAGCGCCTGCTTGATCTGCTGGAACTTCGACTGCGCGTCGTCGCCGCTGCCGGGCAGCCAGGTGTCGTCGGCCTTGAGGTTCATCGACGTCGAGGTGTCGATGATGAAGTAGACGTAGGGCTTCCCCGACTGGATCTTGAAGAGCAGCGTGTCGTCGCCGGACGCGGGGCCGCCGGCGAGCAGCGCGGCGGCGAGCACGACGGCGGCGGCGCGCGCCGGGAGTTTCGGGCGAGTGGCGTGGGTCATCGGGGGCCTCCTCCGGCGGCGCTCAGAACTTGATCCGCGCCAGCTCAGCCGGGTCGGTGATCGCCGCGTAGGCCTCGGGCGAGGCGCGCCAGGGCTGGATCTCGATCATCGCGCTCAACCGCTTCTGCGCCACCGGCGTCTCGAAGCTGCCGCCGGACAGCGCGGCGAAGCGCGCCGCGTCGACGGTCACCGCATGGTTGATCTTGCGGAACGCCCGCTCGTTGTAGGCGCCGGCGTTGTTGATCTCGCAGAGATTGCAGGGCGCGTCGTAGATCGGGTAGAAGGGCGAGACGTCGACGCGGGTGCCGAGCTGCACCTTGGCCTGGAGCAGCGTGCCGCCGTCGGTCATGGTGTAGATCCGCGAGCGGTGGTCGCTGGTCACCAGCACCCGGGCGGTGGCGATCTCGATGCCGGAGTCGGCGACGTAGAAGACGCGGTTGATCGTCTTCTCGTTGCTCCCCACCTGCATCTCGGTCTGGGTGATCAGCGCCAGCGACAGGCCGAAGATGGTCAGCACGACGAGGACCACGAGCACCGCGACGTAGGCGCTGCCGGCCTCGCGGGCGCGGTGGGTGCGATGGTCGGCGGCGGTGCGGCTCGGCTCCATGGGCGGTCTCCAGGTCACGCCACGTTGCGCAGGTCGATGACCGTCTGCAGCGTGCGGCGCCGGAACATGCGGTTCTCCCGGCTGTTGAAGGTGGTCGGGCCGTAGTCGCGGTTCTCCAGGCGCACCAGCAGCGGCGCCTGGTACTGCGGGTCGCGGCGGTCGGTCTGCACCAGGGTGCCGATGCGCAGGTAGTGCAGCCGCGCCGGATCGACCTGCCAGCGCGCCGGGAGGTCCATGTCGTCGCCGTGGTTGAAGAGCCACTCGTCGGCGGCGGTGCCGAGGTCTTGGACCACGCCGTCGCCGTCGAGGTCGACGCCGAGGGCCACCTGCAGGTCCATGATGTTGTCGGCGACGTCCACGGCGGCGTTGGAGCTGTCCCCGCCGTAGACGAGGTTCGTCCCCGGCAGGAAGCGGGCGCGCGACAGCTTCGGCGCGAGGTCGCTGGCGAGGTCCGCCGCGACCACGTGCTCCTCCCGGACGTAGAAGCGGTACTCCTCCAGGATGCCGGCGTAGGCGACGCGCATCCCCGCCGGGAAGCGGCCGCCGCGGGAGAGCAGCCCCATGGCGTCGGCCTCGGCGCTGCCCGAGACGCGGAAGTTGAGAGTGGCCTGCCCGCCGGCCACCGAGCTGCCGGCGGGGACCAGCTCGACGACCGCGAAGATCGTGTCGTCGAGCGGGCTGACCAGGAGCAGCGCCTCGGGACGGTTGGCGTCGATCGCGTCCTTGAGCGGCTGCAGGGTCTGCGGCACGCCGGTCGGGCTCTGGTCGCGGATCACCAGGGTGCCGTCGGTCGGGTTCTGGTCGTCGGGATTGAGCAGCAGGACGCCGGCGGCGGTGATGTCGATCTGGTACAGCGGCGAGGTGACGATGCCGCGCACCGTCAGCACGTCGGTGCCCGCGAGCACCCGCGTCGAGGGGACCGCCGGCAGGATGAAGGTCTCGGCCGGCACGTCGTCCGCCACCTCGACCGCCACGCCGGTCGGCAGGTGCCGCGGCGCGAGCCCGGTGGGCTCGGAGGCCGGCAGCCCGCCGCGCCCCGCCATGCGCACCAGCCGCACCATGTCGTACTGCGCGACGCGCAGCGACTGCTGCATGTCGGCGAGGTGGGTCTGCACCCGCGCCACGCGGTTGTTGAAGTCGAAGAGGGCGAGGACCCCGAGCATCAGGATGACGGTGACGCCCAGGGTGACGAGGAGCTCCGCCACGGTGAAACCGGCTTGCCTGCGCATCGCTCGCTCCCTCACTTCGCCTTGAGCATCTGCAGCGCCAGCTCGCGCCCGCCGCCGAAGGGGTTGCCCAGCGTGCGGCGGCTCTCGACCTCCACCCGGATCTCCTTGAGGTGGACGAAGCTCGGGTCGGTGTCGCCTTCGAGGGGGGTGTCGAGGTCGTTGACGCCGAAGAGCCGCACGCGGGTGACGCGCGTCCACAGCGTCCCCTCGAAGGCGGAGGGCGCCGGCGCGGCCGAGGTCCAGGCCCCGTGCCCGCTGGTGAGCTTGTAGTAGTCGCTGACGAAGAGCTCGGTCTGGTTGTCGGGCACGTCCAGGCGCGCGCTGTCGAAGGGGAGCTGGAAGTACTCCTCGAGGCGGGACTTGCCCATGTTGCTGACGTCGGTCGCCTCGCGCCCGGAGAGGTTGTTGCGGATCGAAGCGACGAAGAGGGGGAGGAGCCCGACCGCGATGATGAGGAAGATCCCCGCCGCGATCAGCACCTCGACGACCGAGAAGCCGGCGCTCCGCCGGTCTGCCATGCGGACCCTCCTGCGCCGGCCTGCCGGCGCCGTACGAACGTCTCGTGGACTGCGCGGCCCGGCAGGGAGCAAGGGGGGTGCCACGCCTCCCGCGCGCCGCGGCGGGCGGCACAAACGACGGATGCGCCGAGACTTAGCTCGCGGCGGCGGAGCGCGGCGGCGGCGGGAGCGGTGGCGCGCTCTTGTTACCGGCGGTAGCCGATGTGCCGCGGGCCCCGGCGTCGTGCGGGAAGGTGACGCGCGCCCGCGTGCCGCCGCCGGGACGGTCCGCGAGCTCGATCGCGCCGCCGTGCAGGACGACGATGCGGTGGGCGAGCGCCAGGCCGAGTCCGACGCCGCCGGCGCGCCCGGTGACGAAGGGGTGGAACAGCCGCTCGCGCACCTCCGGCGGCACCCCGCGCCCGCGGTCCTCGATCGTCACCTCGATCCCCTCCGCCGTGACCGCCAGCGCCGCGCGCACCGGCCCGCTCCGCCCGGCCTCGCGCTCGGCCTGCGCGGCGTTGCGCAGCAGGTTGCGCAGCGCCCGCTCGAGGAGCTGCGGGTCGCCGGCGAGGCGCGGCTCGTCGCCCTCGGCACCGGCGACCTCCACGCCCACGCCGTCGAGCGCCGGGTCCGCGGCGACCCGCCGCAGCAGCGCCGGCAGCGACAGCTCCTCGACCCGCGCCGTCCCCGGCCGGGCGAAGGCGAGGAAGTCCTCGAGCACGCGCTCGAGGTGGTCGGTCTCGCGCCGGATCTCGCCGAGGAAGTCGGCTACCGCCTGCTCGTCCGGGCGGCGCTCGATCAGCGCCAGGTAGCCGCGCAGGGTTGCCAGGCTGTTGCGCAGCTCGTGAGCCACGCCGCCGGCCATCTCGCCGAGGCGGGTGAGGCTCTCCGCCAGCTGGCTCGCCTCGGCCTGCCGCCGCGCCTCGGTCAGGTCGGCGAAGAGGACGAGGAAGCCGCGCGCGCCGCCGTCGCCGCGGCGCAGCGGGTGGACCGAGAGGCCGAGGGTGAGCGGACCGCCGGCGCCGCGCACGGTGCACTCCTGCCGCTGCAGCTCGCGGCCGTCGGCGACCGCCTCGGTCAACAGCGCAAGCAGCTCGGGGCGGCCGGCCAGCACCTCGGCGAGCGGCCGGCCGGGCTCCGGCGGCGCGACGCCGAGGAGGCGCGCGCCGACCGTGTTGAGCGCCAGCACCTCGCCGGCGGCGTCGAGCAGCAGCAGACCGCTCTGCAGGCTGCCGACGAGCGTCCGCTCGAGGGTGGCGATGTCGTCCTCGGCGCTCCGCGCCTCGGCCCCCGCCATCGCCGCGAGCGCGCGCTCGAAGGTGGCGACCAGGAACTCCACCTCGTCCCCTTCCGGCGCCGCCGCCGGGTCGCCCACAGTGCGGGCGCGGGCGAGCAGCGTCTCGTACGGCGCCAACAGGTGGCGGAGGAAGGCCAGGACGAGGAGGATCAGGGCGCCATTGGTGACCAGGAC
>DASUNQ010000107.1:0-21202 GCA_036277075.1 Thermoanaerobaculia bacterium
AGAGCAGCGACATCGGGATGGTCAGCACCACGATGTTGGGCAGGGTCGTCAGCAGGAGCTGACCGACCGTGGCCACGGGGAGGCCGCGGCGGATGATCATCTCGGCCGACTGGAACAGGAACCGGAGCAAGAGGATGAACGTGTAGACTAAGAACCCGAGCGCCAGCGGGCCGGCGATCTCAGCGACGATGTAGCGATCGATCCGCAGCCTCACGCGCCTGCGATTCTAATGGAGCCCCCCGGTCCTTCCGAGAAGCGGGCTCGGCTCGAGCGCCGCTACCGTTTCAGCGCCAGCCATCTCTACCGCCGCCCTGAGTGGAGCGACGAGGAGAACCGCGCCCGCTTCGGGCGCTGCGCCAACCTGCCCGGCCACGGCCACAACTATCGGCTCTACGTCCGGGTCGAGGGAGCGATCGACGCGGCGACCGGCTTCGTCGCCGACCTCGCCGCGCTCGATGCCTGCGTGACGCAGGCCGTCCTCGACCGCCTCGACCATCAGCACCTCAACGCGGCGCTCCCGGAGTTCGGCGACGGCGGCTTGATCCCGTCGAGCGAGAACTTGGTGCTGTGGGTCCGGCAGGCGCTTTGGCGGCAGCTTCCTCGCGGCGTAGAGCTGGTCGGGTTGCGGCTGGAGGAGGACGAGGATTTGGCGGCGGAGTGGAACCGATGAGGGAGTCTGGTCCCTGGGCGCCGATCAGACCGATAAGACATCTTATGTCAACCCAATGCCGGTGGCAGCGGGGTGCGGGCCGCCTCCTCCCCCTATTCAGCGGCTTTTCTGAGGTCGGAGAGGACCTCTTCGAGCGCCCGAATCAAGTCGGCCCGCTCGACCTCGCTCTGACGGAAGCTGACCGCAAGGCTGTAGGCCTTGTCCGGCGAGCGGAACTTGAAGGTGAAGGGCTTCCGGCGGCTACCTCGGCTCGGGTGGTCCGAGCGCAGGCGGCGCCGGAGGTCGTCGCGGTTGAGACCGTAGGCGGCGACCTCTTCGAGGAGGCGGATCATCTCGGGTTCGTCGCCGCCCTTGAGGACTTCGAGCAGGAGTGATTTCGAGCTGATCCCGAGGCCTTGGACCGTATCGCGGACGCGCGGCGGCATGGCGAGAAGGGAGAGGCTCTCGGTGACGAGGCTGCGCGACCTTCCCACCGCCGCGCCGATCTCTTCATGCGTGTAGCCGTGGCGCTCGGCGAGCGCCCGGTACCCCTCGGCCTCTTCGAAAGGGGTGAGGTCCTTGCGCTGGAGGTTCTCGATCAAGGCGATCTCCAAGGCCTCCTGCTCGCTCACATCCATCTCGATCGCCGGGATCTCGAAGAGTCCTGCCTCTTGAGCGGCGCGATAGCGGCGCTCACCGGAGATGATGCGGTAGGCCGGTCCGCCTGGGCTGTGCTCGGCAGGGGGCAGCGGACGAACCAGAATCGGCTCCAGGACGCCCTTGTCGCGGATCGAGGCCGCCAGCTCGGCGAGCTCCCCCATGCTGGTTCTTGGCTGGTGCTGGTCGGGTTCGATCGCTGCAAGCGGCACCATCCGCCCGACCGGCGTTTCATGACGGGCGTTCAGTGCCTCCACGAAATGGGTGTCGTGGCGCATCTTGACTCTCATCGGCAGGCCGCGCTTCTTGGCCGGCTCAGACACGGCTCAGCACCTCCTCGGAGAGCTGGTAGTACTCGGATGCGCCCGTCGAGCGCGGGGCGAAGGTGAAGATCGACTCCCGATACGCCGGGCTCTCCTCGAGGCGGACGCTCTTGGTGATCACCGTGTTGAAGAGCTTGTCGCCGAAGACCTTGCGGATCTGCTCGTGGATGTCCTTGGCGAGGAGGGTGCGCTTGTCGTAGAGGGTGATCAGTGCCCCCAGCAGCTGGAGCTGCGGGTTGGCGCGCAGCTTGATCTTGTCGATCGTCTCGAGCAGGTCGTCGGTCCCCTCGAGCGCGAAGTAGCTGGCCTGGATGGGAATCAGCACGTGGGTCGCCGCGACCAGGGCATTGACCGTGATGATGCCGAGGGTCGGCGGCGTGTCGATGACGACGTACGGAAAGTCCTCTTGCACCGGCTGGAGCGCGTCCTTGAGCCGGAAATGACTGTCGAGCTCGCCGAGCAGCTTCGACTCGATCTTCGCCAACGCGATGCTCGAGGGGGCAAGGAAGAGGTTGGGCATCTTCTCGGCGGGGCGCAGGATGTCGCCAAACCGGACGTTCTGTTCGGTCAGCGCTTCGTAGACCGAGCCGCCGTTCAACTGGTGAACGTCGAGAAACGACATCGAGCTGTTGGCTTGGGGGTCGAGATCGACGAGGAGAGTCTTGAGGCCCTTGCTCGCCAGACCCGCGGCAAGGTTGATCGCGGTCGTGGTTTTCCCGACCCCACCCTTCTGGTTGGCGATGCAAACGATCATGGAACGGCCGAAGAGAGTGTATGGAGCCTTACCCAGCCGGTCAAGGCGAGCGTTGTCGGCGCGCCGACAGAGAAGCTAACTAATTATTGCGTCGAGGTTTACAGGCGAAAACTACATCGTGTACTTGCCCAGCTCTTCGGGGCCGATCTCTTCCAACCATTTCCGCAGCTTCTCCTCGTCGCTCGCCTGGCTGGCGAGGTCGACCGCCTGCGCCTTTTCGAGCACGGACCGAAGCACGAAAATCGGCGCCTCGGTGCGCAACGCCAGGGCGATGGCGTCGCTGGGGCGCGAATCGATGGTGAGGGGGCCGCTCTCCTGGACGAGGTGGATGCGGGCGAAGAAGGTGTTCTCCCGCAGGTCCGAGATGACGATCTTCTCGACCACCGCTCCCAAGTTCTCGATGACGGCCCGAAGCAGGTCGTGCGTCAGGGGGCGCGGCACTTCAACCCCCTCGATTCGCAGCGCGATCGCGTGCGCTTCGAAGCCGCCAATCCAGATCGGCAGGAAGAGGTCGCTCTCGAGGTCGCGGAGGATCACGATCGGAACATTGGAGGTGGGGTCCAGCATCAGCCCCTTGATCTCCATCCGGATCTCCTCACCGACTTGGCTCATGGGCTCGGCTCCGATGCACGTTCTACGCCGCGACCGGCACGGCGAGACGCCGGCCCACGAGGCTGTGCGGCAGCGCGTTCTCGATCAACACCCGCGTCATGCCTCCCACCGCGGTGGGGTCGGGACCGGCGTCGAAGTGCACGCTCCGGTGACAGGCCGTGCGGCCGGCCTGCATGCCGGGCTGCCGCCCCCAGCCGGTCACCAGCACGTCGTGCTCCTCGCCGACGAGCGTCCGATTGATCTCCCGCTGGATTTGTTCCTGGAGCGCGAAGAGCCGCTGCAACCGCTCGTCGGCGACTTCGTCGGGAACCGTCCCAGCGAGCCGTGGAGCCGCGGTCAGCGGGCGCGGCGAATATTTGAAAGCGTAGAGAGAGGCGAAGCGGATCTCGGCGACGAGGTCGGAAGTCTGCTGGAAGTCGTCCTCGGCCTCGCCGGGAAAGCCGACGATGACGTCGGTCGACAGGGCGAGGCGCGGCCGCGCCGCACGCAGCCGGCGGACCAGCTCGAGGTAGTCGGCGCGCGTGTAGCCGCGTCCCATCCGGCGCAGCACGCGATCGGAACCGGACTGCACGGGCAGATGCAGATAGGGGCAGATGTTCTCGTGGCGCCCGACCTGCTCCACCATGCGCGGGGTGAAATCGCGCGGGAACGACGTGACGAAGCGGAGGCGCGTGAGACCGTCGAGCGCAGCGACGGCGGCGAGCAGATCGGCGAAGTCGGCGTCGCCGCCAGGCTCCCGCCAATGGTTCACCGTCTGGCCGAGGAGCTCGATCTCGAGGAAGCCGTAGTCGATGAGGTATCGTACCTCGCGCACTATCTCGGCGAGCGGGCGGCTGCGCTCTGGACCGCGGGTCCTCGGCACGATGCAGAAGGTGCAGGTCTTGTTGCAGCCTTCCACGATCGTCACCATGCCCTTGTGCTCGCCGTCGCGTGCGACGGTCTCGAAATCGTAGCTCCGCTCCTCAGGAAAGCCGGTCGCGACCACTCGTCGTCCCGCTCGCCGCTCCGCGAGGACTCGCGCCAGCTCCCCCACCCGCGCCGGGCCGAGCACGAAGTCGAGGTCCGGTATCCGCCGCAGCGCCTTCTCCCCCTCCTGCTGGGCGACGCAGCCGCACAGGCCGATCAGGAGCGACCCCTTCTCATTCTTCAGCTTCCGATACTCCCCGAGACGCGAGTAGACCTTCTGCGCGGCCTTCTCACGGACACTGCAGGAGTTGAGGAGGATCACGTCCGCCTCCTCGGGCGCGCGCGTGGGGAGCACCCCCTGCTGCATGAGCTGGCCGGCGAGCCGCTGGCTGTCCAGCTCGTTCATCTGACAACCCCAGGTCTCGATGTAGAAGCGGCGGGGCCCGGCCTCGGACTCGACGGCGCTCATCCGTCTCCGTCCTCGTCGGCCTCCGTCTCTCGGGGCTCCGGGTAGATGGGCGGCTCGACCGCCTCGTGCGGCCGCTCTCCCGGCCGAACACCCGGAGGCGCGGGCTCCAGCTCCGTCCCCTCGCGGAGCCAGCCCGGCAGGGCGCCGGCCAGACGTCCCTCCTCGAGATGCGCCACCAGCTCCTCATGCCGGCGGTCGGCCTGATCGCGCATCTCGCGGATGCGGTCGAGCACGCGGTCCCAGTCCGGTTTGATCTGGCCGTCCCGCACGTAGGGATCGGCCTCCGCGTAGAAGCGCCGCCGGAGCAGGTCGGCGTCGCTCTCGAGCTGCGCTACCTGGTCGACCGCGTCCTTCCAGCTCTGCCGCAAGTCGCGCGAGCGACCTCGCCAGTAGGCCTCGTCCCTGAGGCCGGGAACCGAACCGGAGGGGAGGGCCGGCGCCGAGGCCGCCGGGGCGGCGGGTTGGATCACCCGCGGTTCCTCCCCAGGGCGAGTCTTGACGAGGGTGTCGTTGGTGATGACCCGCTTGGCCGCCGGCACGCCGGCGCGGCGCTCGCGCTCCGCCTTGGCCGCCGTGACGAGGTCGACCTCGCCGCTCGGTCCACCGGGGTCGATGACGACCACCGTGGGGTCGCGCCGCGGCTCCGTCGCGGGGGGCTGCTCTGCCGGCGAGGAGGGCTGGGGCGCCGGGTCGGCCGGCCTGTCGGCGCCCTCGACGGGAGTGGCCGCCTCGGGCTGCGCCGGCTGCGGCGCTTGCGAGCAGGCGCACAGAAGGATGCACGTCACCAGCGACCGGGTGCGAAGGTCCATGGCTCGGTCCTACCCTGCCCGCCCATATCGGTCTTCGAGCCGGACCACGTCGTCCAGCTCGGGCGTCGAGACCTCGATGATGTCGCAGCCGGTCGCGCCACCGACCATGCGGTGACGGGTGAAAGGAGCGATGCGGTAGGACTCGCCGGCACGCAGCGTGGTGTGGACGAGCCGCCCCTCCTCCTCCACCACGAGCTCCACTTCTCCACCGGCCAGGTAGAGCGTCTCGTCCTTCTTCTCGTGGTACTGGAGCGAGAGGGCCTCGCCCGGTTCGACGTGGAGGATCTTGCCGACGTAGCGGTCGGTATGGGCGAAGATCAGCTCATAGCCCCAGGGCTTTTCGACTCGGCGGATTGGCAGCCTCATACGCGTCGTCCTTCTCCTCGGCGGTCGTCGCCCGCCTGCGGACCGGCGGGACGGCGGGCGCCCCAGCCGCGAGCACAGCGTCGACCAGCTCCTGCACCTCGGCCTGCGTCGTCAGCCCGAGGCACCGCTCGGCCAGCTCGGCGAGCTCGCCCGCGACGAGCCCCCGGATCCGGTTCTTGACCTCCGGGATCGCGCGCGGGCTCATGGACAGCCGGCGCAGCCCGAGCCCGAGCAGCAGCGGCGCACACCGTGCGTCGGCGGCCATCTCGCCGCAGAGGCTGACCTCGACCCCGGCCGTGCGCGCGCTGTCCAGCACGAAGCGTAGCATGCGCAGAATGGCCGGATGAAGCGGCTGGTAGAGGTCGGCGACGTGCTCGTTGTTGCGGTCGACGGCAAGCGCGTATTGGATGAGGTCGTTCGTGCCGATCGAGAAGAAGTCCACCTCGCGAGCCAGGAGGTCGGCGGTCAGTGCCGCGGCCGGCACTTCGATCATCACGCCGAGCGGCACGTCGCGGCGGAAGGGAACTCCCTCGCGCTCGAGCTCCTCCATGACCCGGTCGAGCAGGAGGCGGAAGCTGCGGACCTCCCCCACCGTGCTGACCAGCGGCAGCAGGATCCGAAGGTCGCCGTGCAAGGCGGCGCGGAGTAGCGCCCGGAGCTGCGTCTTGAAGATGTCCGGACGGCTGAGTGTGAGGCGGATGCCGCGCAGGCCCAGAACGGGGTTGTCCTCGTGCGTCGCCATCAGCTCCCGCGCGAGCTTCCGCCCGCCGAGATCGTAGGTGCGGATGATCGCCGGCTCCGGGGCCGCAGCCTCGACCAGCCGCCGGTAGAGCTCCACGTGCTCCTCCTCGGTCGGGAGGGCCGGGCTCTTCTCGATGTAAAGGAACTCGCTGCGGTACAGGCCGATCCCGCAGGAGCCGAAGGCGGCCACCTCCGGCAGCTCCTCGGGAAGGTCGACGTTCGCCATCAACGCCACCGCCACGCCGTCGCGCGTCCTCGCTTCCAGTCCGGCGGTGGCGAGAAGCTCCTGCTCCTCGCGGTCCAGCTCGTCGCGCCGGCGGCCGTAGCGCTCCAGCGCTTCCGCGGTCGGGTGGAGGATGACCTCGCCGCGCTCGCCGTCGACCACGATCGGCACCTCGTCGAGGTTGAGCTGCGAGATCCCCTCGACGCCCGCGACCGCGGCGCGGTGCAGCGAGCGGGCGATGATCGCGGTGTGCGAAGTGCGGCCGCCGGTCTCCATGACGAAACCAACCACGCGCTCGCGGCCCAGCCGCACCGCGTCCGCTGGCGTCAGGTCGTCGGCGACGACGACGACGTCCTCTCCGATCTCGGAAAGCTCGTGATGGGCGATCCCCTGCAGGCTGCGGAGGATGTGGCGGCTCACGTCGGTGAGGTCTTCGCTGCGTTCGCGCAAATACTCGTCGCCGATGCGCGCGAAGCGCTCGTCCAGCTCCGCGGCCGTCTTCTGCACCGCCCACTCGGCGTTGACCCGCTTGCTCCGGATGCGCTCTTCGATGCGGCCGAGGAAGCCTGGGTCCCTCAGCAGCAGCACATGAGCGTCGAAGATCGCCGCCAGCTCCGAGCCGAGCTGGGCCCCCGCCTTGTCGCGGATGCGCAGCAGCTCCTGCTGCGCGTGGAGCACGGCGTCATGGAGGCGGGCGACCTCCGCCTCCACATCCCCCTCGGCCAGCGCGAAGCGGTAGATCTCCCCCGTCCGCGTCTCGATCGAAACGGCGCGTCCGACGGCGATCCCCGGCGACACGGCGATGCCGGTGAGAACCTGCATCTCTTGGCTCGACACGCTTCTCAGCTCTCCTCCTCGAAACGGTTGGCGATCAGAGCGGTGACCGCCGTCATCGCCTCCTCCTGGTCGGGGCCCGCGCAGCGCACGCGGAGGCGCGTCCCTTGCGCGGCGGCGAGGAGCAGCAGCCCGAGGATGCTCTTGGCGTCGACCTCCTCGCCGTCGAGCACCAGCAGGACGCGGCTGCGGAACGCCGAGGCGGTCTGGACCAGCTTGGCCGCTGCGCGCGCGTGGAGCCCCAGTCGGTTGACGATCTCGACCTCCTGCTCGACGGCCGCGCTCAACCGCCCGGACCCTGCCCGTCTCCCCCTGGTTCGGGCGGGCTCTCCAGCACGTCGCTGGCGAGACAGATGCTGCGCTGCCCCTTGACCTGAAGCCAACGCGCCACCTCCGCGAGCGACATGCCGTTGTCGTGGAGGCCGGCCAGCCGGAGGACCATCGGAAGATTGACGCCGCCGATCACCTCCACCCTGCCCGAGCGCTGGAACTTCACCGCCAGGTTGCACGGGGTGCCGCCGAACATGTCGGTGAGGACGAGCACCCCCTGCCCTTGGTCGAGCCGATCGAGCGCCTCGCGGATCTTGCCCTGAGCGTCTTCGAAGCAGTCCCCCCACTCCAGGGAGAGCGCCTCGAAGCTGGGCATCGGCCCGACGATGACGTGCGCCGCGGCCAGCAGCTCGCGCGCCACGCCGCCGTGGGTGAGGATCAGGGTGCCGATCATCGTCGTGAGGGCCGGGCGGCCATGGTAGCTCAGCGGGCCAGGTCGCGGTGGACGACGCGCGCCGGCCACCCCCCCTCTTCGAGCCGGGCGCGCAGCCGCTCGCCGACGGCCACTGACCGGTGCCGGCCGCCGGTGCAGCCGATCGCCACCGTGACGTAGCTCCGGTTCTCCTGGCGGTAGCGCGGGAGCAGGAAGAGGAGAAGGTCGGCCAGGCGGGCCACCACCTCCTCGTAATCGGGCTCCCGGCGGAGATATTCCTCGACCGCGGCATCCTGCCCCGTCAGCTCGCGCAAGCCGGGAACGAAGTGCGGGTTGCCGAGGAAACGGACGTCGAAGACCAGATCGCTGCCGTACGGAATGCCGTGCTTGAAGCCGAACGACACGAGCGAGACGACCAGCCCGGCCTCCTCTCCGGGATGCGTCGCGAACTCGCGGAAGACCTGAGTCCGGATCTCGTGGATCGACCATGCGCTGGTGTCGAGCACCATGTCGGCGCGCGCCCGCAGCTCCGCGAGCAGCTCGCGCTCGCGCCGGATGCCCTCGATCGCCGGCCGGTCGGCCGCCAGAGGGTGCGGCCGGCGGGTCTCCGAGAAGCGCCGCACCAGCACCTCGTCGGAGGCTTCCAGGAAGAGCAACGCCAGCTCGATCCGCTCACGGTCGAGAGCGGCGAGCAGGCGGGGGAACTCCTCGGCGAAGCCGGGGGCGCGCACGTCGGTGACGACGGCGATGCGGTCGTAGCCGCGCGCCAGCTCCAGCGGGCTGTCCAGGAATTGCCGGAGCAGCGGCAGCGGCAGGTTGTCGACGGTGTAGTAGTTGAGGTCCTCGAAGCACTTGGCAACACTGCTCTTGCCCGAGCCCGAGAGGCCGGTGATGAGCACCAGCTTCATCTTCTCCTCAGCTTTCGGAGAGCTGTCGGCTGCGATTGCGCTCAAGCTGTTCCTCGAGCTTGCGGGCGAACTCGCGCGCGGAGTGGTGCCCCTGGAGCTTCAGCACGTGGTTGCGTGCCGCGATCTCCACCAGGATGCTGACGTTGCGTCCCAACGCCACCGGCATGCGAATGTAGGGACAGGGGGTGTCGAGGATGCGGAAGAGGGTCTCGTCCAGCCCGAGCCGGTCGTAGGTCTGACCGGGCTGCCAGTGCTCGAGCTCGATGACCAGATCGATGGTCGTCCGCTCGCGCACCGCGGCGAGCCCGAAGAGGTCCTGCACGTTGATGATGCCGATGCCGCGCAGCTCCATGTGGTGGCGCAGCGGGCCTTCCGAGTAGCCGACCAGCTCGCCGTTCGGGTAGCGCTTGATGGTCACCCGGTCGTCCGCCACCAGGCTGTGGCCGCGCGAGATGAGATCGAGCGCCGACTCGCTCTTGCCCACCCCGCTCTCGCCGATCAGCAGCACCCCGAGCCCGTAGATCTCGAGCAGGACGCCGTGGAGCGTGGTCGAGGGGACGAGGTGGTCCTCGAGGAAGAAGCTGATCTGCTTGATGACGGTCGAGGAGAGCGCCGTCGAGGACAGCACGGGCACCTCGCGCTGCTGGCAGGCGCGAAGGAACCCCGGCAGCGGCGCGATACCCTTGGTGAGCACGAAGACCGGCACCGGCAGGGAGGTGATGCGCTCGAACCGCGCCTGCCGCTCCTCGGCGTCGAGCGTCTTCAGGTACTCGGTCTCGCTCTCGCCCACGATCTGCACCCGCCCCGGCTTGATGTAGGCGTAGTAGCCGGCGAAGGCGAGCCCGGGCTTCTGCACCCGTGGGTTGACGATGGGGTTGTCGAGGTGCGACTCGCCGGAGAGCACGCGCAGGTGGAGCTCCGACAGCTCATCGCCCAGGAGCTCGGAGACGGCGACCGTCCGCTCCCCGATCACTGCCCTCCTCCCAGCAGCTCCCACAGGCGGTCGTGGTCGGGCAGCTCGAGGAGCTGCTCGACGTTCCGTCCCCCTTTGATCCAGCGCGAGACGGCCGAGAGGACCTGCAGGTGCTCGGCCGGCGACTCCGCCGGCGAGACCACGATGAAAAAGGCGCGCACCGGCTGGCCGTCGGGCGCGCCGAAGTCGATGCCCGGCTCGATGCGTCCGATCGCCACCACCGCGTGCTCCAGGCTGCGCAGCTTGCAGTGCGGGATGGCGACTCCCCCGCCGACGGCGGTCGATCCGAGCTGCTCGCGCTCGACCAGCTTCTGGTACAGCTCGTCGGCGTCGAGGCGATTGCGGATCGCGGCGATCTGGTCGGCGAAGGCGCGCAGCACGCCGTGAGCGTCGCGGGCGGCGAGCCGGGGGAAGATCAGCTCCGGCCGGGTGAGGGCCTCCAGGCGCATCAACCTAGGCGCCCGGCCCGAGCGCAGCCGTTCCGGACGGGTGGCCAAACGCAGACCCGCGGACTGACGGCACTTCAGAACTCCGGTGCGATCAATCCGTAGTTTTCGTCCTTCCGCTTGTAGAGGACGGCAACACGGTCGCTCCCCGAGTCGCGGAAGACGACGAACTCGGCCTTCGTTTCCTCGAGCTGGAGCGCCGCCTCCTCGATCGTCATCGGCTTGATCTGCAGGTGGGTGGACTCGATGACCCGCGGCGTGCCGCCGCCGCCCACGCTGTCGCGCTCCAGGATGTCCACCGGCCAGCGGTGGCCGTTGCGGTCGCCGCGCCGGCGTTTGTCGACTACCCGTTTGTGGGCGCGGCGGGCCTGGTGCTCGATCTTCTCGGTGGCCAGGTTGACCGCATCGGTCATCGTGCCGTCGGTCTCCTCCGTCGCGGTGAGCGTGCCGAAGCGGTGGGTGAGGAAGATCTCCACCTTGTGGCGGTGCTTCTCGGTCTCGAGCGTCACGTGCCCTTCGATCGGTTCGCCGAGGAACTTGGTCAGCTTCTCCAGCTTCTCCGCGGCGTGCTTTCGCACCCGCTCGTCGAGGTGGAAGTTGCGGCCGATGTACTCGATGTTCATCGTGATCTCCGTTAGAAGATCTGCTTGCGGTCGGTCGAGGACGGGATCGACAGCTCGTCGCGGTACTTGGCCACCGTCCGGCGGGCGATCTGGATCCCTTCGCGGTTCAGGATCCGCATCAGCTCGCTGTCGGAGAGCGGCCGCTTCGGGTCCTCGGCCTGGATGAGCTGCTCGATCTTGCGCTTCACCGTCAGCGACGAGATGTTCTCGCCGTACTCGCGGTCGATGCCGCTGTGGAAGAAGAACTTCATCGGGAAGAGGCCACGCGGCGTGTGCATGTACTTGTTCGACACCACGCGGCTGACCGTCGATTCGTGCATGCTGATGTCTTCGGCGACGTCGCGGAGCACCATCGGACGGAGGTACTCGATGCCCTGGTCGAGGAAGTCCCGCTGCTGGCGGATGATCGAGGCGGCGACCTTGTAGATGGTGCGCTGCCGCTGGTCCAGGCTCTTGATGAGCCAGACCGCGGAGCGGATCTTGTCCTTGATGAACTGCTGCGCTTCGCTCTGGCGGCCCTCGCTGCGCATCGTCTGGAGCATGCGGCGATAGGCCCGGCTGACCCGCAGCCGCGGCAACCCGTCGTCGTTCAACTGGATCACGTACTCCTCGCCGACGCGGCGGACGAAGACGTCGGGCTCGATGTAGTGCGCGCGCTCGGTCGAGAACTTCCGCCCCGGCTGGGTCTCGAGGCGGCGGATCAGCTCGACCGCCGGCTCGAGCTCGGCCAGCTCGATCCCGAGCTTCTTCGCCACCGCCGGGAACTGGCGGCGCAAGAAGAGGTCCCAGCCCTCGCCGATGACGCGGCGGGCGAGGTCGTCGGCCGGCACGCCGAGGGCGTCGAGCTGGCGCAGGAGGCTCTCCTGGAGGTCGCGGCAGGCGATGCCGGGCGGGTCGAAGCTGCGCACCAGCTCGAGCGCCTCTTCGACCTCGGCCAGCGTGTAGTCCTTCTCCCCTTCCTCTTCGAACGGGTTCCCCATCGCCCGGATCTCCTCGGCCGTCGCGGCGAGGAAGCCGTCCGGGTTCAGGTTGCCGATGATCAGCTCGGCGATCTCGCGCAGCCGCGGCGCCACCTCCGCCATGTGGAGCTGCCAGAGGAGGTGGTCGTAGAGGTCCGGCTCGCGGGTGAGGCTGTTCTCGATCGGCGGCTCCTCGCGCTCCTCCGCCATCGAGGAGTACGCCGAGCTCTCCCAGTAGTCGCCGAAGTAGGCGTCGAGGTCGATGTTCTCCATCGACTCGCCGTGGTCGATGGTGTCGCCGTTGCTCGCCGCCTCCTGCTGCTGCTCCTCCTCCTGTGGCGCCTCCTCCTCGGGGGTCGCTTCGCTCTCTTCGAGGACCGGGTTCTCGACCAGCTCCTGGGTCAGGAGAGTCTCGAGCTCCATGCGGGTCATCTGGAGAAGCTTGATGGCCTGCTGGAGTGACGGCGTCATCACCAGCTTCTGGGCCAGCTTCAGCGACAGTTTCTGTTCGAGTGCCATCGAGGACGCCTTACAGCCGGAAGTCTTCGCCCAGGTAGATCTTCCGTACCTGAGGGTCGGAGGCCAGGTCGTGAGGGGTGCCGGCGCGCAGGATCTCGCCGTTGTTGATGATGTAGGCGCGGTCGGTGATCTTCAGTGTCTCCCGCACGTTGTGGTCGGTGATCAGGACTCCGATCCCCATCGTCTTGAGGTGCCGGATGATGCCCTGGATATCCAGCACGGCGATCGGGTCGATCCCCGCGAAGGGCTCGTCGAGAAGGATATACCAGGGATTGAGGACCAGCGCACGGGCGATCTCGACGCGCCGGCGCTCGCCGCCGGAGAGCGCGAACCCCCGGCTCTTGCGCACCGTGGCGAGCCCGAAGTCGGTGATCAGCTGGTCGATCCGCCGCTCCTGCTCGGCGTGCGAGAGGTCCAGCGTCTCGAAGATCGCGCGCAGGTTGTTTTCGACCGACATCTTGCGGAAGATGGAGGGCTCCTGCGGCAGGTAGCTGATGCCGCGCTGGGCGCGCAGGTACATGGGCAGCTCGGTGATGTCCTCCTCCCCGAGGAAGACGCTCCCGGCGTCCGGCGGGGTCAACCCCACAACCATGTAGAAGGTCGTGGTCTTCCCCGCTCCGTTGGGGCCGAGGAGCCCGACGATCTCTCCCGGCGCGACGTCGATCGAGACGTCCCGCACCACCGCGCGGCCGCGGTAGACCTTCTGCAGATGGCGCGTGCCGAGCGCCTGCGGCCGGCCGTTGTCGCTCACCGCTCCCCCTGCCCCCGGACCTCGACTCGCCCGTCGTCGACGTAGTAGTCCAGCCGCCGCCCCTGCACCCGGTTGCCGTCGCGGTCGCGCACCGCGACCGGCGCGCCGAACATCTCGATCCGCCGCTCGTCGAGCCGGTAGACCGCCCGCTCTCCTTCGACCGTGCGCCCGGCCGCGGGATCCGTGAGCTTGGCGTCGCCGGTGCAGGTCATCCGCTCGGCCTCCCCGGCGTCGTCCAGTTCGACCTCGAGGGACCGGCACTCCAGCGTGCGCGCCTGCTGCTCCACGCGGACCTGGCCGGTGTAGGTCAGGATGCCGGCGGTCTCGCGGTAGAGCAGCTCGTCGGAGGTGACCTCGATCGGGGGTTGATCTTGATCGGCGCCGGCCGGCGCCCCGCCCCGCCCCGATCCGGGCTCGCGGTCGGGGACCCAGAGGCTCTTGACCCCGCCCTTGGCCGTCAGCCGCTTCTCCCCCTCCTGGTCGCCGCGCAGCTCGCCGGCGCGTAGCAGGCTCGCCCCCTGCCAGGCGCGCACGTCGCCGCGGAAGAGGAAGCCCTGCGGCTGCTCGCGCCAGAAGGCCTCGCGCGATTCCACCCACACCGGGCCCTCCCCTTCACCGAGTGGCGAGGCGGCGAGATCGGCGGACTCCGAGGAGCGCTCGAACATGGCGCGGACGCCGCCGTCGGCCTGGAGCAACCCTGCGTCGCGGGTATAGACGAGGTGCGGGCTGGCCATCCGCCCCCGCGCGCTGGTCGCGCGCACCGGCGCGCCGAAGAACTCGCCGCGCCCGGCGTCGAGGTCGAGGACGGCGCGATCCCCCTCGGCATCCACTTCCGGGTCGTGGAAGCGCACCTGCTCGGCGAGCGTGAGCACGGCGAGCTGTCCGTCGGCGCGGAAGCGGCCCTCGGCGCGCCGGCCGCTGGCGCGGCGGGCGAGCGGCGGCCGTCCACCGGCTTCGTTCATCTGCACCCCCTGCTCGGCGGTGGCCTGCACCAGCGCGCCCTGGTCGAGCTGGCCGACGAGCCGCGGCGCGCGCAGGGTACGAGTCACGCCGTCGGCGGCGGCGGTCTCCACCAGAACCGGCGCGCGCGGCGCGGCGGTGAGCTCGACGCGGCTCGCCGCCACTCCGCTCGTACCCTGCCCCGGCGGCGCCGGCTGGAAGTGCACCGCGAGGTCGTCGCCGGTGAAGCGCAGGCGGGTCGGCGCGGTGCCGGCACGGGTCGAGACGGTCCGCCCGGCGAGCTGTCCGAAGGCGCGCAGGAAGACGAGCGAGCGCTCGTCCTGCGACAGGAAGGCGTTCACCTTCTGGGCCCGCACCTCGTCCTGCCCGCGCTGGAGGAAGACGTCGCGCTCGGCGCGCAGGAGGAGGCGGCGGCGCTCGTAGAAGACCTGGCCGGCGCGCAGGAAGACCGGCGCCGCCAGTCCCGACCGCGGGCCCGGCGCGCCGCGCACCGTGACGTTGCCGACGAGGAAATAGACCTCCTGCGGGATGTGCAGGCGCAGGCGGCTCGCCTTGGCGACGTAGGCGCCGCCGTAGCGGAGCTCGACGTTGCGGGTGCTGACCAGCAGGCGTCCCTTGTCGCGGAGCTGCAACACGGCCGTGCGCAGCTCGAGGCCGTTGGGGCCGCGCATGAAGACCCGGCCGCGCAGCCGCCCCTCGTTCTGCGCCCGATTGAAGCTCGCCTCGCGGCTCTGCACCTCGTAGGCGTTCCCTTCTTCGTCGTACAGCGTGAGCCCGACGCCGTCGAGGTAGAGGGTCTCCTGCCGGTCGGCGCGGACGCTCTCGCCGCGGATGCGGAAGAGCGGGCGCTTGCCCTCGGTGTAGGTGTAGTCGAAGTCCTCGCCGATCAGGGTCACGTCCTCGCCGGGTGCGGCGTCCAGGGGGCCGAGCACCGGCGCCTGCACCCCCTGCCGCCCCGAGCGGCCGAAGAGGAAGAGCAGCACGATGCCGCCGACCGTCACGAGCAGAGCGGCGAGCAGGAGGCGGCGGAGCGCCCGCACGGGCGGACGGCGAGGTGCGGGCGCCATGGCGCCCGATTCTAGAGCTTCGGCTCAGGCCGGACGGACATCGGCCAGACACAGCGCCACCCCGCCCCGGAAGTCGTCGGCCTCGAGGTGCCCGAGGGCCTCGAAGGGCGCCGCGAGCTCGTCCGCCCGCTCCTCCCAGCCCCAGCCGAGAAGGAAGACGACGGCGCCGTCCTCGCCGCGGGCGCGGACCGAGAGGTGGCCGTTCCCGAAGCGGCGCGGCGGCAGGTCCAGCCGCAAGGGACCGACCCGCAGGAGCGGCCGAGGGTTTGCCTGCCCGTGCGGCTCGAGCCGGGCGAGTTGCTGGAAGAGCCGCGGCGTGAGCTCCGCCGGCGCCGGCGCCAGCTCGTACTCCAGCCGTCGGGTGCGGGTCTCCTCCGGCCAAGCGGCGGCCGCGTCCTCCCACTCGCGCGCCAGCGCCGGCAGCCGGTCGCTGCGCACGGACAGTCCCACCGCCTGCGCATGGCCGCCGAAGCGCTCCAGCCGGGCGCTCCAGCGCTCCAGGAAGGCGTGGAGCGCGATCCCCGGTACGCTGCGGCCGGAGCCGGTCGCCGTGCCGTCCTCGACGGCCAGCAGCACGGCCGGCCGGCACAGCTCCTGCGCCAGCCGTCCCGCCGCGATGCCGACGACGCCGCGGTGCCACCCATCGCTCCAGGCGACCAGGAGCGGCGGCAGCGCGCCGCGCTCCTCGACCTGCCGTCGCGCCTCGGCGACGGCGCGCGCCTCCTCCCCCTGCCGCTCGCGGTTGCGCGCCTCCAGCTCCTCGGCCAGCTCCGCGGCCCGCCGGGGGTCGCGCGTCAGCAGCAGCTCGAGCGCGCGGTCGGCGCTGTCCAGGCGGCCGGCGGCATTGAGCCGCGGCCCGAGCCGGTAGGCGACGTCGGCGGCGGCGAAAGGCGGCCTCAGGCCGGCCCGCGCGATGAGCGCCTTGAGCCCCACCGAGCGGACATCGCGCAACGCGGCGAGCCCGAGCGCCGCGATGACGCGGTTCTCGCCGGTCAGCGGCACCAGGTCGGCGATCGTCCCCAGGCAGGCGATGCGGAGCAGCGGCGGCAGATCGAGCGCGCGGCCGCGGCGGCTCGCCAGGGCGAGCGCGAGCTTCAGCGCCAGCCCGACGCCGCAGAGCTCGGGAAACGGGTAGCCGCAGCCGGCTTGGCGGGGATTGACGACCACCGCCCCCGCCGGCAGAGCGGGGCCCGGCAGGTGGTGGTCGGTGATCAGAACGTCCAGCCCCGCCGAGCGGGCCCGCTCGACCGCCTCGCCGGCCGAGGTGCCGCAGTCGGCGGTGAGCACCACCCGGCACCCCAGCTCCAGCGCCCGCTCGACGTGCACCGGCTGGAAGCCGTAGCCGTCGCGCAGGCGGTGCGGCAGCACGGCGTGCGCCGTGACGCCGCAGGCGCGGAGCACCGCGAGGAGGAGCGCCGTCGCGGTCACGCCGTCGACGTCGTAGTCCCCGACGACCGCCACCGCCTCCCCGCGCTCGCGCGCGGCGAGGAGGCGCGCCACCGCCTCCTCCATGCCGGCCAGGCCGAACGGGTCGTGGAGCTGGTCGAGGGAGGGGGCGAGGAAGCGGCGGGCGGCTGCGCCGTCGGCCACGCCGCGGCGCGCGAGCAGCGGGGCGAGGCGCGCCGGCACACCCTCGCGCTCGAGGACGGCCGCCGCCGGAGGGATCTCGGCGGCGCGCCACTCCGGCCGGAGGCGCTGCAACGCTAGGAGCCCATGCGGCGCGAAGGCATTCGCGCCTAGCTCTCTTCGCAGACGCCGAGCTGGCGGAACTTGCGGTAGCGCTCGTCGAGGAGCTGCCCGGTCTCCTTCGCCTCCAGCTCGGCAAGGGCGGCGTGGAGCGTCTCGCCGACGCGGCGGCAGGTCTCGGCCGGGTCGGTGTGGGCGCCGCCGAGCGGCTCGGGGACGATGCCGTCGACGACGCGCAAGGCCAGCAGGTCGGGCGCCGTGAGGCGCATCGCCTCCGCGGCCTCCGCCTTCCGCTCCTGGTCCTTCCAGAGGATGGCCGCGCAGCCTTCGGGAGAGATCACCGAGTAGGTCGCGTACTCGAGGATGTAGACCCGGTCGCCGACGCCCAGGGCGAGCGCCCCGCCGCTCCCCCCCTCGCCGGTGATGGTGACGACGATGGGCACGCGCAGGGAGGCCATCTCGATGAGGTTGTGGGCGATGGCCTCGGCCTGGCCGCGCTCCTCGGCGTCGATGCCGGGGTAGGCGCCGGCGGTGTCGATGAAGGTCAGGACCGGGCGGCGGAACTTCTCCGCCAGCTTCATGACCCGCAGCGCCTTGCGGTAGCCCTCGGGGCGCGGCTGGCCGAAGTTGCGCAGGATGCGCTCCTTGGTGTCCCGCCCCTTCTGATGGCCGACGACGGCGACGCTGCGCCCCCGAAAGGTGGCGAAGCCGGCGACGATCGCCGCGTCGTCGGCGAAGCCGCGGTCGCCGTGGAGCTCGACCCAGTCCGCCATGAGGTGGGCGACGTAGTCGAGGGTGTAGGGGCGCTCCTGGTGGCGCGCGACGAGGGTCTTCTGCCAGCGCGACAGACCGCCGAAGACCTCGACCGTCTGCTTGCGCAAGCTGCCGCGCAGCCGCTCGAGCTCCTTCTCGTAACCGCTCCCGGCCGGGTACCCCTCGAGCTCCTCGATCCGGCGCCGCAGCTCGACGAGCGGCTCCTCGAAGGAGGTCTCCTGCGTCGCCATGGGGAGGGGCACCGTAACAAGCGCCCGGGGGGCCGTCAACCGGCGGCGGACGCCACGCTCGCCTCCCCCGCCTTCTGCACCCGCTCGTACCAGTTGGCGAGCGGCGCGCTCTCGTCGGCCGCCAGGTCCTCGAACGCGGTCCGGCAGAGCCGGCGGAAGGCCGGGTACGTGTCGCGCCGCCAGGCGGCGGCCAGCTCGGCCAGGGGCGCCTGATGGAGGTTGCCCAGAACGTAGGCGCGGGCCAGGCCGTACTCCAGCGGCACTACCGTGCCGTCGGCCTCGATGACCAGCGGCGACACCAGTTCCGAGAGCGGCTGGTCCACCGCGCAGGTCGTCGTCCCCCTCTCGGCGAAGAAGCAAGCCGGGCTCGCCAGCACGTAGCTGCGGCTGATCAGATCGAGCTGCACGTGCAGGCGGTCGCCCAGCGACTCCTGGAGCTGGGCGGCGACCAGGAAGGCGTAGGAGCACTCGGTGTCGTCGGGGCGCTTGCCGGCGAGCCGCTCGCGCGCCCGGCCGGCCTCCTCCAGCGGGTGTATCTGCAGCTGTGCCGCCCCCTGCTCGAGGGCGAAGCCCGCGACCCACTCCAGCTCGTGCAGGTTGTGCAGGGTGAGGGTGAAGATGAAGCCGAAGGGGATCCCCGAGCGCCGCACCCCGTCGAGGCGCGCCGCCATCGTTGAGAAGGCGCGGGGGTCGCAGCGCATGCGGTCGTGGGTCGCCGGCATGCCGTCGAGGCTGATCGCCAGCACGTCGACGCAACCGGCCAGCGTCGCCAGGCGCCGCTCGTCGAGCAGCATGCCGTTGCTGGTGACGGTGGTGCCGAGGCCGGCCGCGCGGGCGCGCTCCAGCACCTCGCGCAGCGGCCGGTAGAGCAGCGGCTCGCCGCCGGAGACGCTGGCCGTCGTGTAGCCCTCGGCGGCCGCCGCCTCCAGGGCGTCGCCGAGGAGCGCGGACGACAGCTCGCCGCGCTCCTCGGGACCGGAGGAGGAGTAGCAGTGAAGGCAGCGCAGGTTGCAACGCCGCGTGGGGTGGATCTGCACGACTCGCGAGCGTCCGGTGGGTCCCATCGCCGCCTCCCTCACCTAGAACCCTTGCTTGAGATCGACCCGGAACTGGTCGATGAACGGCGGCACACCTTCCGGGAAGACCTCCCAGCCGAAGCGGGCCCGGTTGGCGACGAGCTGCTTGACGAAGTTCGGCAGCTCGTCGGGGCCGATCGAGAAGCTCGCCTTGAGCCGATCGATGCCGGGCTTGCCGTAGACCTCCCAGTTGAGGATGCGGCTCGACGTCGCCTCGGCCGCGGCCACCAGGTTCTTGAGTTGCTCCCCGCTCAGCTCGACCGGCTGGTCGAGCCGCCGGCGGAGCTCCGTCGATCCTCTCTTGTCTGTCTTGTCTGCCATGTTTTCTTCCTCGGGAGCGCGTCCGCGGCGGGCCCGACATGGACCCCGGGCGACCCCCAGCGCGCAGTGATGGGCGCCGGCCGCGCCCGCTTCGTTACTGCGCGAGCTTTAGAGCAGTTGCTGCGGGTCGACGTCCACCACCAGCCCTCGGTGCGGCGGCGGCGGCAGGACCGCGGCGAGGAGGCGGTGGAGGTCCCGGGTGGCGGCGGTGCGC
Organism: Thermoanaerobaculia bacterium; assembly: GCA_036277075.1. Lineage (GTDB taxonomy): Bacteria > Acidobacteriota > Thermoanaerobaculia > Multivoradales > UBA5704 > DASUNQ01. Next base: position 19,554 of record DASUNQ010000107.1, read on the forward strand.
AGGAGGAGCTGGAAGCGCCAGAGGCCGCGCAGGCGCTCGAGTGGCGCGGGTGCGGGGCCGGTCACCCGCACCGAACGCGCCAGCGGGTGCTCGGTCAGCCGCGCCGCCAGCTCCCGGATGCGCTTCTCGGCCCGGGCGCGGTTGCGGTCCTCGACGAGGAGCTGCACCAGCCGGCTGAAGGGGGGGTAGTGGAAGACGCGGCGGAAGCGCAGCTCCTCGCGCGCGAAGCCCTCGTCGTCGCGCGCCATCGCGGCCTGGATCGCGTAGTGCTCGGGGTGGAAGGTCTGGATCACCACCTTCCCGGGCCGGTCGCCGCGGCCCGCGCGGCCGGCGAGCTGGACGAGCAGGTCGTAGGTCCGCTCCACGGCGCGGAAGTCCGGAAAGCCGAGGTAGGTGTCGGCGGCGAGGACGGCGGTCAGCGCCACCCCGGGGAAATGGTGGCCCTTCGACACCATCTGGGTGCCGATCAGGACCCGCACGTCGCCGCGCGCGAAGCGCTCGAGGATCGCGGCGGGGCCGCCGGGGCGGCGCGCGGCGTCGCGGTCGAGAACGTCGAGCGCCACGCCGGGGAAGAGCTCGGCGAAGGTCTCCTCCACCCGCTCGGTGCCGGCGCCGATCGGCTCCAGCGCCGCCTCGCCACAGGTCGGGCAGCGCGCGGGCGAGACCACGGTCGAGCCGCAGTAGTGACAGAGGAGCCTTCCGGCGCGGCGGTGGAAGGTGCGCGGCAGCCCGCACTGGTCGCAGCGCATGTCCTCGCCGCAGGCGCGGCAGAGCAGCAGCGGCGAGTAGCCGCGCCGGTTGCGCAGCAGGATCACCTGGCCCTCCGCGGCCAGCGCGGCGGCGATCTCCTCCCGCAGCCGCTCGGAAAAGTAGATCTCGCCCGGGCGGCGCACCGCCAGGCCGCGCAGATCGACCAGCACGCCTTCGGGCACCCCCCCCTGCCCGACGCGCTCGGTCAACGTGAGGAGGCCGAGCTTGCCGCACGCCGCGTTGTGCCGGCTCTCCATACTCGGCGTGGCCGAGACGAGCAGGGTGACCGCCTCCGCGGCGCGCCCACGGACCAGGGCCAGGTCGCGACCGTGGTAGCGCGGCGCGCTCTCCTGCTTGTAGGCCGGGTCCTGCTCTTCGTCGACGACGAGGAGGCCGAGGTCGGCGAGGGGCGCGAAGAGCGCCGAGCGCGGCCCAAGGACGACTCTTGCCTCGCCGCGCCGCACCCGCTCCCACTCCTGCTGGCGCTCGGGGCCGCCGAGCCCCGAGTGGAGGATCGCCAGCCGCTCGCCGAAGCGCCGCTCCACGTCCCGGGCCAGCGCCGGCACCAGGGCGATCTCCGGCACCAGGAGAAGCGCCGAGCGGCCGGCGGCGAGCGCGGCCTCGACGGCGCGCAGGTAGACCTCCGTCTTGCCCGACCCGGTCATGCCCTGGAGGAGGAAGGGCGCGTAGCGCCCGGCGGCGGCGGCGGCGGCGAGCCGGGCGGCGGCCGCCTCCTGATCCGGACGGAGGTGGAAGGGAAGATCCTCGCCTCCCGGCCCGGTCTGCAGCACGTGGCGGTCGAGCGCCAGCTTTTCGACCTGGGTGAACTGCCGCAGCACGCCGCGCCGCGCCAGCCGGCGCAGGACGGCGGCGCTGGCGCCGGTCGCGGCCGCCACTTC
>DASUNQ010000108.1:0-49325 GCA_036277075.1 Thermoanaerobaculia bacterium
GCCTCGAGGCGCGCGGCCGGGTCGGGCGAAGCGGCCGGGGCGGCCGGCGCGGAGTCGCCGGCCGCGAGACAAGCCGCGGCGGTGAGCGCGGCGGCGGCGAGCGCCAGGGCGGCGCGGCGGAGTGGGGTGTCGGGCATCGTGGACCTCCTTGAGGAAGAACGGGCTGCCTGCCGGGCGGGGATTGTAGCCTGCAACCTCGGTCCCGCTTCGTGCGTACACGGAAGCAGAGCGAAGCTCCGCCCGCGGGCTCCGCGCCGCCCTGGTTCCCATGATCCGGAAAGGAGACGTCCCCCGATGAGGAAGCCCATCCTCCTCTGCTGCGCCCTGCTGCTGCTCGCCGGCGCGGCGTTCGCCGCCCCGCCCCGCACCATCGCCCCGGAGTTCCAGCCGCGCCTCGAGGCCTTCATCCAGGCCAAGGGGGAGAAGCCCGACGGCGACCGCCTGCGCGAGCTGTTCGACATGTACTGGGACTTCGCGATGCACGAGTATCCGGAGTTCGCGACCTACACCGGCTTTCCCGGCCAGAACGACCGCTGGACCGACAACTCGGTCGCGGCCAACGAGGCGCGCGACGCGCTGATGCCGCTCGCGCTCCGGGCCATCGACTCGATCGACCGCAACCAGCTCTCCGAGCAGGACCGGGTCAACTACGACCTCTTCCGGCGCGACGTCGAGAGCGGTGTGGAGGGCGACCGCTTCCCCGGCGAGTACCTGCAGATCGACCAGATGGGCGGCGTGCAGCAACGGCCGGCCGAGATGCTGGTGCAGATGCCGAAGACCAACCAGAAGCAAGTCGAGGACATCCTGGCCCGCCTGCGCGAGGTGCCGACGCTCGTCGAGCAGACCCTGGCGCTGCTCGAGAAGGGGCTCGCGGCCGGCGTCACGCCGCCGCGCGTCACCCTGCGCGAGGTGCCGCAGCAGGTCAAGAACCTCCTGACGGACGACCCGGCGGCGAGCCCGCTCCTGGTCGCCTTCAAGGAGATGCCGGCCGCGATCCCCGCCGCCGAGCAGGAGCGGCTGCGCCGCGAGGCCGCGGACGCCTACCGCACGCGCGTCCGCCCGGCCTACGAGAAGCTCCACGGCTACCTCGTCGAGACGTACCTTCCGGGCGCGCGCGAGTCGATCAGCATGAGCGCCCTGCCCGACGGGCAGGCCTGGTACGCCTTCAACGCCGAGCAGTCGACGACGACCGACCTGACGCCGCAGCAGATCCACGACATCGGCCTGGCCGAGGTCAAGCGCATCCGCGCCGAGATGGACCAGGTGATCGCGGCGACCGGCTTCAAGGGGAGCTTCGCCGAGTTCCTGTCCTTCCTGCGCACCGACCCGCGCTTCTTCTACGACCAACCCGAGGACCTGATCGCCGGCTACCGCGACATCGCCAAGCGCGTCGACCCCGAGCTGGTCAAGCTCTTCGGCAAACTGCCGCGCCTGCCTTACGGCGTCCTCCCGGTCCCCTCCTACGCCGAGAAGTCGCAGACCACGGCCTACTACAACTCGGGCTCACTCGAGGCCGGCCGGCCCGGCTACTTCTACGCCAACACCTACGACCTCAAGTCGCGCCCGAAGTGGGAGATGGAGGCGCTGACGCTGCACGAAGCGGTGCCCGGGCACCACCTGCAGATCGCCCTCGCGCAGGAGCTCGAGGACGTGCCCGAGTGGCGGCGCCACCAGGGCTACACGGCGTTCGTCGAGGGCTGGGGCCTCTATGCCGAGAGCCTCGGCGAGCAGATGGGCCTCTACAAGGACCCCTACGCCAAGTTCGGCCAGCTCACCTACGAGATGTGGCGCGCGGTCCGCCTGGTCGTCGATACCGGCATGCACGCGCTCGGCTGGACGCGCGAGCAGGCGATCGACTACTTCAAGCAGAACGCCGGCAAGGCCGAGCACGACATCACGGTCGAGGTCGACCGCTACATCGTCTGGCCCGGGCAGGCGCTGGCCTACAAGATCGGCGAGCTCAAGATCAAGGAGCTGCGCGGCCGGGCGCAGAAGGCGCTGGGGCCCAAGTTCGACCTCCGCGCCTTCCACGACCAGGTCTTGGGCAACGGCGCCGTGCCGCTGTCGGTGCTCGAGGCCAACGTCGCGGAGTGGGTCGCCGCGGGCGGCCCGGCATCGCAGCCCGCCGCCGCAGCGCCCGCGCCTTGATGGAGCCCGGCGCGAAGCCTCCGCGCCTCAGTTGAAGCGTAGCCCGACGGCGATCACCGCCTCGGTCTCGTCGGCGATCACGATCTTGCCCTGCAGGTAGGGTCGCATCGCGCCGCGCTTGGCGCCCACCCCGGCGAGCAGGTTGAGGCCGATCTCGGTGTCGTCGTCCTCGTTCAAGCGCCGCAGGCGCGGGTCGTCGAACTCGCGGAAGATCACCGCCAGGCCGCCGCCGGCCCACACCGCCAGCGGCGTCTCGACGTCGAAGTCGTAGTGCGCGTCGGCGTTGAGCGTCCAGAGCGAGCCGTCGTCGACGAAGACGTACTCCAGGTTGGGGTTGAAGAACCAGCGGCGGGTGATGTCCGTGAGCAGCTCGCCGCCGATGAACGCCGCCTCGGCGTCGCTGTAGAAGCCGGCGCGGAAGCCGGGATCGATGTCGGCGGCGGCGGGCGCCGGCAGCAAGCCCGCCGCGGCGGCGGCGAGCGCCAAAGCAACGGTCAACCGTCCTGACCTCTCTCTCACACGCATCGCGTACCTCCTTGTCGGTCCGGTCTCCCTCCGAGGTCGTGGACCTCGACAGGCGCCCCGAGCGTGCAAGCCGGCTGCCACACACATGGCCATATCACGATGCGACGCGGGGTAGCATCCCGGCCGCCGTGGACCTCCGCGCCCACTACTGGACCGTCGCGCCGCGCCTGCGCGGCTCCTGGGCTCCGCTCGCGCCGCCGCCGTCGCGGCCCTGGGAGACCTGGGTCGAAGACCCGGCGATCGGGCCGGTGCGGCTGACCGGCCGGCTGGCCGCGGGGGCGGACGGCGGCGCAGGCGGCGGCGAGCTCCTCGTCGTCGTCCACGGGCTCTCGGGCTGCTGCGACAGCGTCGCCGTGGTGCGGGCGGCGCGCGCCGCGCGGGCCGCCGGGCTCGCCACCCTGCGGCTCAATCTGCGCGGCTCGGACCGGCGGGAGCGGGACTTCTACCATGCCGGCCTCACCGCAGACCTGCACGCCGCGCTGGCGAGCCCGGAGCTCGCCGGCTTCACGCGGATCTACCTCCTGGGCTGGTCGCTCGGTGGGCACCTGGCGCTGCGCGCGGCGACCGAGCCGGCCGACCCGCGTCTCGCCGCGGTGGCCGCTCTCTGCGCCCCGCTCGACCTCGCGGCCGCGGTCGACGCGATCGACCGGCCAGGGCTCTGGGCCTACCGGCGGGCGGTGCTCGGCGGGCTCAAGGAGATCTACGCCGCCTGCGCCGCGCGGCGGCCGGGACCGCTGCCGGTCGCCGCGGCGCGTCGCGTCGCGCGTCTGCGGGAGTGGGACGACCGCGTCGTGGCGCCGCGCCACGGCTTCGCCGGCGCCGCCGACTACTACACGCGGATGAGCGTCGGCCCACGCCTGCCGGCGCTGCGCGTGCCGGCGCTCTACCTCGGCGCCTTGCGCGACCCGATGGTGCCGGCCGCGGCGGTCCGCCCCAGCCTGGAGCCCCATGCCGACGCCCCCCTGGAGGTGCGCTGGCTCGCCCGCGGCGGCCACTGCGCCTTCCCCGAGCCGGTCGAGCCGGGTGTCATCGAGTGGCTGCGCGCAGCGAGGCGATCCCCACGTCAGGGACCGCGAGCGCCGTACGCGGCAGGCGGAACAGCTCGTAGCCGGCGAGCGGCCGGCCGGCGTTAAAGACGAGCCACTCGCCGATCGCCGTGAACTCGCGCGGCGAGGACGAGCGGGCGCCGGGGAGCACGTCGCCGAGGAGGAAGAGGAGCCCCGCGGCGGCGGTGAAGCGCTCCGGGGCCGCCGAGCAGCGTCCGGGGCAGAGGTCGGCGACCAGCCGCGTTCCCTCGGCCGTGCCGTCGCTGCGCCAGAGCTCGTTGCCGAAAAAGCCGTCATCGCCTCGGAAGTAGAGCAACCCGCCGAGCGGCGCCGCGTCGTGCAGGAGGTCGGGGAGCGAGGAGCCCAGCGCGGGGCCGGTGCGGATGTCCTTGACCAGGACCGGCTGCGCGGACAGCGCCGAGGCCCCGAGAGTGAGAGCGAGCGCGAGGAGGGGGGGCTTTCGCATGCTGCTAGGGTTCTATGACATGAAACGCCTGTCAACTCTGGTGGTCGCGTTGCTCGCCGCCGGCGCCGGGGTGAACGGCTCGGCGCCGCCCGGCGGGACGGCCGCGGCCGCGCCGCCGCGGCTCGTCGTCCTCGGCACCGCGCAGGACGGCGGCCTGCCGCACGTCGCCTGCACCTGCGTCCGCTGCGAACGGGCACGGCGCGAGCCGGGATTCCGGCGTCGCGTCGCGAGCTTGGCGCTCCACTTGCCGGGGCGCGCAGAGGTCTACCTGCTCGACGCGACGCCGGACGTCGGCGAGCAGCTCGACGCCGTGGCGCGGCTCCGCGGCCGGCCCCCATCGGGACGTGTCGATCGCGCTCCGATCGACGGTGTGTTCCTGACCCACGCCCACGTCGGTCACTACCTCGGGCTCGCCGCCTTCGGTTTCGAGACCGTCCACACCCGCGCGCTGCCGGTCTGGGCCTCGGCGCGCATGGCCGAGTTCCTGCGCGGCAACGGCCCCTGGAGCCAGCTCGTCAGGCTCGAGAACGTCGAGCTGCGCGCGCTGAAGGCCGGCGAGGCGGTGACGCTGGGGGACGGGGTCTCGATCACGCCGCTTCAGGTGCCGCATCGGGATTGTTGCGGTACCTTTCTGCCGGATCGCGCTGCGAGCCTCCAGACCTAAGCGGCCCGGCTACCCGTCTTCGCCAGGGACGATCGGGGAGCACCTCAAGCGGCACCGACTGGACCTTGGCCTACGGCAAGCGGAGGTTGCCAGGAGGCTTGGCGTCAAGATTGGGACGCTCAGACTCTGGGAGGGTGGGTGGAACCGCGTCTCAGTGCGCTACCTGCCTGCGATCGCGGCGTTTCTTGGGTACGACCCTGCGCCGGAGGTGACTTCGCTCGGCCTACGCATCCGAGCGGCGCGTCGCCGTCTGGGCCTCTCTCAGAAGAAACTTGCGCGGCACTTCGGGATGGATCCGAAGACCGTGCAGCAGTGGGAGGCAGGGAGAATCAGTCGCAGGACCCGCAGAGTCGAAGTACTCCTTGAGGGCTTCGTGAAGTCGGCCTTGGGGGAGTGACTGCCCATCAGTCCTCCTTCGCTACGATTTGCGCCATGAAGACAATCGTCCTGACGGCGCTCGTTCTCGCCTCGGCCGTATCCATCGCGGCCAATCCTCAGACGTCTCCCGGCCCTCGGGTGGTGGTGTTGGGAACTGCACAGGACGGGGGCATCCCCCACGCTGGCTGCACGCATAGCCTCTGCGAGGCGGCCCGCAAGGACCGCTCACTCGCTCGGCACGTCGCCAGTCTCGCGATCCACCTTCCGAAGAGCGGCTACATGTACCTCGTGGACGCCACACCGGACCTGCCGGAGCAGATTGAAGAGATCCACGAGTTCCGCAGGTACCCCGAGGGGAGAGTAGACCGCGCACCGATGGACGGGGTACTCCTCACCCATGCCCACATCGGCCACTATCTCGGGCTGGCCCACCTCGGCTTCGAGAGCCTCAACACCAATGGCATTCCGGTTTACGCATCGCCGCGCATGGCCGCGTTCCTGCGTGGTAGCGGTCCCTGGAGCCAGCTCGTCCGGCTCGGCAACATCACTCTTCGGGAGCTTGAGCCTGGGAAGCCGGTTGAGCTGGAGGAAGGGGTCTCTGTCGAACCGATCCAAGTCCCCCATCGTGACGAGTATTCCGACACGATGGGGTTTTTCATTCGTGGGCCGAGAAGGACCCTCCTCTATGTGCCGGACACTGACTCCTGGCGCACCTGGTCTCGGCCGCTTCGGCAGGTCATCGAGGAGAAGCGCGTGGACATCGCTCTTCTGGATGGCACCTTCTACTCTCCAGATGAGCTGCCAGACCGCGACGTCACCAAGATCAAGCACCCGCTCATCACCGAGTCGATGGATCTCCTGGAGCCTCTCGTTACCGCCGGAAAGCTCTGGGTTCACTTCACCCACCTTAACCACTCAAATCCCGCGCTGGACCACGATGGGCCAGCTAGGAAGACGATCGAGGGACGGGGGTTTCGGGTGCTAGAGGAGGGAGAGGAGTTCGGTCTCTAGAAGAGCTGGAGCGCAGCCGTCCGCGTTTGGAGCGTTAGTGCCGTCATACGACGACGCTCTTGGCCGGTGCCGGAGCACGTACTCACGGATCGCAGCTTCGGTTCCCATCCGGGCAGGACTCGGCAAGCCGGTCGCCGGCAAAGCCCCATACGGCTACCGCTGGCAGGACAAGAGCCGGCTCGTCCCTGACCCGAACGAGGCGCCAGTTCTCAAGCTTGAGGCCGGTGGGCAGACCAGAGACAAGTGGGTCGTGGCGGCGGTTGGGTGTTCCTTGCGGTGGAGTAGGGGTGCTCCTTAGATGTCTATTCAGCGGTGGCTTATTTCGAGCCGCCGCTTCTTCGTGTCCCCTGAGGCATGGCATGGCCGGTGTAATGGTTCACCGTGGTCGGGGAGGAGAAGCTGCCATTTTTGCCTCGAGTGCTCGCTGATCCTTTTCAACGGCTGTCAAACTTCTAGTCACTGAGCGGCTGAACCCGGCGCCAGCATTCGCTCGGGCTCTGGTATTGCGCTCGTACCTCGCTGCCAAGCTTCCTCAAAATACTTTTCAAAGAGGACATAGATGGCCGAGTCAGATCGCACCTTGTATACCGGCATATTTCGCCCGTAGTCGCTTCTCGAGAATCCCGAAATATAGCAGTACCTGTCCGTGATGACTATACGAAATACGCTAGGCTCCTTATGAAACTTAACCTCAACATTGGGTGTTGCACTGAGCTTTCGAGCGGCGCTGAGGATATCGGTCTTAAAATCACCAAGTTCCCATCCAACTATTGCTGAGAGCGGCTTAAGCTCACTAAACCGACGAGCAGCACTCTGAGAGTTTGGGTTGAGTAGTAGAACCCTTGTCTGGGCAAGTCTTCTCCAACCCGAGACCGGGTAGTCGCGCTCTGAGCCCCGTTCCGAAAACGCCGCGCCTCTATTTGTCATGATCTTCAGAGTTCTAGTGTCTATGTTATCTTCGTAGAGTCGGCTCCCTGCAATCGCACGGTTCGGATACACTTCCTCAATCTCCCCGCCGAGTTGTGACAACAGGAATGCTCGAAGCGCTTCATCTTGCCGCACGCTCCACCTCAGTAAGCGAACAACCACGTGACGAATACTCAGCGAGCGGACGCGTTGTACGCAGAAGAGAAGGAGAGCAAAAAGTATGTTTGCTGTAACGCCCAGGCCAACACCGATCAGAACGCCATTCCACTCGTAATCGTTCATGCCGCGCTCGCTCCTTCTCGGCCGCGCCGATCTGTACAGACGACATCAGCCCTAGTCTGCCGGGCGAAGTTCTCTCGACAGAGTACAGACATCGATTCGGCTTCTAGTCGACGACCGTAGGTATATCGTCGAGCAGTGTTGCCACACGCTTATCCAAGTCTACCCATCCTCTTTTAAGGGCACGGCTAAGCGCTTTGCCTGCTTCGGAGCCTGGGTAGCGAACTGGACTGGAAGCCGATTGAGCGCAACGCAATGATTCGAAAGTCGCCTGGACGTCTCTGAAATAGTCGGCCGCCGAACGAAAAGCCGCAGCGCGGACGAGCAGGGCCATGACTCCCCAGCGGGAAGCTTGATCGTTGCCCAACGAAGTACTACCTAAGGCCCCTGCTAGGACCTCGATCATGATTGCGAGGCCTGTGCCTCTATGGCCGCCGAAAATCTTGAGACCCACTGCCTCATGCGGATTTTCCGTATGGTGACCATGCTCGTCATGTGCGAGTCCAACGGGGAGAGAGCTCTGGAGTAACCGCGCAAGTTCCACGCCGTTCCACGGAATCGCCGTGGCCGACATATCCAGAATGATGGGCCCCACCGGGCCGGGCGCTGCCAAACAGATTGCGTTGGTCCCAAGTGCTGCCCTGGTGGAACCCTCCGGTACCCCACCGCCTGTCGACTTGACCATCATGATCAAGACCAAACCGCGGGAAGTTATGGCCCGGCCATACTGCCCGAGGTAACCGATGCCTGGAGATGCATGAAGAAGCGTCACCGCTGCGACACCTCCCGTTCGCTCGCGAAGGTAGTGGGCGGCAACTCTAAGAGCAATCGGCATCACCAGCCAACCCGTTCGCCCTCGCGCGTCGAAGCGAATCACACAATCCGCTCCGATAGGCATGAGAGCAGGCTGCGTTGTGACGGGAAGTATGTGACCTGCCTGTACCTGCCTGCGAAGAAGTGAGAGGCGGGCGACTCCATGCGCGGTGCGGCCTGTTAACTCCGCCTCCCAAAGATTACGCGCGATTGCCCTTGACTCCCACGTATCAAATCCAAGACGCTCAGTGGCGCGCACCAGTAGCTGATACAGATGGCGTACTGTAAGCCGCGCGCTCACTCCCGGGAGTCCTCAGTGGGCGCCCGCAGTAGCCGAAGAAGCCCGGCCGTTGATAATCTCTGCGGGCAACTGAGCGCAAGGACAAGAGCGGAGGCCCACCGCGTCTTTTCGGGCGCGCGCAATCCGCATTGATATGGAATGACCGCGTTCTTCAAACGATACAACAACGCTCCTCCAATTGCCGCTGCAAAAAGCGCGTCCTCAGGTAGGGGGCGGTAGCATTGGTACCCTGCAAGAAAATCCGAATGCAGTTCGCCGAGACTCGCCCCCACCGCACCACCATGAAGCAGAATATGCGCCGCCGCATACCCGATTTCCAGCAGACGGCTGCCGAAGTGGGCATTGTCGAAATCGACAAACCCAACGTTACCTTCGGCACAAAGCATTATATTCTTTGGCGAGCAGTCCCCAAAGACGAACGCGCGCGGCCCTACCCGAGTAGACGCCACAAGTCCGTCTAATCCCGGAAGCTTTTGGTAAAGCAGTTTCAGCCGCAGTTCGCGTTCAAAGAACGGCTCCTCGCCAGCCCCAGAGATAAACTCGTCAGTGGCGGAGTGAATCAATCCCAACAATGATCCAATCGATTGAGCTATGCCGGCGGGCATTACCCCACGTGTCATGATCGTCCGGGCCAGCGAAAATCCTGCGACGCCAACCTCTGTAGCAACCATATGACGACCGAGCGTGTCAGCGTAAAGGAGGTTTGGCACGCGACCTTGTAGGTCTGGGATGCTACTGAGCAGGCGGAGAGCTGCCACTTCGCGCTCAATTGTCCCTCGTTCGCACGCGAGCGAGGGAAGACGAGCGTAGGTATCGCCGCGAATCTTTACGATGACGCGTCGCAGGCCGTCCAATGTTGTTGCCAGGTATACGAAGTGCACGAGTCCTCCCGCCAACCTACGAACATGTGCTGCTGATTGGAATACCTCCTCAGCAATTTGCCTTGCCTCAAGAAGCCGTCTATCTTTGCTCATTTTCGGCTAGAGAGCTACTCTGCGGGAATGACTCCGTTTACCCTCGTTCCGGCTAGGATCCTCGGCTTCCTGCGCTAAGAGCTCATAGCACGCCGCATAGAGCCGATGCGTTAGCTCCTGTGATTCAATCGGGACAGGAAGACTAATCGCCTCTGCCTCCGTCACGACGCCGGCCAACATCTTTATAAACTCCTCGACAAGCCGCTTTGGCGTCGTGGTCTCCGCTTCGTATGCGTCAGCGAAGAGAAGCTCTTCATAAGGTGGATTAGATAACATCGGATGTACCCATCGCTCGTATCTGATTGCTTGCTGCCCAAGCGCTACATCATTTTTAAGCAAGCGAATGCTCTGGCACGGTCCTTGATGTAGGTCGATGACGATCTGCGACATCCGTCCACCCTTTAGGTGGGCCCCAGGATTGGCGACGCTCGGACTTGGCCGGATAGTGCGCGCCGTATAGGAGGTGCGATTGAAGGTATACGTGACGAGACCTAATGGCTTAAGCGCCTCGTCGAGCAAGTGCATCACAATTAGAAAATCTAACTCGGCGGCAGCAACGTTCTGCGGCAAAGCTTGATCGTGTCCGCTCTCAACTCGAAGGAGTTGGAAGAGCGGTCCGCTTGCGCCACTCGCGAGACAGTCCGCGACTCTGCAAACGTACGGACACTCGATCAAAAGAGTGGTGATGGCGCCCGGAGCAAGAGACAGGAACCACGCAATGACGTCTAGATAGTGATAGCTGGAAAATGATAGGGATCCACAGCCGTCAAGAAAGCCGTGAGCGCCTGAGGAACGATATTCGTCCGAAGTGAAGTGAACTCCCCCGGATACCGCGACGTTCAGGGACCGTACTGGGGCGCGTGTCGCACCATACACAGAGGCGATCGCCGACGCGGCGAGAGCAAAGGGCGCGAGGTTACGCCGCCGAAGAAGCGTGGCGGCACGGAAGTGGTTATTGCGCGCGCGAGCACCCCTGATTAGATCCAATAAGATGGTGAAGCGAGTGCTGATTTCGTTGGCTGCTGCGAGTTGAGAGGAGCAATTCTCGACGACCACGATGGGTTTGTCGCAAAGGAAGGAGACTGCATTCCGCGCCGCCCAGCTACAGTAGGTGAAATGGGCTATCGGGTCAGTGCAGACGATGAGGAGATCAAGATGATGTGTGGCGTGCACACTATCAAGTTGCGCCAAAGCCTCGCTGATACCGTGACGTGCATCAACAAACGTCGGGCGGTGCACTGCAATCATCTGTTCGACTTGAGAGTGCCCGCGAGCTGCCGCGATGGCTAACGGGTCGCTAAGTTCGGCGATCGCGACTACGCGGAGGGGAATACCGGCAGCAGCGAGCTCATTGATAGCGGGCGCATGGCAGCGCTCTCCCCAGACGCCGGCAGCTCCAGCGATGGCGATGTTGAAGCGGGGCAGATAGCCAGGATGCATTGGCAGAGTCCTCCGCTCGAGGCGGCAACATGACTACCGTAGAATCGTAAGCGTCAAAGCTGCTGGCGATCGCCTGGCGCCTCTTCCTTCCCCGTCGCTTCAGTGAAGTCGCCTTCGTAACTGCCGAAGTATAAGCGGAGTCTTTGCAGGAGTGGGCGCCGGTCGGCGCCTGGACATCCGGGGATGGGGACCGTCGAGGTGCCGTGCATCGGCACCCACCTACTCGCGTAGGCGCTGAGCCTAGATGGCGTGCTCTTCGTAGGAGGCGGGCTGGCGTACGCTTCGACTAAACAAAGGACCCCGGATGGGGTCCTATAAGGATGCTAGCTCTCCGGCGATTGCCGAGGCTGGTGGAAGCGTCAGCTCGAGCTGATCGGAAAGAGGTGCAATGCCGGCTCTATGTAGGCGTGCCGTCTCCATCCGCGCCCGCTCTCGCCAGAGCTCCCGCTCCAGCTCTTCCTCGGTGAGCTTGGCTACCGCGGCGAGTGAGTCAATCGCAGGGGCGAGACAGTCGGCGACGATGCACTCGATAGCGCCGAGGATCTCGGCGGCCAAATCCGGCGCCATCTCCTCCTCGAGCGTGCCGTCGTGCAGCTCCGGCACTGGCAGGCCGTCGTGGACTTCATTGAGGGCCCGCACGATGCCTTCCAGCTTCTCGGCGAGGGCGCCGAGGACTTCCTGTGCTTCGGGCACGGAGTAGTTCGTCTTCGGCGTGCGGCCGGTAAGGGTCAGCGACAAGGTGCCCAGGACGACGTCGACCGCCATCTTCTGCCCTGTGCCGAACCCTGCTCGTGCGAGCCAGTGACCCCGAAGGCGGATCATGGGGACCGTGGCCTCCGGGCCGCCTGAGCGAGCCCACTTGATCTCCCGGTGAACGCCGCAGAGACCGACCGTCAGAGTCTTTCGCTTCATGCGTTCCTCCAAGTAGAAGTGCCGGGCCACCGGGCGCATGCCTGCGGCAATTGCCGCGGCGGCCCGGTGTTCCCTTCCTCGCGGGTCGTGCGTTGTCGCGTCCGTCCTAGATCTCCGCACCTCCGCTCTAGTAATCCTCGGCGGATTCATTCCGCCGGGAACGTGAAAAGGTCTCGCACCCGCGAGGATGCGAGGGTGACTGCTCAAGTTGGGGGGAGAAGGCGTGAAAGTGCTATCTGGAGACCAGCGTAGACGGGGAGCTTAGGTCTGGATAGACGGCGGAACCTGCCGAGGTCGGCGCACTTGTTACACAGGACTGCTCGTCACCAGTTCTGTCGGTAGTCGGCCTGCTCTGGGGGTAGAATGGATAAATGAGGAGCGCGTTCTCTGGTATGAACCTTCACCCGCTCGATCGACTGGAGGTCGTGCTCTGCCATCGGGAGTTGTAGGGCGGCCTTTCGGAGGCGGCATGCCTGCCTCTGACTGCAACCTATCGTTTGAGGGGGCGCTGGCCCGCGTCGTATTGCGGGACGGCCTTGAGCGGGTCCGCCTCTGTCCTCCCGATCTGGTACTGGCCGATCTCGCTCGCCGTCTTGCTCTCTCTCAAGGCTCGGCTGTGCTCGCACGCGTGGAGATCCCGCGAGGCGCTCACGATCTCGCTGTGGCGCTCGCAATGGAGGCCCAACTGGCACGCCTGCGGGACCGCAACGAGGCCCGCTCGACAGCCGTGACGGGCTCCATCATCGTCGTCGGTACTGATACGGCAGTTCAAGCCCGACTCGGCAAGGTCTCGGTTCAGGGAATCTCGCTCGACAAAGGCCTCCGCGTGGGTCGGATTCGGGGCGACGGTCGCATCGTTCTGCCTGGTTGCGATCCCCTAAGGTTCCAGCCAGGGCGAGGCGCGCTCTTGTACCTCAACACGCGTGTCGGCTGGCCTCGCCTGCCGGGCGAGCGGGACGGTCTCGTGTTGATCGACCGGACTTCGTTCGCCGCTCTTGACCTCCTAGACGGGGCGCTTCGATGGGCACGGGAGCACGGCGCACGGCACATCCTCGTGCTCCATGACCAAGGGGACATGGAAGCACGACAGCCTGCCGACCTGGCATGGACCCTTGACTGCGCCACGCTTGCGGCTCTAGACGCGCCGGCCTGGGCGGTCCGTGATCGCCTGCCTGCATCCGGTCTTACTCTTATACGGCTCGTGGCAGGGCAAGCTCCCAGGATAGGCATCGCGCACGTTGGTGCGTCGGTTATCGAGACGTTATCTTCCTCGATTCACGGGCATATTGTCGCCGCGCGGCGAATTGCTAACCGGCTGCCGTACCCGCTCTTTGCCGCTGCGCGTTTGCTCGGGACCGCCAACGCGCTAGGAGGGCAGGTGAGGACGCACGATCAAACAGCCGCGCTCATGCCCCGCGCCCAACCACTGGGTGACCTCGCGCGCGCTGTGGAAGGTGGCCACAATCGCCTTGAGGGCTCCTGGGCCGGGTACCGGGAGACTCGCTATGCGGCTCTCCAAGCCGATGTCACACGCCTTTTCTCTGCACTGGACGTGGCAAATCCAAAATTCGAGGCTTTGGTGTTTCTGCTCGACGACTTGCGCCGCAGGCAGATCCCGCCGGCTGTAGTGGTCCGGGCGTCGGATGATGCTGCCGCATTAGCCCTCGAGGAAGATCTGTTCGAGTTCGATGCTGATCTGGCCGAGGGGGTCCATGTTGTGTCCTTGCGCCAGCGTCTCCCCTGGGCGGCCAACGGGATCGTTGAGGTCCTTACCGGTCTACCGCCGCCTTGGCGGCGGGACGCGCTCTGGTCAGGTGAGGCCCGGGAGCGGATCGTCGTCGCATACGGTTGGGAGGCCGCCGTGCTGCAGCGTGTTGCTGAGGAGGAGTCGGCGCGGGTTCGCGACCGAATACCGCCAGCCCTCGCCGTCACCGCTTCGTCCGTCACTAGGCCAACGTCCATACCGACCGTGTTTCGGCGCGAGCAGCGGGCGACGCCCGGCGACGCTACATTTCGCACTTTCGATCTCGACCTCACCGAGGTCATCGGTGACTTGGAGCCGGAACCCTACGTGGCGGTGCGAACCGATTCCCGCGGGAGGAGCACATGGCCGGTCCTGGTCCGTCCAGTGACGCTCTCGCCTGATGGAGCAGTCTGGTTGGTACCGGAGGAGGTGGATGTCGAGGTCCTGCTCGGCGACAGGTTTCGTCATCTGCGCGCGGCTCACCTGAAGCACGGAGACAACGTAATCGTCCCGCGTGGCTCCGGGCGTGAATCGCTCTTCGCTCGTGCGCTCGCGGTGGTCAAGGGGCAAGGGGCATACGTTGACGTCGAATTCATACTCGGCCGCTGGAGACGGGCTTGTCGCGCGCTGCTCAAGAAGGCTGGAACACCTCAACGAGCTCGGCGCATGCTCACCGATGAGAGCGCGACAACATCCACGCAGCTAGAGGCATGGGCCGACGGCACAACGCTGGCGCCCAATGACTGTGAGGACATGGCCAGAGTCGCACGCCTCGCCGGGGACGAGTGGCTCCTTCAAAACTGGAAACGGGTGGCCACGCTGGTCCGGCAGGTCCGTGGCAGCCACATCAGCCTCGGTCATACGATCTCAGGCGCTATGCGTGAGACGGTTGCTGGCCGCGGGCCGAATCTCGACAGGTTGGCCGATCTGCTCGGCGTGGATGCCGCGGCGATCCTCGACGAGTTTGACGCGCGTATCGTCGAGTCTGTCTCTGATCCGATCTGTGTTCCGGCCGCCGTGGCGGGCGCGGTCGTTCCAGCCGGCTCGTTGCTGGTCAACATCTGCGAAATCGAACCAGGGGGCCCATAGATGTCCTCGATAGTCATCCCTCGAGCCGTCCCACCGATAGCGTCAGCACTCATCTCAGACGTTGTGGGGCAGGGCCAGCAAAACAGGCTTGAGTGCTCGGTTCTCAGGGCTATTATCGCTCGTGTAGTTGAACGGCTGAGTAACCGTGCGGGTGAGCGGATGGCACCCCCATGGAATCCCGTTCAGCAGGTCCGGATCGGGGTACTGCGACCAGTCGAGGCTGACGAGGCCCGCGGCGCAGTTGACGGCTCAAGGATAGGTATCGACTTCGTCGCTCGCAGCACCGAAGGCATCGAGTTACTAGACCTGGAGATCGATGTCTCCTTCGCGCTGTACCAGCCTCTCTGGCCCACACGCCTGGAGGTTCTCGAGGCCGCTCGGCGCGAAGGCGATGAAGAAGCTGGTGTCGGCAGCACCGGAGCCGCTCAAGGACGACACGACCTTAGGCTCCCGATCACGGAGGCGTGGCAGCGCTCGAACGTCTTCGCTACTGGGTTGCGCCTTGGGGTTCCCGTAAATGGTACGCATGCGGGCCCCGAACTCGCCAACGCCTTGGATGCTGCCGTCCGCGACGCAGTGAGCGTCCATTTTGGGCGCTCTGATGCGGCGCGACCGTTTGCTTCACCTGGTCGAACGGTGCCGCTATCAGCCCTAAACACTGATGAACGCTATGCGGAGGCATTGCGTGCACGCGTCGATGGCGCGTGGATGCCCCAGATCCCGGCCGCGCGCCTTCACGCTTTCGTCGAGGAAATGCCCAACGGTAACCTTCTGGTCTCCGTGTCTCTCGTGAATCAGACGCAGCCCCGGGAGGGAGATCGTCTTCAGGATCTGAACTTGTATGACGCTCGGATAGAAGCACGAGTGGTCGCAGGCGGACATTTGGAGCCACAACGATTTCACCTCGCTCCCGACGACTACCGGCAGGAAGATCTTGCAGAAATTATAGGCCACGGTCGCGGCTGCGTGGCAATTTCTGCGGCCGACGACGGCGTTGCGACCGAGACACTTCCATTGCACATTCAACGAGTAGTGAGACACCGCACTGAGCACCTGCCAGAACTCAGTTGGAGCAAACTCGACGACGATCCATTCCCGATCCTATCGCAGGTTGAAGACGCGATGCGAGCATACCTACGAGAATGGGACGCCTTTCTGCCTGGGCTCGGCCCCGAGGCTCGGCTCGCTTCGGAGCGAGATCGCAACGATTTCGACGCGGAGACGAGGCGATTTGCCGGCGGTCGTGCTCTCTTGGGTGATGATGCGGAGCTCCTACGGGCATTCCGGCTCGCGAACCGCGTCTTTGCGCGCGCTGGTGCGGCCCGTGGGCATACGTCGTGGCGGCCGTTCCAGCTGGTGTACCTCATTGAACACTTGGCGGCAGTGGCGGCGCGCCGTCACCGGCACCGAGCCGATCTTCTGGAGGAGCTAAAATCTGTTGATGTGCTTTGGTTCCCAACGGGCGGAGGGAAAACGGAAGCCTATTTAGGACTGATTGTGGTCGCTCTCTTTTACGACCGGTTCCGCGGCAAGGATCGTGGTACCACGGCACTGCTGCGCTTCCCGCTCCGCATGCTCTCCGCGCAACAACTTGATCGCGTTCTCCGCGTGCTGACGGTAGCCGATGATGTGCGCCACGCCGAGCGGATCGCTGGTGCACCATTCGAGCTCGGGTACTTAGTCGGTGGTGGCAACACTCCGAATGCACTCCGATACGAACAGGGGTGGTGGCCGGGTATGGCGAACGCCGAGCGGCTGACAGAGAGCGATCGGCGCCGTCATCGGCTCATCGCCGGATGTCCATTCTGCGGCGCCAAAGACGCAGTGCGATTGGCGGCGGACGCGATCCGATACCGGCTCCTACATAAGTGTACAGCTTGCAATGCGGAGTTGCCGCTTCATGTCAGCGACGACGAGGTCTACCGCTATCAGCCAGCCGTCATCGTGTCCACGGTTGACAAAGTCGTTGGCCTGGCCCACTTCGGGGAGTTCACTTCATTCGCGCATGGGCCCGCCGGTCGCTGTCCCGATCACGGATACTTTGTCTTCGGCGGCTGTGGGGCCGAGGGCTGCACCCGGGCAGTCCGGGAGCTAGAGCGCGTGACTGGCTGGCATGATCCCGTTCCGACGCTAGTCATCCAGGATGAACTACACCTCGTGGCCGAAGAGCTGGGTGTGTTCGCTGCCCACTTTGAGTCTCTTCTCGCCGAGATTCAGTGTGCTGGCCCGTCTGGGCTGCCACCGAAAATACTGGCTGCCAGCGCTACCATTGAGGGATTCGACGATCAGGTTAGACAAGTGTACGGGCGACGCCCTCGCCGTTTCCCGTCGCCAGGTTTTGAGCGAAGATGGAGTTTTTACACACTCGAGACACCCGATGTTCGCCGTGCCTTCCTCGGCGTCATGCCGACCGGCGGCGGCACCAGCCGGGTCGAGATCGCGGGCCGCATCCAGGTGGAGCTTGTTCGTGCCGTGCAGGATCTCGAGGATGATCCGTCGCCACTGCGTATCGACGCGGAGGCCGCGCTGGGCCGTGTCCCTTTGGATGACGAGCTACGTACACTGCTCTTCGACTACGAAGTCTCGCTTGGGTATGTCAACCGCCGTGCGGATGGCGCTCGCATGTCGGATGACCTGCGTTCTCTCGACCGGCAGCTGGAGGCAGAGAGCCAGGACGGGCTCCGCCACGAGTTGCTGACGGGTGATGTCCCGATCACGGAACTCGCGTCCGCGATCGCCCAGATCGAGCACGCACGGCCGACTGATCTGCGGCGAGAGCGCCTCCGCGCTCTCGTTGGCACATCGGTCCTCTCCCATGGTGTCGACCTCGAACGGCTAAATCTCATGACGATGACTGGGATGCCGGCAACGATCGCTGACTACATCCAGTCAACGAGCCGAGCCGGGCGAGCCCACGCGGGCCTGGTCGTGACGGTCTTCGATCATTTCGCGCTCCGCGAAGCCTCTACGTTCTCGCATTTTCTCTCGACCCATCTCTTCCTGGATCGCCTGGTCGAGCAGGTACCTGTGAACAAGTACGCCCGCTTGGCTATCGATCGGACCCTTTCGACAATCGTAATGGCATTGTTATGGGATCTCGCCCGCGATCCTTTGCTGCGAGCGCCATCCAATGGTATTCGCTACACGCGCGATTTTCGACCTTGGTGGATCAGTGGGGCGGCTGATATTCAGCCGCGCCTCGCGGAGCGCTTACGCCGCGCGCTCCGATCAGCGGTCCCCGAGGTGGCTGATAGCGGGCTCGAGGCCCGGCTGGTCCGTTGGGGTGAAGAGCGCTGGGAAAGGCACGAGCTTCCTTCGCTTCAGTCCTTCCGAAGCCGGCTCGTCAAGGACTGCTTTGCCATGCGCGTCCTGACGAGCCTACGGGACGTTGACGAACCGGCTACATTCGGTGCCGATTCCCGCCATGGGCCGGCCTTCGAGGCCCTTCGCTGACCTGGGAGAGGAAGTTATGCAGCGAAGCCGATCGCAAGTCATCTTCCGCCACCTACCCGGGGCGGTCTTTCACCACGACGAAGGACCCATCGTTCGAACGACGTTCGTTGACGGAACGCGGCTCGGTCCCGTTATCAACAAGGCTGTTCTTCTCGAGGAGGTCGATCGTCACTTGGAGCAATGGCCTGACGAACACCTGGCTGGGATCGTCCGACCATCTCGTGTTTCGGAGCGAGACTTCGTCGTCATAGAGCCAGAAGCTGTCTACTTCGAGGTCTGGCCGCTCCTTCTGCATTGTGAGGGGCGGTGCGGGCGGGCACGCCGCTACTTCCGACCTAGCCAACTCAGTGCCGATGTCGACGCTAACGGCCGTATTTCCTGCCACCATTGTGGGGGTCGTATGCGTCAACTCCGGTACTACGCGTGCCATCAATGCGGGCGGTCGGAGCCCATGTTCACGCCGAAGTGCGACGCTTGCAATAGCTATGAGGACGTGGTCCTCGAGGACACTGGTTCATTCGAGACGTCGTACTGGCGCTGCATACGGCACGGTTACCTCCGCGGCACTCGGTTCACGCCGTGCGACTGTGGAGAATTTCTGGCGGAGGGAAGCCATGGCCCCGCTTTTATGCGGGCCTTTACGACACGTGACGCCCGGACGTACTATCCACACACAGTTACGTTTCTCAATCCGAAGTCGGCTGTTTACGACCGATTCCAAGTGCATCCGGCGCGCGCTCGTGTGGCACTGGCCTCCTATCTGGGCGAGGTGTCGAGTCTTCAGCGCGGCATGGAGCAAATCGATGGCGGGCGCGCCGGTAGTCGCTACACGCCAGATGAATGGCAGCAGGCATGTAAGACTATTTACGCCGGGCTATCGCCAGAGGATCTGGAGATCATCCGTGATCGACGCGGCCCTGTGATAACAGGAGTCTTCGGCGCGCCCGATCCGGACCTTGCGCAGCGGCGCCTTGCCGAGACACGCGCGGTGCTAGAGCGCGCGGCTGTACACGATCAAGATCTTGTCGCCCGACGCACGCTGGAAGACGCCCGACAGGAGGCGGCGAGCCGGGGTGTCGTTTCGGAGGAGGGCCGGCTTTCCGAGACAGAGCGCTACGCCCGGCGCATGGGTATCGCCGCGGTCTCAGTGACTACGGCCTTTCCGGTCGCTCTTGCGGCCTACGGCTATACGAGAGTCCGTCGGGAGCCGGGCGAGTCTATCCTGCAGGGGTTTGATCGCCGACGTTACGGGAACCAGTATCCGATTTTCGCGGTGCCGACTGATACCGAAGCGCTGATCGTGACGCTTGCCGCCCGTGATGTGCTGGGCTGGCTTCGGGACGAGCACGATGGCGCGGGACCGGTACCAGTCGACGAGAAGGATGCCCGTCTCCAGGTCTTCTCGCTATTCGCAGCGGGTGCACAGGAGATTGAGCCGGTAGGTACTCTAGTCCACTCCGTCTCGCACGCGCTGCTCCGATCGCTGGCCGACGGTAGAAGTGGCTTCGGCGAATCATCTCTCGCCGAGTGGCTCTCCCCCGCAACACTTACCTTCGGGATCTACGTCGCGACATTCCATTCGCACACGCTGGGTGCGCTCTGGACAGTGCTCCACCACTCCTGTCAGGAGTGGCTTGCTGGTGCTATCGATGGCGTGTGGACGTGCGACAACGACCCTCTCTGTCATCAGCGGCAGCCCCGAGCGTGTGAAAGATGCCTTTATCTCACCTTCGGTTGCCCGGACTTCAATGAAGACCTCTCGCGGACCGCGCCGATGAGCTTCTGGCGCGGTACAGCGAGGCGAGCGGATGCTTCGTCGGCGACGACCTGACTCTTGGCCATGCGAGACCGTCGCCGGATCTGCACTATGAGCCAGACTCCGGAACCTTTGACCGCCGGCGTGATTTTGGGTCTGGGCAGTCCGCTTCGGCACCTAGATATCTCGGCAGTTTCCGCGGCAGCAACGAATGAGGTTGGGCGACGGGAGCGACATCTGCCGACCGTGTCGGTCTTCCGTTGGTGGGCACGACGCACATCCGCTGTCTCGGGTGCGGTACTCGATGCGGTCGCTCGCGACCTCGGCCCGCGCCTCCGGGTCGCCGATCCGTTCGCCGGCGGCGGGACCGTAGCGCTGCAAGCCCTTCTTCGCGGTCATTGGGTTCACGCGCAGGACATCGATCCGTGGGCGGCGGAAGGAATCGCGGCGGCGCTCAGTCTTCCGGCTCCGGAGGCGATCCATGCTGCGGGTGACCGCTTACGCTCGGCCGTCGCGGGGCTTCTCGATCGCGCCTATGGCACTTCCTTTGACGGCGGCGCTAGCGCATGGATTACCCATACCCTCCGTGTAGCCGTGGGAACGTGCCCTCGATGCGACAACGAAGCTCGGCTCTTCCCATATGCGACCCTTTCCCGATTCCAACGGGTGGAAGCGGTGGGCAAGGACGAGCGCGCGTGGCTAGCGTGCCGGTACGGGCACGTTCACGGGGGTGTCCTGAATCAGCTTCGCAGCTGTCCCGAATGCAGTGACCGGGTTGATCCGGCCGCTGTCTACACTTCTGGCCGCCAGTTTGCGTGTCACGCTTGCGGTCAGACGGCGACACTCGCCTTATGGGCCCGAGACGGCTTTCGATGGGAAGTGGTCTTGGTCGAGAGGGCGGATGGGGTCCGGCGCGAGATCTCAATTCCGCGAAGCGACGAGATCCAACGCGCCGAGTCCGACTGGATGCCCTGTCGCGAACTTCCACAAATTGAAGCGGGAAGAGAAAGCACCGTTCTGCTCCGACATGGCTTCCGGCACTGGCACGACCTCTATCCACGGCGCCAGCGGGTCATCCTTGAGGCGGTCTTCGCTGCGATCCCAGAGGCTGCTGCGGGAGATCCGACCTTAGTGCGCCTACTCCATATAGTCGTTGCTGGTGCCGCGGAGATGGCCGGTCACATGTCCCGATGGGATCGGCGATACCTCAAAGCATATGAAGCGATGGCTGGGCACAGGTTTAATCTGACTACGCTCGCGGCCGAGCCGAACGTCTGGGGCGTTGGACGGCGTGGGCGAGGGAGCATCTCACTCCGTATCGCAGCGGCGAAGCGAGCTGCTGAATGGCTCACTGCCTCTCGGTCGCCGATCGCCCTAGCGGGCCCCTTCAGCACGAGCGCCGATCGAGCCGCTGCCGACGCGGTCGATGCAGTAGTTGTCCATGGTTCCTCCGAGCGTATGCCGCTTCTCGATGGCTCGGTCGACCTTATCTGGACAGATCCGCCCTACCACGACGACGTGCAGTATCACGATCTCTCAGCACTATTCCGTGTGTGGCTTGGCCTCTGCAGCGTGGATAGCGAGGCCTCGGCCGTGGCGTCCGGTCCAACGGATAAGCGGTACGTCCAGGTGCTACGGCGCGTCTTCGCTGAGTGCCGACGGGTGCTCGCACCCCACGGTCGCCTCCTGCTCACCTACGCCAACAGGGACTCAACCGCCTGGATCGCGCTTTACGAAGCACTTCGTGATGCCGGGTTCCGTGCTCAGGGCTATGAGATCGTTCGTTCAGATGCGGAAACCGACTTCACAAAACGCCGCGGTCGGACCTGCAGCATGGATCTTGTTCTCGATCTGGTGCCCGCAGGCAACAACTCCGCTCAGCTCATCCACCGGCCCGCGTGCTCGCCAGCGTCTGGGGAAGGCGCTTTTCTAGCTGTTAGGGGTGAAGTGGCTCTTACGGCCATCTCCGACGTACCGCCCGTGGGCTGGCGCGAGCGGCTACGAAGTGAGCAGACCGACCACTGGTCTCAGAAACCGCGATGACGTAATGCCGCCGTGCTTCGAGAAGAGCGGAGAGGCTGCGTAGTTTGCAAAGCACAACACCCCACCTAAAGGCGGGGTGTTGGTGAGAGTTCTACGACTGGTCACTGGTATCCTGGCGTAGAGCGAATGCAGAATTCTGCTTGATCCAGCTTTCGATCTCTTCAATGATGTGTCTCAACGCAGATTCTCTTTGCGAACTTGCCGACTGCGGCAGGTTTGTACCGCTTCGACCTTCGGCCCGTTGAAGGTCACTAGGAGTATTTTTCGCATAGTCAGTGAGCGATACAAAGGGACGAAACAGCTCAACAGAGAGGTTTTTGCCGGTCACGATACGGTTCGACGTCGCAAGCTGGGCAAGTGCGCGTTTGTGGTCGGCTGTCGCCGTCTCGTAGCTTAACCAGGCCGCGTTTGCCAGTTCGACCACTTCTCGCACCTCTTCCAGCTTCTTTTCGGCCTCGCTGCTTGGAAGTGCGAGCTTCTCTTCAAGGTCTCGCCGTTCAAGGTATAGGCTCGCCTTGCTCTTTTCGAGGAGTTCCTTCTCCAGCATGCCGTCGAGGTACGCGTCGACGAGGCGGTCAAGCAGGGATTGGATCTGTCCGAGCCGCAGGCGCCGCGCCTCTTGCTGCTCTTCCCATTCGCTGAGGAACCCCGCGCGCCGCTCTTCCATTCGCTGGAACAGGTACGCTAGTTGGTCGCTTGAGAGCATGAGGCGCCGAAGCTCTCGCTGGATAGTCTCATCCACGGCTTCTTCGCGCACGCACTTCGTCGGACATCCCTGAGTGTGGCAGCGGTAGTAGACGTGTCCCTTCTGGAGCTCGCCGCGGAGTAGCCTGCCGCAGTGGCCGCAGGAGAGCAAGCGCCGGAAGACGAATTCGTGTCGGATCACTTTCCGGTGCGTTCGCCCCTGGAGGCGATCCTGCACACGTCGAAACAGAGCGACCGGAATGAGCGGCCGGTGTATGCCCGGGAACGTCTCGCCCGTCTTGCGCAAGCTGATGAGGCCGCAGTAGAAGGAATTGTTGAGGATAGTCGAGAGACCGTTGCGCGTCACCTTGTGTCGGTTGCGGTTCCGCAAGCCTCGCCGGTACATCTCGTCGGCGAGCGCCAGGAGGCTGAATTGGCCGGAGTCGTACAGCTCGAATGTCTTTCGCACGTGCGGGGCGGTGTTTGCATCAGGCACCTTCGGCTTGCCCTTCCCGCAGTCGAGGTAGCCGAGCGGCGCCTGGAGCGGGTAGAGCCCCTGCTTCAGGCGTCCGTAGAAACCCTTGAGCGTTTCCTCCCGCAGGTTGCGGATGAAGTCCGCGGCGACAATGGCCTGAATGTCGGCAGCGAGCCGGCCGCCACGAGTATGGAGGTCAAGCGACTCGTTCACGAAGTGGACCGCAATCCCAGCGTCGATGAGCTCGCCGAGGTCTGCCCAGTCGCGGAGATTCCTGGCGCTCCGGTCGATCTTGTGGATGACGAGCCCCTGTGCTTTACCCTGGCGCAACAGCCGGAGCATCTTGGTGAACTTTGGTCGGCCTCGCTTTGCGGCCGTCTTTGTCTCCTCGAACCACTCGATGATGGAGAGCCCATGGGTCCCGGCGTAGCGCGCGATGGCATCGTGCTGCTCCTCAGGCGACACGCCCTCTTCCTTCTGCTTGGGCGTTGAGACACGTATGTATGCGAAGCAACGCGTCATACGTGTGTGTCTCGATATTCACTTGTAAAGGATCGACCGTTATCTATGGTACGAGCGGGCCTCTGCGCTGTCAAAGCACGGAAGCGCTCGTAGAGCTCTGGTTCAGACTTGAGGTGGTGGTAGATGTCTTCCACGAGATCGAGGTAATGATCGAGAGTCTCTTCGATTTCTTTCTGTTCCTCTAGAGTTTGATTCGGGAAAAGATCATGAATTGTAATACGAAGCTTGTTCATCCAGAGGACGATACGCGTTCTCCTAGCGCACTCAAGGCTTCGTTTTCTGCCGGATGCCGGGCTCGGCAGGTTACGGCGACTTCCGCTGGATCATGGCGTCGGTACGCTGTGCTTCATGACGCTACAGTTTCAACAAGCAGTGAACTTCCATCGCAATCTTCCTGAAGACCTTTGGTTTGCGCTGGAGGGTTGCGGGATACCGTCCGCGCTTATCCATGCCCGCCTCATCGGGTGGGACGGAGAGCAAATCACCATCCCTGTTTTCTCGCGCGATCGAAAGGTCGTCGCCTTCGAGTACGCGAGCTTTGATGAGCAGGGCCGGCTCGCCTTGCTGCCTCAGGAGGGAGAGCGCTCTTACCTCTACGGCGAGCCCGTCATGAACCTCAGCCCGAGCGAGGTAGTGCTGACCGAGGGCGTAGTCGAGTCCTTGGTTCTCTCAAGCCAAGGCTTCAACGCCCTCTCCGCAACGGGAGACGGCTTGAGCTTCCGGGAAGAGTGGGCGTCGGCGCTCCGCAAAGCCCGGGGGTGCTTCATCTGCTTCAAGCGCCACGCCGAGAGTATCGGCTCGGCGCTCATTGTCCGCGACCTCGTTCCGGGCGCGCGGATTGTGACGCTGCCGCCAGAGGTCGGTCATGGCGGCGGGCTCTACGAGTTCTTCGTCGAGCTGGGGCAGTCACCAGCGGACTTCCGGGCGCTCCTCAGGCGCGCGGCCGATTCCCCCGATGCCTGACGACGCTCCAAAGAAGAGCCGGATACGGCCGGTGGTCTCCGCGGCGTTGCCCTCGGGCGAGCTCCTCGAGATGGTGTATGACCCGACCGCTCTGGAGACGGGGTTCATCCTCGACGACGGCGCCGCCTGGCGAGCGGAGAAGCGAGTCGAGCTTTCAGGCGTCACTCTCGTGCCGTACTCGCCGGCGAATAACCTGCTCACCCATCGGGTGGTGCTCTTCCCATCTGCACCGGGGGAGTACGGTTCCGAGGAAGATCTCTTCCGCGATGTGCGCCGATTCATCCACCGCTACGTCGACCTCTCCGATTCTTTCGAGGAGGTCGCCGCCGCATACGTCCTCTTCTCCTGGGTCTACGACGCCTTCAACGAGGTGCCGTACCTGCGCGTGCGCGGCGACTACGGCTCCGGCAAGTCCCGCTTCCTCTTGACCGTCGGCTCCCTCTGCTACAAGCCGATCTTCGCTTCGGGCGCCTCGACCGTCTCGCCAATCTTTCGCATCCTTGATGCCGTGCAAGGCACCCTGGTCATCGACGAAGGCGACTTCCGCGCCTCAGACGAAAAGGCCGAGATCGTGAAGATCCTCAACAACGGCAATGCCCGCGGCTTTCCAGTGCTTCGCAGCGAGCAGACGCCGACCAAGGAGTTCAACCCGCGAGCGTTCCACGTCTTCGGCCCCAAGCTCGTGGCGACCAGGAATCTCTTCGATGATCGTGCGCTTGAGAGCCGCTGTCTTTCCGAAGACATGGGGACACGGCCGCTCCGGGCCGGCATCCCCATCAACCTGCCGGAGAGTTTCGAGGAGGAGGCGCGGGAGCTGCGCAACAAACTCCTCCTGTACAGGCTGCGCACCCGCAGCAGCCGGCGCCCGCTCGCCGAAGCATCGGTGCCGGCCGGTCTCGAGCCACGCCTCTCCCAGATCCTCTTGCCGCTTCTCGCGACCGTGCCGAGCGAGGAAACACGAGCGCGCCTCCTCTCGCTTGCCCGGCGCTCAGGCCAAGTGCTCTCGGCTGAGCGCGCCATGGCGATCGAGGCTGAGGTGCTCGCGGTTCTCTACGAACTGCGGCAGGAGAACATGCCGCTCTCGGTCGCCGAGATCACCAAGCGCTTCGCCGATCGGCACGGCGCCGAGTACCAGCATGTGGTGACTCCTCGCTGGATCGGCTCTGTCCTGCGCCGGAAGCTCATGCTCAACCCGCAGAAGCGCGGAGGCACCTTCGTCATCCCGGCCTCCGAGTACCCCAAGCTCGTTCGCCTCTTCGAGAAGTACAGCGTTCCGGGCGAGCGCCAGGACATTGGGGACGTTGGGGAGATCCCACGAGTGGAGGAGGACGGGACACCAAGCGTTGCAGCGTAAGGCTTGCCGGCCCGCTACCCCCCGTAGAACGTCCCCAACATCCCCAACGTCCCCGGTTTCCCTTGACAAGCCTCCAGAAAACCTGCCGAGTCCGGCAGGTTTCTACGCCTTGCATTTGACTTAATGTCAAGTAAGTTGTGACGGTGGTTATGACATTCATACCATTACAAAACTATCTCCGTACGCATCGCAAGCGAAGCCAGCTCTCGCAGGACGAGGTTGCGTTCCTCATGGGTGTCAGGACTGGCACCCGAGTGACGCGGCACGAAGGAGCCAACCGGGTTCCGACCCTGCAGACGGCACTTGGCTACGAGCTTCTGTTTGACGTTCCCTTGCGGGAACTCTTCACAGAGGAGGTGGGCAAGGTCGAATCCATTATCAGAGAGCGTTTACCCGAGCTGATTCGGAAAGTGGAGGAGGAGGGTGGAGACGAGCAGAAGCTCGCCTTCCTCCGAGATGTTGCGAAGCGGCTTGAGAACTATGAAGAGAAGCATTCACGCAGTGCGGACGCTCGCGGTTGACCCGACGACATCAGGCTTCGGCTTCGTGGCGGTGGAAGGGAGCAAACTCCTGGTGGACTGGGGCCTGGCTCACATGGCAGTGCCGGATGACGAAGCGTACCGAGCCCGGATCGAGAAACTTCTCGATCGAGTACGCCCCCAGCTCCTCGTCGTCGAGGACATGAAGGGATCTCGCCGCAGCAAGCGGGCGGTCCGACGCGCGCAGATCGCGGCGCGGGCTGCCCGAGGACGCGGTATTGAGGTCGAGAGAGTCACCCGCGCGCAGGTGTCAGAGAAGTTCGCCTCGTCAGGGACGACCAGGTGGGAGGTTGCAGTCGCCGTCTCCCGCTGGTTTCCTGAGCTCTCCCCGAGCCTTCCGAAGAAGCGCCGCATCTGGGAAACCGAGGACCGGCGGATGGCGATCTTTGTCGCGGCATCCCTTGCGCTCACGGCGTTGCCTGAGAGAGGAATGGAGTAGCGGAAAGTAGCCTGCGATCCCTAGTGCCTTGGAGAGGGCACGTAAAGCTTCCCCGGCACAACCGAGGGAGCTTTGGCGCGCGTCAGGAAACGCCGCCTTTGCGGCAATCAGGAGTACGCGCACGATGGGCGAATGCACTCCGATGATCGCATCACCTACTTCGCCCGCACCAACCACCGCAACACGCGGACGCTTTTTGGCATTCGCAGGCGCGATCGGCTCATGCACCTCTACACCATCGGCCGGACCGGCACCGGCAAGTCCACACTCCTGAAGACCCTCGTCCTCCAGGACCTTGAGGCCGGAGAAGGCCTGGCGCTCTTCGATCCGCACGGGGATCTGGTCGAGGAGGTGGTGAAGCTCGTACCCGCCGCCCGGCGGGCTGACGTCCTGTACCTCAATGTCCCGGACAGCCGCTGCCGCTTCTCCTTCAACCCCTTCGCCGGCATCCCGGCCGGCAAGCGGGCGCTCGCGGCCGCCGGCATGGTCGAAGTCTTCAAGAAGCTCTGGCCGGACGATTGGGGACCGCGGCTTGAGCACCTGCTGCGCAACGTCGTCTTCACCCTCCTCGAGACGCCGGGAGCAAGCCTGGCCGACATCCCGCGACTCCTGGCCGACCGGGACTACCGACGAGGAGTCGTCGCCGGCGTCACCAACGAAGAAGTCCGCGCCTTCTGGCGTGACGAGTACGAACGCTACAGCCCCGGTATGCGGGGAGTGGTGGTAGCGCCCCTGCAGAACAAGGTGGGAGCGTTCCTGACGGACCCGCGGCTGCGGGAGATCCTCGGAGCCGAGCAGTCCAGCTTCGATCTGCGGCAGGTCATGGATAAGGGACGGATACTCCTGGTGAACCTCGCCCGCGGGAGAATCGGCGAGGGGCCGGCGGCGCTCCTGGGATCGCTCTTGGTCTCCTGCCTGAGCCTCTCGGCTTTCGGGAGAGCAGAGCGGCCGCAGGAAGGCCGCCGCGACTTCTACGTCTACCTCGACGAGTTCCACACCTTCGCCACCCTCACCTTGGCGACCATGCTCTCCGAGCTGCGGAAGTACCGCGTAGGACTTGTACTCGCCCACCAGTATCTCTCCCAGCTTGAGACGGAGGTTCGGGATGCAGTCTTTGGGAACGCAGGGACATTCATTGTCTTTCGGGTCGGAGCCCTTGACGCGCCAATCGCTGCCCGCGAGCTCGCCCCGACGTTCGCGCCAGAGGACTTGATCTCCCTGCCCAACTACAACATCTACCTGCGGCTGATGATCCGCGGTCAGCCAAGCAAGCCGTTCAGCGCGACAACGGAGAGATGGGAACATCTTGACGGCTACGCGCACCTCTGCTAATCTCCGCCGTTGAGCTAATGCTGATACGCATGCTTGGATCGCTATATAGGTATCCCACGCCTCCTTCTCCCAGTCCTGCGCCGCTCCTGATATGCGCCCCCCAACAGCGTTCTAGGGCGCCTCGACCGATATAACCGCCCACGATTTGACCATTCAACCCGCAACGAGAGAACGAATGGCAACGACTCCTCTGCAAGTCGTACGCCTCACACAGCTCGACGCAGTAAACGTCCGCCAGTTCGGTGGCAAGGTCTCGAACCTTGCCCAGCTCACTATGGCGGGTGTCGACGTTCCTCCAGGTGTGGCACTCGGCAAGGAAGTGCTTGCCCATTTTCTCAGCGAAAATGGAATCAATTTGCCGGCCCTCGAACAACTTCATAATCGAGGGATGATTTTCCTGGAGTCCGCGCTTCAAGAAGCTCAGGTTTGGCAAGCAAGAATCGTGGATACAATTCATAAGGGGGATCTACCGAGCGCGATTTCGGATGCTTTGCTTGAGAACCTCGACAATCCCGACCGAGTGTTTGCCGTTCGGTCCTCTTGTGTAGTGGAAGATTCAGCATCTACGTCCTTTGCAGGACAGTATGTAACTGTGCTCGCTGTTTCTGGACGCGAAGCAATCCTGGATGCAATCCGTTCATGTTGGGCATCTCAGTATGACGGACGAGTACTTACTTATGCTATTAGTCGGCGTGGCATGCCTGTTCTAGTGCCTTCAATGGCAGTGCTTGTCCAGGAAATGTTAACCCCCAGCTTTGCT
Source organism: Thermoanaerobaculia bacterium (assembly GCA_036277075.1). Classification (GTDB taxonomy): domain Bacteria; phylum Acidobacteriota; class Thermoanaerobaculia; order Multivoradales; family UBA5704; genus DASUNQ01. The sequence continues at coordinate 29,038 of DASUNQ010000108.1, forward strand.
GGCGTTTGCTTCACCGAGGGTCCGACACCTCGTACGAAAGAGTTGATGATCATTGAAAGTGTGGTGGGGGTCGGCGAGGCTCTTGTCAGCGGAGAGCGTACGCCCGCACATTTCGAGCTAAGGCAGGACGGCGAACTGCACCGAGCGATGGTTCCTGCAGATGGAAAGACTCCTTCCGAAGCACAAATCGCGAGTATCGCCGCGGAGGCGCGGAAGATCGCCGGCTTCTTCGGCCGCCCCCAAGACGTCGAGTGGGCGCTTGTGGACGACAGACTCTTCATACTTCAGGCAAGGCCGATTACCGTTCTCGGAGGCGAGCGGGCTGCGACAACTCTAACTTTGCTAGGGGGCAGGACGGAAGAAGTTGGGCGACCTGCGACTGTCGAGACTAGTTCAGCGGTACTACGAGATGATCTCCATGAATGGCTGATATCACGGGTTGATCCACTGGTCTACCGGGGCTGTTCGTACCTCCTATCCAAGCAGCAACAGGATGGTTCCTGGAAGATTGAGGGCCATCCCGAATGGGATTGCGTTGCCACGGCATTGATGGTGAAGCTGCTTATCGATGGTGGTGTTCCAGGTTCGCTGGCTTGGTCGCTTCCAAGGGGGGATCACGAATCACCCGTGCTTGGGGTACAGGCTGCTGTGGCCTGGCTGGCGAGAAATGTTGGGGATGACGGAGGTTGGGGCACCGATTTGTGGGATTCATGCCAGGTATTGCGCGCGTTAGTTCGATCGAGCTTTAGCTTAGATGAGCCGATTTTAGCCAAGGCTTTCTCTCACGTTATGGATCAATTAGCGAGGGGCGTGACCAGTGTTGCAGATCAGGAGTGGGCTGGTGCGGGCTTCGTCGCCGTCGCATTGCAGCTACTTTCCGAAAGTGGTAGATCTCCTGCGGTCAAAGATCTCGTAACGCTTCTTCTTGATACTCAGACTGCCGATGGAGACTTTCCGGCGCTCCATGCCAGTGGTGATCGTGTTCCTTCCGAGTGGCATACAGCGCAGGTCATAACTAGTCTTATGCAGTGCTGTGCTGACGATGCACACGCGGCGACTGCTGCAAGCAAAGCACTGGAATGGCTTCTTTCCCGGCAACACTCAGACGGCTCCTGGGGGGTGAGCGCTGGACCATATGCCCACTATAATACGTTTTTCACCTCCTATGCTGTGATAGCTCTTTCTAGTGCGGGCTATTCACCCGCTACTGAGCAACTCGCGAGGGCGGTTCGGTGGTTACGCGGAAAGCAGGTGGCCTCTGGAGCATTCGGCGACATCGCTTCCTCGCTGATGGCAATGACAGCATTTCAAGTGGTGTATGGGCCATTGTTTGCTCTCGAACTCCCTTTACCCCTTTTTCTGCGAGTCCAACATTGTCTCAGCACCATCGACCAACTAGCACACTAGTGTTGGAGCGCCGACAGAATGACCGACTTTAGCCCGCCGCCACTCTCTTCCCTTGTTCCTGTACTTGCCGCACTTCCAGATGAGCTTCTGCCGTGGATCACGGAAAAGCACGTAGCATATCTAGACGACCGCATACATAAGATCGAGGTTTTGACCGACTATTTGGCTGGATGCGATGCCGTCGCGGGGCAGCGAGAAGAGTTTGTTACTTTCGTCGATAGTTGGACTCAGCAAGAGCCCGTGGATCTTCCTGCATATATGGGAGAGTATCGCCATCGCTTTGCGACGGTACGGAGTTCGGTCGAGGCCCAATGTGAGCGGATCATGCTCGATGACGCTCTTTGGGCTTCATCGTCAGAGCTTCTTCGTTTCTGGCGGGACTTTGCTCTGGTAAACGAGACCGATAGTTTGCATGGAATGTTTCTCACATCCGGTCGTTGGTACGTCAACGTCATGTTGCCGATTGTACGAGAGTTGGTGTTCTGCACTCTCCCGGACGAAATCCATGGAGAAGAGCGGCCACGTCTCGCCTATTGGATCGCACGGCGAGTGATTACGCCCCGCTTCGCCGAAGCTCCGAGTGATTATGCGCCTGCGCTAGAGCGCCGTTTCGCAGCTCTCTTCATTCCAGTACTTCAGTTCTATGATCGAAAGCTCTTGTTCCTCTTTCAGCAGATGGAGAAGCTGCCTCTGCCTGCCGAGTACACTCTCGTAGACTTTGTTCGCGATGTCGGAACGAAGTCAACCTTATATCGCGATCTTCTCGAAGCTGGCATTTACCCACCCTTTGCCTGGCACGAGCTGCACGCGAGTCGTCGGCCGCGCCGACCTGGGCGCGCGTATGAGGAGGCAGTACGGCCATTGCTGTCGACTGTTTCTCCTCCTTTGCGGTCACGCGTCGACCAGGCGCTCGCCTTTCTATCTTACATGAAGGACTTTGAGCTCAACTATAATAATTACAACTATAAAGGTAAGTTTGGCTTGATCTCCAAGTGGTTCTACTGGCGTACAAACCAGGCGCTGCCAGAGGCAGAGCGAGCGCCATTCCTTGACGCAATCCTGGGCGATCGCTTTTTTGAGGCACTTGACCATCTGGAACAGGTTTGGAGACCTTAGAAGGAGTGATGTATGGCATACACAATCGTCGGGATTAGTGCATCGCCCGGAAGCGCGCGCGGACCCGCAAGGTGGGTACAAACGGCGACAGATCTAGAAGAATTCCAGATCGGTGATATCTTGCTTGCTAAGATGACCTCGCCAGATTGGGGCCAGATCTTCCAGAAGGCTGGAGCCGTTGCTACTGAACAAGGCGGAATGCTGTGTCATGCTGCAATCGTGGCTAGAGAGGAGGGAATCCCAGCGGTTGTCGGGCTTGGCCCGGACCTCGCACGCATCACCAATGGAATGATTGTGGCAGTCGATGGAGACGAGGGCATTGTCGAGGTAGACGAAAGATAGCGCCAAGGTATCGAATAGGCTAGAATAAACCCAATGAGGGGTACAAACATGGCAAACGTGACGATACTATACGAGGGGTATGTGAAGGAAGGAGATGAGGGCGACGTTGTCCGAAACACGGCCTGTTTAGTTACGGACGGCCGAGTCAAGATGATCGTTGACCCCGGCCTGGTCGAGTCGCCAGCGCTTCTACTAGACGCCTTGAAGCGCCAACAGTTGACGCCAAAGGATATCACCCACGTGTATGTGACTCATTATCACATGGACCATGTGAGATATGTGGGACTTTTCGACGCCGCTCGAGTCATTGACTATAAATATTTCTATGACGGAGAGGTTTGGGGAGAACACCTTGGCGATGGCTATCAGATCACGGATAGCATCAGGATCCTGCACACGCCAGGGCACACTATGGACGATTCTGCGTTGCTGGTGCAGACGACTGAGGGCGTGGTGGCAATTTCACACGTATGGTGGTTTCCGGATCGAACGCCGGAAGAGGATCCAATGGCGAGCGATCAGCAGCTACTCGAGGAATCGAGGAAGCGCGTGGAGGCAGCGGCAGATTGGATCATCACGCCTCACGGCGGGAAGCTAGACGTGCGGGGTGGCAAGTAAGAGGCGCGAGTATTGGCTTCTCAAGAACGACCCGCTGGTAGCCCACAGCGAAAACGTCAGCGATCCCTAGTTGTAACTGGAGCGACTTCTCCCATTGGGAGGGCGATATTTCTATGGGCAAAGGGTAACCGTTTTCAGGCTATTGGTACAGTACGGAGCAGCCGGCGTGGCGGCGGTGGAGATTCAAATGACTCCTTTCTTTACTGTGACTTTGGCGATCCTGAATCTGTGACAAATTGTGTGAAAGCCATCCATTCAGTGGCTCCAGAGGTCGATGTCCTAGTCAACAATGTATCAGCTTGGCACCAAGGCGGCTTGCTTAGTCAGGAACCGATTGCTATCCGACAGGATATAGACATCACTTTAGGAGGCACTCTCGACTTCACGAGGCGCATGTTACCATCACTTCTCTCTTGCGGCGGCCTTGTTATCAATCTGTGCAGCACCGCTGGAACACAACGTCATTGGTCTTTGAATACAACCTACGTCACGGCAAAGGCTGGGCTCGCTGTGTTCGGTCACGCGCTTCGACGTGAGCTAGCGGGCTCAGGGTTGCGAGTGACAAATCTTCACCTTGGAGCCGTCGACGATGGGGACGCCGGAACTAAAGGTTGTCTACCCATAGCGGCAATCGTGCAAGTCATATCGCTAGTGGTTAACCTCCCACGCGCGGCCATAGCCGATGCGGTTATCCTCACTCCTGCGTGTCGCGACTATTGAGCCGTATACGAGTGAGCGGTCAGCCGCCCATTATTGCGCTTGTGGGCCTGACGACAGCTGGCAAAACCACGGTTTCGCAACTTCTCGAAGCGCGGAGCCTGGCACGTCGGCTGATCATGCTGACAACAAGGCCGCCGCGGTTGGATGATCCTACAGGTTGGTTCGATTACGTGACAGAGATTGTTCCACGGACTGGTGATATTGTCTTTGAGGGGTGGGGACAGTCCCGGTACTGTGTCCGTGGGGAGTCGATACGGCGCCTGAGGGAGCTCGGCAACTGGCCGATTCTAGACCTCGGTGACGTTGAGCCCGCGTTGTGGGTTAAAGAACGTTACCATCCTACTGTTATCGTAATGGTTGCGCGTGAGGTTACGGCTGAGAGAGTGCAAACTGTCTGCAAGGCGCGCGGGATGGCGAGAAATGCGATTGAGGAGCGAGTCCGTGGACTGGAGGCTGATCGACATGATCTCGCGGCGCATGTTTGGGCCGTCGACTTTGTGCTAGAGAATAGCGGGTCAGTGGAGGAGACGATGCGGAATATCGACGCACTCGTACAGATGATCTCACAATCGATGGCGGAGAGTGATGAAGTAGGACGGACCAGGGCATGATGCAACTACGCGGGTCGGTAATCAGTCACTGGCATATTCTGTTAGAAGAATTCTCCACTTCAACTCAAGAGTTCTACAAGGCGGTTGAGCAGGCTGTACGCGAGCGCAATCTGCCGGAGGTCGAGCTCTCCCGTGTCCTCTTCAAAGAGGGCGGGATTGGAACAGCACAGCGCGAGTACCTCCGCGTCCAGCGAAAGCGCGTTGCCTTCGACATCTGCTCGGCGCCGTACGGCAACGGCCACTTCTTCTCCTGGTGGCTCGCCAAGATCCCTGCAAAGTACGGGCTCCTCATCGTGGCAGCGGCCATCCTCGTCGGGCTGCCGGTGTGGGCGATCTTCGCGACCATCCTCACGAAGATCTTTGAGGGCGCCTGCTTCAGCTTCGTTCTCGGCCCGCTCATGTTCTTGCTCGGCATTCCCGTAATCCTTCTCGGGCTTGGCTCCCTGGTCGAGCGCGGCATGATCGGGGACGAGGAGTGGGTACTCTCTATCCCGTGGGTTGGCTACCTCTACGCGGTTGTCTTCAACCCCACGACCTACTACCGCCAGGACACGGCCATGATGTTCCGCGACTCGCTCCGATCAGCGGTGAACGAAGTCATCAACGGCCTGCGGACGGAGAAGGGACTGCGGGGCCTCGGCGAGCAGGAACTGGCGCCCGAGGGTGAAGGGACGGCATAGCATTCGGCATCAATGGAGAGCCTGGTAGAGAAGCGCGGCCGCCACTTCTATGCCTGGGAGCGGCGGGGCCGCGGGTGGCAGAGCTATCCGTATCCCGTCCCGCTCGCGCCGCCGTTCAGGCCATTCCGGTATCTCCGCGAGACGACCGTCGCTGCCGTTGACGACGGCAGGCACCCCACTCCGTTCTCGGCAATCCTCGAACGCTGGTTCGGCGGCCGACAGGAGCCGCCGCCTGCTCCGGTGGAGGAGGGAGAGCCGGAGCCCGAGCCGCGCCAGGACGACAGCGAGCTCATCGAGGTACAGCTCCTCCCGCCCGAGGATCTCTCCGTCACTCCCGCCCTGAGCCAGGCCTGGCTCAGGAGCCTCGCGTCGCTTCGGGCGCCGGCTTCGTTTGAGCTGGTGGCGACCGGCGGCACGGTTGCAGTGCTTCTCTCCTGCCGCAGTCAGGACGCGCCGCTCCCCTTCGCGCAGCTTCGGGCGTTCTTTCCACAGGTCGAGGTGCGGGAGGGCCAGGACCTTCTCCTGTCCGCGTGGGAGCAAGTCGCGGAGGGGACCTTCTCCGTTCTGGAGTTCGGCCTGGCCCACGAGTTCATGCTCCCGCTCGCACAAGGCAAGAGCTTCTCGCCCGACCCCCTCACCTCGATCGTGGCCGCGCTCGCCGAAGCCAAGGCCGGCGAGTTTGCGCTCCTGCAGGTTCTCTTCGAGAGAGTGTCGGCGCCGTGGCCCGAGAGCATCGTGCGGTCGGTGCAGACGCCTTCGGGCGAGCCGTTCTTTGCCGACGCCCCGGAGGTCACAAGTCTGGCCCGCGAGAAGGCATCAGCACCGCTCTTCGCTGTGGCGGTTCGCGCAATGGCGCTGGCTCCGAGCGGCGAGCGCCTGTGGACGCTCCTTCGCGGCATCGGCGGTGCGCTCTCCTCAGCCACACAGGGCGGCAACGAGCTGGTGCCTCTTGGCCAGGGCGATCTTGATGACCTTCTCGGCGACGTGCTGTTTCGCACGACGCACCGCTCCGGCTGTCTTCTATCGCTTCCCGAACTTTCCACACTCGTACATCTGCCTTCCGCGTCGGTCCAGGCCATCGTCCGGGAGACCGGCCGCACCAAGGAAGTACCACCCGAAGCCCGCGACTCCGGCGTTGTCCTTGGGTATGGCGTCCACCAGGGCAAGCGAACCGAAGCCCGGCTCTCCGACGACGCGCGCATGCGCCACGTGCACGTCATTGGCGCACCAGGCACCGGCAAGTCAACGCTCCTGGTGTCCCTGATCCTTCAGGACATTGCGGCAGGCAACGGCGTTGGCGTCCTCGATCCGCACGGGGACCTCGTTGATGAGGTGCTCGCTCGGCTGCCGGAGGAGCGGGCACAGGACGTCATCCTTTTTGACCCCGCCGATCCCGAGTACGTCGTCGGCTGGAACATGCTCTCCGCCAGCTCCGAGGCGGAGAAGGAGATGCTCGCCTCAGACCTGGTGGCCGTCTTCCGCCGGCTCTCCACCTCCTGGGGCGACCAGATGACGGCGGTTCTCGCCAACGCGATCGGCGCCTTCCTGGAGTCACGCGATGGCGGGACGCTCCTCGACCTCCGGCGCTTCCTGGTTGATCCCGGCTTCCGCAAGCGCTTCCTCGAGACGGTGCCTGACGCCTTGGCGCGGGAGTTCTGGACGACGCACTTCCCGATGCTCAAAGGCTCGCCGCAGGGGCCGATCCTTACCAGGCTCGACAGCTTGCTGCGGGGGCGCCTGGTGCGCGGGGTGGTGACAGCGACCGAGCGGCCGCTCGACTTCCGCCGCGTGGTTGACGACGGACGGATCTTCCTGGGCAAGCTCTCGCAGGGCGCGATCGGCGAGGAGAACGCCTCCCTCCTCGGGTCGCTCCTGGTCTCCAAGTTCCACCAGGTCTCGCTCCTGCGGCAGGACCAGGCCGAAGCTGAGCGTCGCCCGTTCTTCCTCTACGTTGACGAGTTCCATGGCGTTGCCACGCCCTCGATGGCCGCGCTGTTCTCCGGCGCCCGGAAGTACCGGCTCTCGGTCACCGTGGCCCACCAGGACCTCTACCAGCTCCACAGCCGAGTGCCGGACGTCGAGCGGGCGGTGCTCGCCAACGCCTACACCCGAGTGTGCTTCCGCCTCGGAGATGAAGACGCGCGTGCACTCGCCCACGGGTTCTCCTTCTTCACGGCTGACGACCTGGGGAACCTCGGCACGGGAGAAGCGGTCTGCCGAGTCGGCAGGAAGGAGCAGGACTTCAACCTGGAGACAATCAGACCGGAGCCGTTGACTGCGGCGGCCGCGCGCGAGCAGCGGCGGGCGATGCGGATGGCTTCGCTCAAGAAGTGGGGTGTTCTGCGACCTGCGGAGGTCGAGCCGCCGCCGACTGTTGCCGATCAAGCGCGGGAGCCACGGCCTCCGCAGGAAGCTCGGACCCCTGAACGTCAGGGGGTGGAGCCTCCGGCGACCCCCAGACCGGCACGGGAGGCAAAGCCACCCGCGCCCCAAGTGCCGAGCGCTGCCGCACCGCATGCCGAGCCTCGGCGTCTGGGCAAAGGCGGCGCCGAACACACGTACCTGCAGGAGCTCATCAGTAGGTGGGCGGTGGAACGGGGTTTCCGTGCAGCGGTGGAGGAGCAGATCGCCGGCGGCCGCGAGAGCGTTGACTTGGCCCTCCACCGCGGCCAGTTCTCAGTCGCCTGCGAGATCAGTGTCACGACACCTCTGGATTACGAGGTCGGAAACGTCGAGAAGTGCCTGGCGGCCGGTTTCCCGATGGTAGCGGTTGTGTCGCTCAAGAAGGCGCGGCTTGAAAAGCTAGACAAGCTCCTGACCCGGACCTTGTCCGCGGACCAGCGCAGTCGCGTGCACGTCTTTACACCGGAGGAGCTTCTTGCCTGGCTGGCGGGTCAGCCGGCAGCGGAGGAGACGAGCACAGTTGCCGGGTACAAGGTCAAGGTTCGCTACCGGGAGGCGCCGGAGGCTCGGAAGCGGGTCGCCGAAATCCTGGCGCGCAGCATGAGGCGGCTCAAGAAGGACGAGTAGAGAGCGGGTAGCCTCCCCGGCAGATTCCTCCGCCTTGAGCGCCTGTCACCTGGCGAGTACTGTGGCTGCAGAGTCGTTCTTCGCATCCCACCAACAACCCGCCGTGGTATACGGCAGCTACAGAGAGGAGCCAATGCCACAACACCACCCTGACAGGACCGGAGACAAGCGAGTCGGCATCTGGATTCGGGTCTCAACCGAGGACCAGGCCAGGGGCGAAAGCCCCGAGCACCACGAGGCGCGAGCGCGGATGTACGCCGAGGTCAAGGGCTGGACGGTGGTCACCGTCTACCACCTCGAAGCCGTCAGCGGGAAGTCCGTCTTAGGACATCCCGAGGCTCAGCGCATGCTCGCCGACCTGCGCTCCCGCCACATCTCCGGCCTCATTTTCTCGAAGCTCGCCAGGCTGGCCCGCAACACCCGCGAACTCCTGGACATCTCGGATCTCTTCCAAGAGCATCGCGCGGACCTCATCTCGCTCCAGGAGTCGATCGACACCTCGACTCCCGCGGGTCGCTTCTTCTACACCATGCTCGGAGCGATGGCGCAGTGGGAGAGGGAGGAGACCGCCGACCGAGTGGCCGCCTCCGTGCCGATCCGGGCCAAGCTCGGGAAACCCTTGGGCGGAAAGACACCCTACGGGTACCACTGGCAAGCCGGCAAACTCGTCCCTCACCCGCAAGAGGTGCCGATCCGCAAGCTTATGTACGAGCTCTTCCTCACCCATCGCAGGGTCAAGACCGTCGCCCGGCTCCTCAATGAGGCTGGATACCGGACTAAGACCGGAGGACTCTTCGGACCCACGACCGTCAAGCGCATCCTGCGCGACCCCACGGCCAAGGGCCAGCGCCGCGCGAACTTCACCAGGAACCTGGGCGGCAACCGCCGGCGCTGGGTCCTCAAGCCGCAGGAGGACTGGGTGTGGTCCGAGGTCGAGCCGATCGTCTCCGAGGAGATCTGGGAGCGGGCCAACGCCCTGCTGGAAGGGCGCAAAGAGAAGCGCCCGGGGCGGAGGCCGGTCCACCTCTTCACGGGAGTGGCCTTCTGCCATTGCGGCGCCAAGCTCTACGTGCCCTCCAACACCCCGAAGTGGGTCTGCTACAAGTGCCGCAACAAGATCCCGATCACGGACCTCGACCGGGTCTTCGAGGAGCAGCTCAAGGACTTCTTCCTCTCCGAGGAGAAGATCGCGGAGGCGCTTGCCGAGTCTGACCGGACGCTCGTAGAGAAGCGCGAGCTTCTCTCGGTCCTCACGGCAGAGCGGGAGCGACTTTCCGGAGAGATGGAGAAGGTCTACCGCCTCTACATGAGCGACGTGCTCTCGCCGGAAGGCTTCGGCGAGCGGTACCGCCCTCTGGAAGAGCGGGTGCGACAGCTTGGGGAGGAGATCCCTCGCCTTCAAGGGGAGATCGACTTCCTGACCATCGAGCACCTCTCAAGCGAGGAGGTCGTCTCCCAAGCCAGAAGCCTCTACGGCCGCTGGCAGGAGCTTCCCTTCGAGGAGCGGCGGGCGATCGTCGAGACCATCGTCGAACGGATCACCGTCAGGAGGGACGAGGTCGAAATCGACCTCGCCTACTTTCCCTCTCCGGGAGAAGTAATAGCAGAAAGGGACCGTTCGCGGACGAGTACAGCGACACCCTCGGCTTCTATGTCCGCGGGCCGCACCGGACGGTCCTCTACGTCCCGGACACCGACTCCTGGCGCGCCTGGCCGCGGCCGCTGCCGGAGCTGCTGGCGGGCGTGGACGAGGCGCTCCTCGACGGGACCTTCTACTCGCTCGACGAGCTGCCCGGACGAGACGTCGCCTCGATCGGCCATCCGCTGATGACCGAGACGATGGAGCTGCTGGGGCCGCTGGTGAAGGACGGAACGCTGCGGGTCGCCTTCACCCATCTCAACCACTCGAACCCGGCGCTGCAACCCGAGAGCGCGGCGCGCAAGGCCATCGGGACACACGGCTTCCGCGTCCTCGCGGAGGGGGAGGAGCTTTCCCTATGAGCCAAACCTTCATGCGGTAGGGCCAGGAACAGTGCCCGGACGCTCCGGGAACAGTTCCCCACGGTTAGGAACAGTGCCCGGACGGTCCGGGAACAGTTCCCAACGGCCAGGAACAGTGCCCGGACGCTCCGGGAGCAGTTCCCAACGGCCAGGAACAATGCCCGGACGCTCCGGGAACAGTTCCTAACGGCCAGAAACAGTGCCCGGACGCTCCGGGAACAGTTCCCAGCGGCTGGGAACAGTGCCCGGATGCTCCGGGAGCAGTTCCGAGCCGTCCGGGCACAGTTCCTGAGCGCGGGGAACTCTTCCCGATCCGTCCGGGCACTGTTCCTGAGGGCTGGGAACTCTTCCCGGTCCGTCCGGGCACTGTTCCTGAGGGCTGGGAACTCTTCCCGGTCCGTCCGGGCACAGTTCCTGAGGGCTGGGAACTCTTCCCGGTCCGTCCGGGCACAGTTCCCGAGAGCTGGGAACTCTTCCCGGTCCGTCCCTAGGGGCTGGGCGCCGGCTCCGGCGAGCTGAAGACCGTGTCCGGCAGGGTGTCCGCGACGGCGATGTCGCGCAGCTCGAGCCGGCGCTCGGCGCCGAGCTGGACGCGCAGGGGAGCCAGCTTGATCCGGCCGAACGTGTCCCAGCCCTGCCACAGCCAGACAGTCGGCGCGGCGTCGGGCGGCTGGTCCTGCAGGCGGTACGCCCAGCGGTCCATCAGCCCGGTCGCGCGGTTGACGTAGGCCCAGTAGGTGTCGCCCGGCGTCAGGCCGACCGCCTGGAAGCTGAGGCGGAGCTTGTCGTAGACCTGCCCGTCGAGCGTCTCCTCGCCGTCGAAGGCGAGGCTCGCTCCGGGGTCGCGCAGCTTGTAGGGCATCAGCAGCCAGTAGGTGTCGTTGATCCAGGCGCCGTAGGCGCGCTCGAGCAGCTCCGGCGCCTCCTCGGCGCTCGCCGGCCGGCCGTCGAGCCAGGCCTGGCCGCCCTCGCGCGTCGCGACGTTGTGCAGGACGAGGAAGCTCTTGCCCTCCTGCGTCTGCCCTTCGACGCGGTGGCGCCCGGTGTGCTTGTCCCAGACGTGGGTGCGCCGACCGTTGAAGTTGAAACGGATGTAGCGGGTGGCTTCCCAGGCCTCGCGCCCGCCGAGCGCCGTGAGCAGGCGCTCGGCAACCTCGGCCGCGCGCGGATCGGCTTGGCCCTGCGGCGGCGGCGTCGGCTGCGCGGCGGCCGCCGCCGCGGCGAGCAGGAGAGGAGCGAGCGCGGCGACTCTGCGTTGCGGGAGCATCGGTGCACCTCCTCGGCAACGCGATGATACCGTGAGGTTTGGGCCATGACCGACGCGACGATCACCGCCACAGCGACGCCCGCCAATCGCCTGTCGCGCGAGAGCAGCCCCTATCTCCTGCTCCACGCGCACAACCCGGTCGACTGGTACCCCTGGGGCGAGGAGGCGCTGGCCCGCGCGCGCGCCGAGGACAAGCCGATCTTCCTCTCGGTCGGCTACTCGACCTGCTACTGGTGCCACGTCATGGAGCGGGAGTCCTTCTCCTCGCCGGACGTCGCGGCGCGGATGAACCGCGACTTCGTCAACGTCAAGCTCGACCGCGAGGAGCGACCCGACCTCGACGAGATCTACATGGCGGCGACCCAGATCCTGAGCGGCCAGGGCGGCTGGCCCAACTCGGTCTTCTTGACGCCGGACCTCAAGCCCTTCTACGCCGGCACCTACTTCCCCCCCGAGGACCGTTACGGCCGCCCCGGTTTCACGAGCGTGCTCGCGGGGCTCGCCGAGTCCTGGCGCACCCGCCGCGGCGACGTCGAGGAGCAGGCCGGGGAGCTGGCGGAGGCGATGCGGCGCTACCTCGAGCAGCGCGACAGGGCGGCCGCGGCGCCGCCGCCACCGGACGTAGCGCGGCGCGCGCTCGACTCGCTCGCCCGCCGCTACGACGCGGCGTGGGGAGGGTTCGGGGAGGCGCCCAAGTTCCCGACGCCGTCGAACCTCTTCCTCCTCCTGCACTGGGCCGACCGCGATCCGCAGGCGGCGGCGATGCTCGCCGGCACGCTCGACCAGATGGCCCGCGGCGGCCTCTACGACCAGCTCGCCGGCGGTTTCCATCGCTACGCCACCGACCGCGAGTGGAAGGTGCCGCACTTCGAGAAGATGCTCTACGACAACGGCCTGCTGCTGGAGGTCTACGCCCGCAGCCACGCCCGCAGCGGCGACCTCGAGACGGCGCGGATCGCGCGCGAGACCGCCGCCTTCCTAGGGCGCGAGTTGAGCGCGCCGGAAGGCGCCTTCTGGAGCGCGATCGACGCCGAGACGGACGGCCACGAGGGGGCCTACTACGTCTGGGCTCGCGCCGAGCTCGACGCGGCGCTCGGCCCCGAGGACGCCGCCTTCCTGGCGCCGCTCTACGGCTTCGACGGCCCCCCTTTCTTCGAGGGGGATCGCTACGTCCTGCACCTGCCGGCGCCGGTTGACGAGCTGGCGCGGCGGCGGCAGCTCGGGCCGGCGGAGCTGCTCGCCGAGATCGCGCCGCTGCGGCAGCGGCTGCTGGCGGCGCGCGAGCGACGCCCGCGGCCGGCGACCGACGACAAGGTGCTCACCGACTGGAACGGCACCGCGGTGGCGGGGCTCGCGACGGCGGGGGAGGCGCTCGGGGACCCGCAGCTCGTGGCGCGGGCGGCGCGGGCGGCGGACTTCCTGCTCCAGGAGCTGCGCCCGGCCGGCGGGCCGCTGCTCCACGCCTGGCGCGGCGGGGCGGCGAAGATCCCGGCGATGCTCGCGGACTACGCTCTGCTCGGGCACGGGCTGCTGGCGCTCCACCGGGCGAGCGGCGAGCGGCGCTGGCTCGACGCCGCGGCCGAGCTGACGCACGAGCAGATCGAGCGGCTCGGGGACCCGGGAAACGGCGGTTTCTTCACCGCCGGCGCGAGCGCCGACGTCCTCTTCCGCAGCAAGGACATCTTCGACGGCGCGATGCCGGGAGCCAACGCGGTCGCCGCCCTGAACCTGGTCGAGCTGGCGGAGCGAACCCGCGAGCGGAAGTGGCTCGACCCGGCGCGGCGCACGCTCCAGGCCTTCGGCGGGCTGGTGGCGTCGTTCCCCGAAGGCGCGCGGACGATGGCGATCGCCGCGGAGCGCTACGCCGCGGTCGCAGGGGAGGACTCGCGGCCGGCCGGCGATGCCGCCGCGGCCGGAGCGCGGTCGGCGGTCGGAGAGCTGGAGGAGCTCGGCCGGCAGTTGGTGACGACGCGGTTGGAAGTGGGGGAGCCGGGTGAAGACGACTGGCGCCCCTTCCGGCTGACGCTCGGCATCGCCCCCGGCTGGCACCTGAACGCCAACCCTCCCGCCAATCCGTCGCTGATTCCCACCAGCCTCGCCGCCAAGGGCGCGCGATTCCGCGAGGTCGCCTACCCTCCTGGCGACCGTCCCCTCTACGAGGGCGAGATCGCGATCACCGGCGCCCTCGTCGCGGAGGAGCCGGGCGCTCGCCTCCTCCTCACCTACCAGCCCTGCGACGAGTCCCGCTGCCTGCCGCCGGTGCGGGCCGAGCTGTCCCTTCCATCGACCGCGTGACCGCGTGCGCCGTCAGAGCGGTGCGGGGTCTCGCAGCCACGCCAGGAGCTGCTTGGCCGTGACGACGCGGACCTCGGGCCGGCGGAGGGCGTAGTCGAGGATCTCGGCGAGGGCCCGCCGCCGCTCTTCGGCGGTGGTGGCGGCGGCGCCGCGGTACTCCTCCGAGTAGATGTCGCTGTGGGCGCCGAAGGTGAGGGGCGCGCGGTTGCCCGCGAGGCGGCGGTCGAGGGAGTACTTCCAGGTCGCCACCACCTCCGGCCGCGTCATCCCGAGCTCCACCCAGAGGTTCCAGTCGAAGCCGGTGATCTTGCCGTCGGCCGGGTCGAAGTCCGCCCGGACTGCGTGGAGGCGGGCGCGCAGGCCCGGCGGCACGCCGTAGCGCGGGCACGCCTCGTCGGGCGGCACGGTGAGCGCGTAGACCGGGATCTCCCAGAGCTCGCGGCGGATGCCGCGCCAGCCGCCGCCGTAGCCGGAGGCGATGCGGTAGGGCCAGAGGAGGTTGGCGCCGTCGTAGGCTTCCGCGAAGCCCTCCTCGACGCTGCAGTCGTAGGCGATGCCGTGGGCGCGCAGCGCGGCGAAGAGCGGCGGGTTGAACTCGAGGAAGGGTGCACGGAAGCCGACCACGTCTTGGCGCGCGAGGCCGATGCCGGTCGCCGAGTCGGCGGCGCTGCCGGGTGCGAAAGGCTTGCCGAGCCAGCGCAGGCAGGCGGCGATCTCCTCCGACCACTCGGCGGCCTCGAAGTAGGTGCCGTGCGGATGGCTGTGGGTGTGGAGGCCGATCTCGTGGCCGGCGTCGAACGCCGCGCGCCAGGCGAGCTTGACGTGGGCCGGCGAATCCACCTCGGGGGCCTCGATGTAGCGTGTCGCGACGTAGAGCGAGAAGAGCGCCGGGCCGCCGTCGTAGGTGCGCGGCTCGCCGCGGCCCGGCGGGTTGCGCCGGCCCGCGAAGAGGTTGGTGACGAAGCGCACCCCGCCCCGGGTGGCGGAGCCCTCGCGGCCGGAGATACCGTTGTCGTCGAAGCCGAACTGCACGAACTGCGGCACCTCTGCGACCGCGAGCCCTCCGGGCGGCAGGGCCGACGCGGCGCCGCGGCTCGGATGCTCGCGCCCGCGCCGCGCCGGAGCGACGGCGGCGGTGCAGGCGAGGACGAAGGCGGCGGCGAGCGCCAGGCCGGCGCCTGCCGACAAGAAGCGACGGGGCACGAGGCCGGGAAGGATATGGCAATGCGCCAGGGCCCGGCCGCCGGGGCCAGGGCTCCGCTCAATGCTCGGGATGCACGGGCCGGAGCTCCAGGCCGCCCTCGCGCGCGAAGTCCTGCAGGCGGCGTCTCAGCTCCTGCAGCTCCGCGGCCGGCAGCTCGCCGTCGGCGTGGGACTCGATCTCGTGCAGCACCTCGGCGAGGGTCGAGCCGGTCTGCACGGCCGCCACGCTCCAGTCGCCCTGGGCGGCCAGCATCTGCTCGCAGGCCGCGGCCACCCGCAGGCGGAGCTTGTTGCGCAGCGGCGCCTCGATGCGCGGGTTGTCGAGCGCGGCGAGCAGCCCGGCGCAGGAGGCGGACCGCCGCCCCCAGGCGACGTCGAAGACGGTGCCGAAGGCCTCGATGCGGCACCGGCCGGCGCCCGCCTCGACCTGCACGGGGATCGAGTAGGAGCCGTCGCCGCGGTCGACGACCGCGGCACCGCCGCAGCGGCAGCCGTCCGCCTCCCGGCACTGGATCGCGCCCGGCCGCCCCGGTCCCCAGAGGTTCCCCAGCCGGTCGCGCGGCACCAGGGTGACGTCGAAGCCGCCGCCGGCGGCCGGCCGGTCGCGCGGTGTCACCTGGACCCCGCTCGCCGTGGCGTCGACCCCCACCTCGACGAACACCGACTGCACCAGCTCGCGCCGGGTCGTGCAGCCGTCCTTCTCGAGGTCGAGAATGAAGCGGTAGCGATACATGCCGTCGGCGCCGGCGACGTGGGGAAGCTGCGCCGACCAGTAGTGGTTGCCGGCCACCAGGTCGCCGTGGGTGCCGTCGTCGAACAGCGGGTAGGTGGCGGTGGTGGTCGGGATGATCGGTCCCGGATGCGCCGCCGCGAGCGCCGCGAGAGTGGCGGCGCGCGGTTCGAGCCGCTCGTCGCCGATCGACCGCTCCTTGTCCAGGCCCCGGCGGGCGAGGAGCGTGCCGATGCCGAGCAGGGGGCGCTCGATCTCCACCCGGGCGTCGACCCGGTCGAAGCCGCCGGCGGTCGCCGTGAACGGGGAGACGCGGACGCTCGGCAGCAGGTCGCCGCCGGTCCGGAAGTGCGACACCGGCTTGTGGGCCTGGAGCTTGTTGAGGCCGCGCACCAGCACGTCGACGAACCAGCGTTGCTCGACGCCGCGGTCGGCGCGCACGACGATGCCCGCGCCGCGGCCGTCGAGCGTCGCCTGCGCCACGGTGCCGGCCGGCACGAGGCCGTAGCTCCAGATCGCGTGGCCGGGGTTGCGCAGCTCGAGGCTCGCCGCCTGGAGCTCGCCGGCCACCTCGAGCCGCCGGTGGTTGCGGCTGCCGGCGTCGGCGGCGCCCGCGCACTTGAGCAGGGCCGCGGCCGCCGCGCCGCGGGTGTCGGTGAGGATGGCGCGCTGCCCGGCGCAGATCCGCTGCGCCAGGATGCCGTCGTAGGGCTCGCGAGCCTCCCCCTCCTGGTGCGCGTAGACGATCAGGTCCCACTCGCGCCGCAGCAGCCGCGCCAGCTCGGCCGGCCGGTCGGTGGCGGCGACCGCGCCGAGCAGCCCGGTGCCCGTCTCGGCGTCGAGCGCCTCGCGGTAGGCGGAGGCGCCGAAGGTCTTGTCCTCGAAGTAGAGCACCCGCGCGCAGCCGTCGGGACAGAGCCGCTGGATCTCCCTCCGCACCAGGGCCACCCCCGCCTTCGGCTCGGCGAAGCTGTCGCTGGTGAAGCCGTTGACGAAGGCTCGGTGGCGCCGCACCAGATGGGCCTGCCAGAGGCCGGTCGCGGCGCCGCGATAGGGGAGCCGCAGGCGGGCGAAGTCCCAGGTCGGCTGGGTCGAGGTCTCGACCGCCGGTCCCCCCGGACGCACCAGGTCGCCGTTCGGCGCGTGGATCAGCAGGCGGAGCTCGCCGCGCTCCACCGCCGTCTTCCAGCCGCCGACGAAGGTCAGCTTGCCGTCGCCGCAGGAGGTGTACTCGATCGCCTCGCTGGCCGCCTGGCCGGGGGCCAGGACGCCGTTGGGGTCGAGGCCCAGGAACTCGTCGGTGAGCTGGCCGAAGCACTTGGCGAAGAAGTCCTTGAGGTCGATCCACCCGCCGTCGGGGTCGGTCGCCGGGTTCTGCATGTAGATGCCGCCCTGACGCTCGGCGAAGAGGGTCAGCAGATCGCCGTTGAGTGAGCCGGCGTCGCCGAAGCCGATGGCGCAGACCTGGGTGTCGTAGAGGTTGGCGTAGGCGAGCTGGTCGCCGAAGCACTCGCCGCCGCAGGTGGGGCCGGCGCCGCCGGCCGGCGCCAGGCAGGGCGGCACGTTCTCGATGCCGTCGGTCAGCAGCAGGATCGACTTGCGCCGGTTGGTGCCGGCCGGCGGCGGATCGGGCAGGGCGGAGCAGTCGCCGCCGGCGCAGATCTCGCCGATCGCCGCCTCGACGCCGCCGCCGATCCCGGTGCAGCCGCTCCCGGTGGCGGCGGCGATCTCGTCCAGCACGTCCTGGAACGGCCCTGCCAGCAATCCGGGCCCGGCGTCGATCGGCGACAGGTTGCGGTCCGGGTCGGCGGCGTCGGAGGCGTAGGAGACGATTCCGATGTGGTTGGTCTGGCCGTCGCCGCGGGCGTCCTCCAGGAGCTCGCCGAAGAGGCCGGCCGCCTCGAGCGCGGCGTCGAGCTTGCTGGCTCCCGTCGCGTCGAGCTCGTCCATGCTGCCGGAGCGGTCGAGCACCAGCATGACGTCGGTGGCGTTGAGGTCCTGCCAGTCGCGCACCACGTCGTCGATCGCCTTGTGCAGGCGCCAGAACATGGGATCGCGCACCGAGCAGCCGGAGCTGTTGATGTCGTTGCAGGGGCCCGCGGTGCCGACGGCGCCGTGCATCTGGCCGTGGAAGCTGTCGTCGAGGAGGGTGGTGACCTCTTCCACGGTCGTGAAGTCCGCGAGCTCGGTCTTGCCCGGGAAGCTCACGTTGCTCCCGGCGCAGGTGGCGCTGGCGGCGGACTGGCAGGGGTCGGGCCCGGCGCCGCCCACGAACAGGCACTGCGGGAACGACTGGCAGCTGGAGCAGATCGCGCCGTCCGGCCGGCAGGGGTTGGTGCCAGGCCCCACGTCGCAGTCCTGGACGGAGTCGTCCGCCACCGCGTCCTGCGACCCGCAGCCGGTGCCGCCGGCGGCGAGGTCGCAGTCGAAGCCGTAGGTCAGCGCCATGTCGGGACACCAGATGACCGATTCGATCTTGCAGCCCTGCGGGCTGCCGGCCGTGGGGTTGCAGAAGTTGCCGCTCTCGCGCCAGATGTTGTAGTCGTGCTCGATCTGGCGATGGAAGGCGTACCAGCGGTTGCCGCGCAGGGGCGGGTTGTCGCCGTCGCTGTCGCCGACGCTGCCGAAGCACTCGTGCCATGCGGAGTGCATCTCCAGCACCGACTGCGAGCCCGCCGGCGCCGGGATGGAGGTGCAGCAGTCGCCGACGTCGGCGTCCTCGTGGCAGTCCCGGCCGTTCGATACACCGCTCCATTCGCAGTCCGTCGCGAGGTTCCCCTGCTCCCGGCACAGGAGCGGCGCGTTGGCGTCGGTGTTGACGTAGGTGAAGCAGGTCTGGGCCCCGGCGGGCCCGGCGGCGCCGAGGACGAGGGCGAGGAGCGCGGCGGGGAAGGCGGAGCGAGGCTGGCGCATGGCAACCCTCCTGTTGAGAGGTTGGGCTCGCCGGGCGCCGGTTTCGTTACGGCGTAGGATCACCGGTCGATGGACCTCTGGGCCGGCACGAGCGGCTTCGCCTTCGACGAGTGGAAGGGCAGCTTCTACCCCGAGGACCTGCCCGCCGCCGGGCGCCTGCGCTACTACGCGGAGCGGCTCTCGACGGTCGAGATCAACAACACCTTCTATCGCCTGCCGCGGGCGAGCATGCTCCAGGGTTGGGCGGAGCAGGTGCCGGCGCGCTTCCGGTTCGCGCTCAAGGCGTCGCAGAAGATCACGCACTTCCGGCGACTCGTCGGCGCCGAAGACGAGACCGCCTACCTTTTCCGCACCGTCGCCGTCCTCGGCGAGCGCCTGGGGCCGGTCCTCTTCGGCCTGCCGCCGAACCTCAAGTTGGACCTGCCGCGGCTCGAGGCCTTCCTCGACCTCCTGGCGCGCGAGACCGTGGCGGCGCCGGTCGCCTTCGAGTTCCGCCATCCGAGCTGGCAGGACGACGCCGTCTACGCGGCGCTCGCCGCCCGCGGCTGCGCTCTCTGCCAGGCCGACACCGACGAGGCGCCGCTCGCGGCGCTCGTGCCGACCGCCTCCTGGGGCTACCTCCGGCTGCGGCGGAGCGAGTACGCCGAAGCCGACCTCGCGCGCTGGGCAGCGGCCGTGCGCGCCCAGCCCTGGCGCGAGGCCTACCTCTACTTCAAGCACGAGGAGGGGGGCGGCGGGCCGCGCGACGCGGAGCGTTTCCTCGCGCTCGCCTAGCGGCGCCTCCTCCCTCGCGCGCTCGCCCGCGCAAGCTATACTCGGCGCAGTCGTTATGCGCCCCGCCGAGCGTCCGATCCCGCCCCTTCGCCCGCGGCCGAGCCGGCTCGCGGCGGCGCTGCTCCTGGCGGCGGGCGGGGCGCTCCTCGCGGCGCCGCCCGAAGGCCCGCCGCCGGCGGCGCGCGGCGAGGTCCTCCACCTGCGGATCCGCTCGATCATCCATCCGATCGCCGCGCGCTTCCTGCAGGAGGCGCTGGCCGAGGCGGACGCCGTCGGAGCCGCGGCGGTGGTCGTGGAGCTGGACACCCCGGGCGGCCTCCTCACCTCGACGCGCGAGATGTTCACCGCCATGCTCGGCGCCAGGACCCCGGTCGTGGTCTGGGTGGGGCCGAGCGGCGCCCAGGCGGCCTCGGCCGGCTTCTTCCTGCTCATGGCGGCCGACGTCGCCGCCATGGCGCCGGGCACCAACACCGGCGCCGCGCACCCGGTCGGCGGCCAGGGGGAGGACATCCCCGGCGTCCTCGGCGCCAAGGCCGAGCAGGACGCGGCCGCCACCATCCGCTCCCTCGCCGCGCGCCACG